>UQTR01000054.1 GCA_900544065.1 uncultured Collinsella sp.
GAGATGTCTTAGGGTCTCGTGGGCTCGGAGATGTGTATAAGAGACAGGCCCCAGGCAGCAAAGCGCTCCAGCCTCGAGCCATAGGCCGTCACCGTGTTGGGAGAAAGTCCCTCGACACGTGAGATATAGGCGATAAACGAGTCGACGGTGTCGTACAGGTCAAAGGCTATGACCGGTCGCCTCCAAACAGATCGGGGCGAGTGGCCAGATAGGCATCAAGGGCCTCGAGCGCACGGTCCGCATAGGCCTGGTAGCGGTCGCGCTTGCAGCGGCGCTTACCATCCTCGAGTGGCGGCACCAGGCCAAAGTTGACATGCATAGGCTGATAGCCCACGGTGGCAGGATCGGTCGCATAGCCCACGAGCGCACCCAGAGCGCCCACACGCGGCAACTCGACGCCCGCGGCCCCGATAGCCTCGGCATAGGTGTTGAGCGCCGCGAGCAGACCTGTCGCCACGGCTTCCATGTACCCCTCGGTGCCGGTGATCTGACCGGCCAGGCGCACGCCGGTACCGGGCACGGCAAAGGTGCCATCGAGCACGTGGGGGGCATCGACAAAGGTGTTGCGGTGCATGACACCGTAGCGGAAGAACTCAGCGTTCTCCAGGCCCGGCACCATATGGAAGACGCGCTTCTGCTCGCCAAAGGTCAGGTTGGTCTGGAAGCCCACCAGGTTATAGGCGGTCTTCTCCTTGTTCTCGGCACGCAGCTGAATCGCCGCCCAGGGGCGACGTCCGGTACGCGGGTCGGTGAGGCCGACGGGCTTCATGGCGCCAAAGCGAATGGCGTCCTTGCCGGTGCGTGCAACCTCCTCGGCAGGCTGGCAGGCCTGGAACAGATCGCCGCCCTCAAAGTCTTTGAGCACCACGCGGTCGGCCGTGGTAAGCGCCTCGATAAAGGCCTCGTACTCCTCCTTATTGAGCGGAGCGTTGAGATAGTCGCCGCTCCCCTGCTCCTCGTAGCGCGACTGCGAGAACAGCACATCCATATCGAGCGTAGAGGCATCGACGATCGGCGCCGCGGCATCGAAGAACGCAAGGGCGTCGCCACCGACGAGCTTCATGACCTCTTCGCTCAGCGCCGGCGAGCACAAGGGGCCGGCGGCAATGACCACGTGACCCTCGGGAATCTGCGTGACCTCGCCGTGCACGACCTCGATATTGGGACGGGCGGCAACCTCGGCCTCGACAAGCTCGGAAAACTTGACGCGGTCGACCGCCAGGGCGCCACCGGCGGGAACAGCCGCGCGATGGGCACAATCGAGCAGCACCGAACCCATGCGCTCGAGCTCGGCTTTTAGTAGGCCAGCAGCGGAATCTGGACGGGTCGACTTAAACGAATTGGAGCAGACGAGCTCTGCCAGGTGATCGGTATGGTGAGCCGGGGAGCTCACCTGGGGGCGCATCTCGCACAGTTTTACGGCAAACCCGCGGTCTGCCAGCTGGATCGCGCATTCCGAACCCGCCAGACCGCCACCGATAACCGTCACCTGATCGAACTGCATCTGCAAACACCTTTCTAATTGACACGTTTTCCATTGTGACCGAAGGGCGTCTGGGCGTGAAGGGCAAACTTGGAGGGCGCATACCTTCCATCCATCATGCGCTCGATAAGGCCCTCGAGTTCAAGCGAACCCAGGAGTTTGAGTACACCGACGGCATCGAGCGAGACGAGCGCCGCGATGTCGTCGACCTTGAGCGGAGAGGCGATGAGCGCATGCATCACGGTCTGCTGCGTTTGATCCAGGTCGGCAATGCCGGGAGCATCGGGGCGCGAGTAGCGCAGGGTTCCATAGATGCGTGAGATAGCCATCTCGATAGATTCCTCGTCGATGATGCAGCAGGCACCGTTCGCAATGAGGTAATTCGTGCCACGCGACTCGGGCGATAGGATCGACCCCGGCACGGCAAGAAGTTCGCGCCCCAAATCCATAGCAGCCTCGGCTGTAGAAAACGTCCCGGAAGGCATACCAGCCTCGGATACAAAGAGGGCTTGCGACAGGGCCGCGATCACGCGATTGCGGCGCGGAAAGGCAAACTTGCGCGGACCCATGCCCCACGGAGAGATCGACACGACCGTGCCACCCGTATCAAGCGTGCGCGTAATAAGCCCCGCGCTCGAACGCGGATAGACCACGTCGGCGCCCGTCCCCAGCACCACGACGTGTTTGCCGCCAGCGTTGACCGCAGCCCAACCCGAGGCCTGGTCGCAACCGACCGCGCCGCCCGAAACTACCGTCACTCCCGCCTCGACCGCCACCTTTGCCGCAAGCTCTGCCACGGCAAGACCATACGGCGAGGCCTTGCGCGCGCCGATGATGGAGAGCGCGGGCGTCGAAAGCACCTCGGGGTTGCCGCGCACATAGAGCGTCTGGGGTACATCAGGAAGCTCCAAAACGGTCTCGGGATACAACGCATCACCTGGATGCAGCTCAAAGGTCCCCTCGGCCATCATTGGTCCCTCCTTCCCTGGTACATCGCCGCCTCGAGCACGTGGTCCTGCGTCACTCGCTCGCTCTCGGCGACATCTGCGATCGTGCGCGCAATGCGAACCAGGCGCACGATGCCGCGGCCCGTGAGATGCGTGCGCTTCGACAGGCCGAGCACACACTTCTCCGCCGCATCATCGAGCTCAAAGGTCGAAACGACGCCGTCAATGGACCGCGTCTCATCATCCTCGGCCTCGGCATCCGCATCGTCCATACGGGATTCGCGCCAAGCGCGAAAAGCGCGACCGCGCACAACGTAGTCACGTAACTCGGCCGACGACATACCCTCCGCACCCTCGATAATCACTTGGGGGTCGGGACGGGTCACATCGATCATCATGTCGATACGGTCGGCCAAAGGACCGCGCAGTTTAGACTGATAGCGCTCGACCATCGATGCCGAGCAGCGGCATGGCACCTCACGGTCGCCCAAAAAGCCGCAGGGGCAGGGATTACTCGCAGCCAGCAGCTGAAAGCGCGACGGGAAGGTAAAGGCCCCGTCGACGCGCACGATCCTCACATAGCCGCGCTCGATGGGCTGACGCAGCGTCTGCAGCACACCCGTGGGAAACTCGGCAAGTTCGTCCAAAAAGAGCACGCCGCCATGAGCCAGGCTGATCTCACCCGGATGCACCGGGCGCCCTCCGCCAATGAGTCCAGCCGTTGATATGCTGTGATGGGGACTTCGAAACGGCCGATGACCTGCCAATAAGCCATCGATGTTCTCGCCCAAGACCGAATGGATGCACAGCGCCTCCTGCTGGTCCTCAACGGAAAGCTCGGGCAGGATGCCGGTCATACGACGGGCGAGCATCGTCTTGCCTGATCCCGGGGACCCGATCATAAGCAAACCGAGCTCACCCGCTGCCGCCAGCGCCATGCCGCGTTTGGCAACCTCCTGCCCCAGCACGTCGGCATAGTCGAGCTCAGGCTCAAAGGTCGCCTCGATGCCCTCAGAATCCAAGTAGTGCCGCGCGGCATCGCCCATACCATGAGCAAGCTGAGACAAATGATCGATAAAGCCGCAATCCACGCCCGCGAGTGGCACATGCTGGTCGGACCTGCCGGCGATAAAGGACAGCCCCATATCACGCGCCAATAGCTGAAACGCCACCTCGCCCTTGACGGGAAGCACCGTGCCGTCCAAGCCAAGCTCACCAGCAATAAGACAACGATCGAGGTTGTCGCGGGGAATCTGACCATCGGCCGCCAATACCGCGATGGCGATGGGCAGATCAAAGCCGCTACCGGTCTTGCGAATATCGCCGGGCGCCAGATTGACCGTAATGCCCGAGCGCGGGATCTCGAACCCGGCGGAGCGCATCGCGCAGCGAATACGACCGCGTGACTCCATCACCTCCATACTCGGGATGCCGAGCATCTGGATGCCCGGAACGCCACCGGCAAGCGAGACCTCGACCGTGACGTGAATCGCCTCGACGCCGCGGATGCAGGCCGCGTGAACGGCAAACGTCTCGAACGCCATCACGACACCTGCCAATCGAACGCGTTGTACTGATGCTCGATCTCGGCAATATGCCCGCCACGAATGGTGACACCCACGGCATCGAAGCGAATCGCCTTGAGCGGATAATGCTCCATGAGGTAGCAACTTGCGATGCGGCGGTAACGGCGTTGCTTTTGGGCGTCCACGGCCTCCTCGGGAAAGACCCGCGTGTCGCAATCCAGTGCAACGCGTCTGGTCTTGACCTCGGCCATCACCACGACATCGTCGAGCTCATCGAGCAGCACCAGATCGGCCTCGCCCTCAGTGCAACGATAACCCTGCTCCAGCAAGGTGTAGCCGCGCTCGTTAAAATAGTCGATGGTGATCAGCTCGCCCAGCATGCCCAGCTCGCGGGGACTGAGTCCCTTGATAAACTCGGGCGTCATCGCCCCGCAGTCGAGCTCGCCGTTTTCCCAACGCTCCTTGAGCTGCTGCGTCTTGCTCTTTTTGCTTGCGGCACTCATGGGGTCTCCTTTCCCGCACACTGAATTGCCCCGATGATGAGGGCACCTTTCATGCGGGTAAGTACCGGAAGCAAACCAAAAGCTAACCAAATGCCGTCAAAAAACGGGCCGTATGCAGCAATGGTGTTGCATACGGCCCGCTACCAGCAGGTTTATAAAACCCCAGAGGTCCCTGTCTCCACAATTGACCTAGAAAAGGCGCTCAGTCTGCAGAAAGTTTCCGCAAAAGCTCACGCGGTGCAGTGGACAAAGTCCGTGTTTGCGAATGGCCTCGATGTGCTCGGGGCTCGCGTAGCCCTTCGACTCGGCCAGATGGTACTCGGGATACTCGGCGTCGTACTCGACCATCATCTCGTCACGCGTGACCTTGGCCATGATGGACGCTGCGGCGATGCAGGCGATTTTGGCATCGCCCTTCACCACATCGCGCTCGTTAGGAACGGCGCCCAAGGGGTTGCCATCCATGAGGACGCAGTCGGGTTCAAGTCCCGTATCGGCCACGGCGCCCGCAACGGCAGTACGGATAGCACGGGCCATGCCCATCTCATCGATATCCGCAGGAGCGATATGGTAAAAGCCGATGGCAGTCGCCACCTCGGCTATCTTCACCGAGAGCAGCTCGCGGCGCGCTGGCGTGAGCTTTTTGGAATCGTTGATGCCCCAGATGTGCGGCTCCATCGGAAGACACACAGCGCATACCGTCAAAGGGCCGGCCACCGATCCGCGACCTACCTCGTCGACACCAACGACCACCCCATCGCCGCCAAGCTCATGCATAAGCTCGTACATGTCATTGACGCGCTCGCGCTCGGCAAGCTCTTTGTCATGGCGTTTGAGGGCGCGTTCACAAGCCTTGATCACCTGCTGGCGCGGGTCCTCGCGATAATGCTCTACGAGGGCGGGAATCTCCTCAAACGTAGCGCTCGCCAACTCACCGGCAACCTGCGATGCCGAAACCGAGCTCGTCATGTTGGCCATACCAGGCCCTCCTTGCATGCAAATCAGATAAAAAGAAGGGCCACCCGAAGGTGACCCTTGTGTCCAAACGAGTGGACAGACGCTGCGATCTTCTTAGCGCTTCTCGGGGATGCGAGCAGCCTTGCCCACCTTGTCGCGGAGGTAGTACAGCTTGGCGCGACGGACGCGACCATGGCGAACGACCTCGAGCTTGGCGATCTTGGGGCTGTGAAGCGGGAAGGTACGCTCAACACCGACACCGAAGGACATCTTGCGGACGGTGAAGGTCTCGCGGGCACCGGCGCCGGCCATGCGGATGACGTCGCCCTGGAAGACCTGGATGCGCTCGCGGTCGCCTTCCTTAATGCGGTAGTGAACCTTGACGTTGTCGGCGACGCGAACCTGAGGAATGTCCTCGCGGATCTGCTGACGCTCGATTGCGCGGATGTAATCCATGTGCAATTCCTTACTCTTCTAGAGGTGCCGTACCATCTTGGCCGGCACGTAGTTGAACAAACGTATTCGAGTATACACGCGCGGGTTTCTGCTGCAAGAACAATTTTTTACGCAGACAAAAAGACAAAACCCGCACATGATAACCGCCCGCCTCACGAATGAGACGGGCGGCATGAAGGGGGGCTACACTAGACGTCGATGTGCGGGGCGCTAGGCGTTGCGCTTGGCCTCGAGCTTGGCCTGAGCGGCAGCCAGGCGTGCGAGGGGCACGCGATAGGGCGAGCAGGACACGTAGTCCACGTCGGCCACGTTAAACAGGCCCTTGATGGACTTGGGGTCGCCGCCGTGCTCGCCGCACACGCCAAAGTGCATGTCGGGATTGGTGGCGCGACCCTTCTCCACGGCCATGCGCACGAGCTCGAGAACCGCCGTGTCGATGGTCTCGAAGGGGTTGTCCTTCAGGATCTTCTTGTGCAGGTACAGCGGAATGAACTTGGCCTCGGCATCGTCGCGGGAGAAGCCGAAGGTCGTCTGGGTAAGGTCGTTGGTGCCAAAGCAGAAGAAATCTGCGTGACGGGCGATCTCGTCAGCGACCATGCAGGCGCGCGGCAGCTCGAGCATCGTGCCCACGGGTATGTTGAGCTCGATGCCCTCTTCGGCGGAAACCTCGGCGATTACGTGCTCAATGACCTCGCGGGTCTGGACATGCTCTGCCGTGATGGAAACGAGCGGAACCATGATCTCGGGGCGTGAGTCGACGCCCTCCTTGATAAGGCGGGCAGCAGCCGTGGCGACGGCGCGAACCTGCATGAGCGGCAGATCGCTAAAGACGACGGACAGGCGCACACCACGCAGGCCGAGCATCGGGTTGGACTCGACCATGCCGTCGATACGACGCAGGCGGACGCGAAGGGCGGCAAGCTCTTCCTCGCTGGCGCCAGCGGCTTCCTTCTTGGTGATGGCGACCTCGAGCTCGCGAGGATCATCCAGGAACTCATGCAGCGGCGGATCGAGCAGGCGAACGACCACATCACGGCCGGACATGGTCTTGAACATCGCCAAGAAGTCCTCGGTCTGAACCTTGAGCAGGTCGGCCAGGGCCTGCTGCTTCACGGCCTCATCGTCAGACAGGATAAAGCTCTGGATGATGTTCTTGCGATCGCCCAGGAACATGTGCTCGGTGCGGCACAGACCGATGGCCTCGGCGCCAAACTCGAGCGCGAGCGCAGCATCCTCGGGGTTGTCGGCGTTGACGCGCACGTGGTTGGCGTGACCGTCGGTCTCGTCCAAACGGATCTCATCGGCCCAAGACAGGATGGTGTCCAGGTCGCCGGTGAGCTCTGCAGAGACCAGGTCGACCGCGCCGTCGACGACGATACCCTGGGTGCCGTCGATGGAGATGACATCGCCCTCGCGCAGCACGCGGTCGCTGCCCTCGATGCGCACGACCTTCTCTGCCGCGTCAATGTGGAAGCGCTCAACACCGCAAACGCAGGGCGTACCCATGCCACGGGCGATAACGGCGGCATGGCTCGTCTTACCACCGTGGCTCGTCAAAATACCCTCGGCGGCGACCATGCCCTTCAGGTCGTCGGGGTTGGTCTCCCAGCGGACCAGAATGACCTTATGGCCCTCGGCAGAACGCGCGACGGCGTCGTCACTCGAGAACACGACCTCGCCCACAGCGGCACCGGGACTGGCGTTAAGGCCACATGCGAGCGCCTCGTACTTCTTGGAGGAGTCGAACTGCGGGTGCAGGAGCTGGTCGAGCTGCGCGGGGTCGATGCGGCTCACGGCCTCCTCACGGGTGATGAGGCCTTCTTCGACCATCTCGATAGCGATGCGCAGGGCGGCGGTTGCGGTACGCTTGCCCACGCGGGTCTGGAGCATCCAGAGCTTGCCCTGCTCGATGGTGAACTCGATATCGCACATATCGCGGTAATGATCCTCGAGCGTCAGGAACACACGCTCAAGCTCCTCACCTGCGGACTCGAGGCCCGGGGTGGTCTTGAGGTCGGCGATGGGCTCGGTGTTGCGGATGCCGGCGACGACGTCCTCGCCCTGGGCGTTGACCAGAAAGTCACCGTAGAACTCCTTGGTGCCGTCGGCCGGATTACGCGTAAAGGCGACGCCGGTCGCCGAGGTCTCGCCCTTATTGCCAAAGGCCATAGCCTGGACGTTGACGGCGGTGCCAAGGTCATCGGAAATGCCGTGCTGTCTGCGGTAGATGCAGGCGCGCTCATTCATCCAACTGCCAAAGACGGCCTGGATAGCGAGGCGCAGCTGGAGCTCCGGATCGTGTGGGAAGACGGGCTTACCGTCCGCGACCTCGAGCTCAGGGTACAGGGCGGCCTCGACGTTGTCGGAGAAAATGCCCTTGAAAGTCTCGACGAGCTCCTGCAGGTCCTCGGCCGAAAGCTCGGAGTCGACGCGAACGCCGGCGACCAGGCGGGCCTGGGTCAGGGCGTTCTCGAACAGGTCGGCGTCAACACCCATGACGACGTTGGAGAACATCTGGATAAAGCGACGATAGCTGTCCCAGGCAAAGCGCGGATTCTGCGTCTGGGCGATAAGGCCCTGGACCGAATCGTCGTTGAGGCCCAGGTTGAGGACTGTGTCCATCATACCGGGCATGGAGAACGGAGCGCCCGAGCGGACCGACACGAGCAGCGGGTCGGAGGCGTCGCCGAGCTTTTTGCCGCAGCGGGCCTCAAGGTCTGCCTCGGCGGCTACGATCTCATCGAGTGCGCCTTCGGGCCAGACGTTGCCGGCACCGGAGTACTCGACACAGGTCTGGCAGGTAATGGTAAAGCCACCGGGAACCGGCATGCCGATACGGCTCATCTCGGCAAGGTTAGCGCCCTTGCCACCAAGCACGAAGTTCATGGACTTGTCGCCCTCGGTGACACAGGTGCCCTGGGCGTCGGTTCCAAAACGGTAAACCCTCTTGCAATCGCTCACGATACTTCCCCTTCCATGCGCTCTCGCACACGACCGTGGTAACGAATCGACCCACCGGATGCGGGCCGTGAGGGAACTATACGGCGCGTTTTGGGCAGGCTTGAGCAGAGGGTGCGCGGTTTGGTAAACGTGCTAAAACCGGCGGTAAACGGTAGGTAAAGGTGGTTACCTTATGAAGATACCACTACAAGGAAAATGCAGGTCGGATGCGATGTTTTTGCTAAATCGCTTTACCATTTATCAGCACTATTTCCAAGTATTCTCTTTGGGTAGCTAAAAGAGCCCCGTCCCAAATTAGCTACCCAAACAACCTTGTCCCAAGTGAACTACTTTTGTTGAGCGCGGCGGGCGGCACGGCGGGCTCTTGCCTCTTGAATCTCTTCGAGGTGAGCAATGATCTCGGCAGCGCTCTCCTCGATGGCCTTGCCATCGGTACGAACCACAAAGCAGCCCAGGCGTTTCATGAGCGCGCGGGCTTCAGCAAGCTCGCTGCGCACGCTCTCGGGCTCGGCATAGGAGCCTGCGACGGCACGGGCGTAGTCATCGCCCAGACGGCTATCGCGAATCTCGGAAATCACGTCGACGGTCGAAATCAAGCCAAACAGCCGCATCGGGTCGACCTCGTAAATCGACTTGGGCGGTTCCATACCATGCGCCAACGGAACATTGGCAACCTTGTAACCCTGATAAGCCAAATACATCGACAACGGCGTCTTGGATGTACGCGACACACCCAGCAGCACGATATCGGCACTCGACAGATCGTCACAACCGCGCCCGTCATCATGCTCGACAAAATACTCCATGGCCTCGATACGATGGAAATAGCGGTCATCGGTCTTGTGAATCACGCCCGCAACGCCCTTGGGCGGCACACCGGTAAGCGACGACAACACGGCGAGCGTCGGACCGATCAGGTCGACCGAGCGAATATGCAGCATGCCCAAGTAGTCGAGCACGCGAGCACGAAGGGCCGGGTCGACGATGGTATGGAACACGGCGATATCGCGATGGTCGGCATCGACGCGCGGCCCCACAAATGACTTGACCTGCTCCACGGAGGTCACCTTAGGCAGGCGCAAAACGCGAAAAGCCCCTTCATCAAATTGCCCGGACGCCGCAAGCACCACCTCACAAGCGGTATCGCCGAGCGAGTCGGAGATAACGATGACGGTGGGACGAGCGGTGACCGGACAATCCATGCGGGGCTCCTTTTGCGCTTATGCGCAGGCTGGCTTACTTTTTGCGGGCAAGCTCACCGATGTTGGCGATGCCGGAGAAAACGGCCTCGAAGCGGTTAAGCAGCTTAAGGCGATTATCGCGGAGCTGCTCGTCCTTGTCCATGACCATGACCTCATCGAAGAAGCGGTCGATGGGCGCGCGCAGGGCGGCGAGGGCGGCAAATGCGGCCGGGTAGTCCTCGGCAGCAAGGGCGGCATTGACAGCGGTCTGAGCAGCCTCGGAGGCGTCGGCGAGCGCGAGCTCGACCTCGCCCATCAGGCTGCGGTCGTACTCCGCACCCAGCTCGGGCTTGGAGATGTGCGCGGCGCGGGCATAGGCGGTCGCCAGGTTGTCGAACGTCTCAGCGTCGTTCTTGCGGGCCTCGTCGAGGGCGGCGCAGCGGGCGAAGAAGACGGACGGGGCGATAATGTGCACCGCGGAGACGGCGGCAACGGTATCGGCCGGGATCTTTTCGTCGCGGGCCATGCTCACCAGGCGGCCATGGAAGAAGTCACGAACCTGCTGAGCGACCTCGGCGGCGTCGAACTCAATACCCTGCTCACTGTAAAGTTCGAGGGCGAAGTCGATGAGCGACGTGGGGTCGATCGGGAGACGGTCGCGCAGGATGTTGATGATGCCGATAGCGGCACGACGCAGCGCGTAGGGGTCGGAGGAGCCGGTCGGGGGCTCGCCGATGGCAAAGATACCGGCGATGGTATCGAGCTTGTCGGCGCAGGCCACGATGCAACCAGCGGTGCCCTCGGGCAGCTCGTCACCGGCAAAGCGGGGACGATAGTGATCGCGAATAGCATGAGCGACCTCGTCATTCTCCCCCATCGCGGTGGCGTAGTAACCGCCCATCACGCCCTGCTGGCTCGTGAACTCGACGACGGCGTTGGACACCAGGTCGGCCTTGCACAGGTGAGCGGCGCGGCCGGCATCTGCGGCCAAGTGGGCACCCAGGTGAGCCTCGCGGGCAATAGCGAGCGCGAGCTGCTCAATACGCTCGGACTTGGCAAGCACGCTGCCGAGCTTCTCCTGGAAGGCGACCTTGGCCAGGCGCTCACGGAACTCGTCGAGGGAGATCTTCAGGTCCTCCTCGTAGAAGAACTTGGCATCGTCCAGACGGGCGCGCACGACGCGCTCGTTGCCGTCGATCACGCGCTCGGCGTTCTCGGGCTTGCTATTGGAGACAACCACGAACTCACGCGTGAGCTTGCCCTCGCCGTCATAGATCGGGAAGTAGCGCTGGTTGGTGAGCATGGACTCGCAGATGATCTCGTGCGGGACCTTGAGGAACTCCTCATCGAAGGTACCGACGAGCACCGTCGGCCACTCGCAGAGGTTGATAACCTCCTCAAAGACCTTCTTGGGCGTATCGACATGGCAGCCGGGACGGGCAGCCTCGACCTCGGCGATACCGGCAAGGATGGCCTCGCGACGACGCTCGGCAGAAAGCACGCCGGCGTCCTCGAGCACCTGCTCGTAGACGGCGGGACTGGCGACAACGTGGTCACCGGGGCCAAGTACGCGATGACCACGCGTGGTGTTGCCGCTCGTCACGTCGGCAAACGACACGGGCACAACATCCTCGCCCAAAAGGCAGCAGATCCAGCGGACCGGGCGCACGAAGGTTGCGTGCTCGTGGCCCCAGCGCTGACTACGGTAGTTGGGCCACTGCAGGCCGGCGATGGTCTTCTCGCACAGGGCCGTCAGGATCGGCGTAGCCGGAGCGGAAGGAATATTCTTCTCGGCAAAGACGTACTCACGACCGTCGGTGTCCTCGCGACGGACCAGATCCTCGGCAGCCACACCGCACTTGCGGGCGAAGCCCTGGGCGGCCTTGGTGGCGTTACCGTCAGCGTCGAAGGCGATGTTGGCCGCGGGGCCACGCTTGACCTCGTGAACCTCATCGGTCGCGGTGGCGACGTCGGCAACGAGCGCAGCCAGGCGACGCGGGCTCGAGATCACGCGGACCTCGCCGTGGGCCAGACCGGCCTCGTCGAGACCCTTGGCGATCATGGTGCCAAGCTGCTTGACGGCATTGTTCAGCGGTGCAGAGGGCATTTCCTCCGTACCGATCTCAAACAGGAAATCCTTAGCGTCTGCCATGGCTTACGCCACCTCGCCTTCCTGGTCGGCATTCTCGTTGACTCCGGCGACCTCGGCCATATAGGCCTCGCAGCACGCCTTGGCGACGGCGCGGACGCGCAGGATGTAATTGGCACGCTCGACCGCGGACAGCGCGCCGCGGGCATCGAGCAGATTGAAAGCGTGGCTGCACTTCATGACGCAGTCGTATGCGGGCAGCGGCAGCTTGCGCTCCAGGCAGGAATGGCACTCGGCCTCGTAGTCGTCAAACTTCTGACGCATCATCTCGACGTTGGCGACCTCAAAGTTATAGGCACTGAACTCGCGCTCGTTCTCGAGGAACACGTCGCCATAGGTCATGGGCGTACCGTCGGGCAGGTAGCTCCACACCAGATCGTAGACGGAGTTGACACCTTGGGCATACATGGCGATACGCTCCAGGCCATAGGTGATCTCGACGGGTACGGGATCGACCTCGATGCCGCCCACCTGCTGGAAGTACGTAAACTGCGTGACCTCCATGCCGTTGAGCCAGACCTCCCAGCCAAGGCCCCAGGCACCCAGCGTCGGGCTCTCCCAGTCGTCCTCGACAAAGCGGACGTCATGGTCGTTGGGGTCCAGACCGATAGCGGCAAGAGACCCCAGGTAAAGCTCCTGGGCGTTGACCGGCGACGGCTTGATGAGCACCTGGAACTGATAGTAGTGCTGCATGCGGTTGGGGTTCTCGCCGTAGCGACCGTCGGCGGGACGGCGGCAGGGCTGCGCATAGCAGGTGCGCCATTCGGCAGGACCGAGCGAGCGCAGCGTGGTCGCGGTATGGAAGGTACCGGCACCGACCTCGGAGTCATAGGGCTGCATAATGACGCAGCCCTGCTCGCCCCAGTACTGCTGGAGGCGCAGGATGATGTCTTGGAAGGAAAGCGATGAAGCGTTCATGCCTCTAATATCCCCTCGTCGAAACGATTACACGGTTAGGTACTGTACTATAGCGGTTTTTAGTCGATAGCGCCGATGCGGTTGAGCGGCCAGTAGCGAACGAGTGCCACGGCCATTAAATCGGAGCGGTCGACCGGCCCAAAATAGCGGGAGTCGGCTGAGTTCTCTCGGTTGTCGCCCATCACCCACACGCACCCGTCGGGAACGGTGTAGGGATAGCTCACCTGGGCGCCGGGCGCTTGGACCGAAAGCGGCCAGCTCATGCCCGCCGTATAGTCCTCGTCGAGTGCTTGGCCGTCAACGACCACCTTGCCGTCCTGCAGGTCGACCGTCTGGCCGGCCGTGGCGATAACGCGCTTGACAAGAACATCATGCTCGGAGGTGCCATCGGGGTTGTGAAACACCACGATATCGCCCTGCTTGACGGGCTGACCGAGCTCGAGGCTCACCTTTTGCGCCAGGATCTGGTCGCCAATCTCGATTGTGTCCTCCATAGAGCCGGTGGGCACCACAAAGGGCTCGACCACAAACGAGCGAATCAAGAAGGTGGCGACCAGTGCGATCGCGATGACCGCGATCCACTCAAAAGCGCCCCTCAACGCGGAATGCTGCGATGGAACCATTCTCACTCCTCGCTCTGCGAATACGAAGCGTCCAAAATCTCCTGCGCGTAAGCGCGCTCCTCGGGCGTGAGCCGCGCCGTCTCGATCAGGTCGGGACGCCAGCGGCAGGTGCGCTCGATGGCGTTCTTGCGGCGCCAAGCGTCAACTTTTGCGTGATCGCCACTCACGAGCACAGGAGGCACGCCCTCGCCGTTGAACTCGGCGGGACGGGTGTACTGCGCGTACTCGAGCAGGCCTCCGTCCTCGGCGGTCGAGAACGACTCGTCCACGTTGCTCATCTCGTCGCCCAGGGCACCGGGGATGAGGCGTACGACGGCATCGGCAACGACCATGGCGGGTAGCTCGCCACCCGTAAGCACATAGTCGCCAATCGACAGACGCTCGTCGGCATACGCATACGCGCGCTCGTCGACGCCCTCGTAACGGCTGCACACAAACAGCAGGCGCTCACTTTTGAGCAGGCGCTCGGCCACATGCTGCGTAAAAGGCTCGCCACAGGGGGTAAAGAACACCACAGTGGGCTTGGGACCCTCTGCGCTAATGGCTTCGATGGCCTCTGCGATAGGCTCGACCTTCATGAGCATGCCCTGCCCGCCGCCGTACGGCTCGTCATCGACGGTACGATGGCGGTCGTGCGTCCAGTCGCGCAGGTTATACGCCTTAAAATCAAAAAGGCCGGCCTTGCGGGCGCGGCCCAAGATCGATGTGGACATGACGGGCTCGAACATCTCGGGAAAGACCGAAAGGGTCTCGATCAGCATGTTGTCCTCCCTACTTGTCCATATCGATCAGGCCGTCCATAACGTGGACGGAAATTGTTCCTGTGTCGGGAAGATCGAGCACAACCTGCCCGATCACGGGAATCAGCACCTCGCCGTACCGATCGCCCTCGACAACCCAAACATCGTTAGCGGGCGTCGACATGATCTCGACAATCGTGCCG
>UQTR01000055.1 GCA_900544065.1 uncultured Collinsella sp.
CGTCAGATGTGTATAAGAGACAGATTTAATATTTATAAATATGCAGGTCAGCGAGGTGCTAGCGATGTGCTAGCGATGTGCTAGCGGATGCGCCGCCAGATAGACCTCGGTCAGTTGCGTTCGGTCGACATGCGTGTAGACCTGCGTGGTCGAAATATCGGCATGGCCCAAAATCTCCTGCAGCACACGCAGGTCGGCACCGCCCGCGAGCATGTGGGTGGCAAAGGAGTGGCGCAAGGTATGGGGATGGAGCCCCACCAGCCCCACCTGACGCCCATACCGCTCGCATATCGCATGCACGGCCTGGCGCGACAGGCGACGTCCGTTCTTATTTAAAAAAACCGCCGAGGTCTCGGTTCCGCGGGCATGGGCCGCCAAGCGAGAACGTCCCTCAGTTACATAGAGCGTCAGAGCTCGCGCCGCGCTTCCCACCAGTGGGGACAGGCGTTCCTTTGAGCCCTTACCGCGAACGAGTACAAAACCATCGTCAATATGGATATCGCCCACATCGAGCCCAACCAGCTCACTCACACGCAAACCGCATCCGTAGAGCACTTCCAAGATGGCATGGTCGCGCAGTCCCATCTCGCCCTCGGGAAAGTCTTGATCGAGCAGCGCCGAGACATCCTCCACCGATAGATACTCCGGCAAACGCTCAGCCTTTTTAGGCAGGCGCAACGCCGCCGTTGGATTTTGGGCCACAGCCCCATCGCGCACCAAAAAGGCATGCAGGCCCTTCACGGCCGCAAGCGCACGCTCCACCGAGGCATCGGAATAGCCCCCATCGCGACGGTCGGCGACAAAGCCCTCCACGACCTGACGAGTCACCTCTTCAAAAGACACAATACCCGCCCGCTCCAGATAGGCGCAGTACGTCGTCAGGTCACGACGATAGGCCGCAATCGTGTTGCGCGCCAAACCCCGCTCGACCGCGAGGTAATCGAGATACTCCCCCGCCGCCACGGCGAGCGACGAGGGAGTAGCTTCGGTATGTTCTTTGTTCGCCGGCACCCTTAGTCCGTAGCGAGGTTCATGGGCGTCACCTGCAGGCGATCGACACCCTCGTGCTGACCGATCGAGGCACGCACGAACTCTCGGAACAGCGGCTGCGGGTTGGTCGGGCGGCTCTTGAACTCGGGGTGAGCCTGGGTTGCCACATACCACGGATGCACGTCGCGCGGCAGCTCGACCATCTCGACCAGGCGCTCGTCGGGCGACAGACCCGAGATAACCAAGCCGGCGTCCTCGAGCTGGTCACGGAAAGCGTTGTTGAACTCAAAGCGGTGACGGTGACGCTCGTAGACGAGTTCCTCACCATATGCCTCGCGAGCAAGGGTATCGGCGGCGAGCTTGCACGGATAGGCGCCCAGGCGCATGGTGCCGCCCTTCTCGGTCACGTCCTCCTGCGAGCTCATCAGATCGATGACGCTATACGGACCGTCCGGATCAAACTCGGAGGAGCTGGCACCGGCAAGGCCAACGACATTGCGGGCGAACTCGCACACGGCGACCTGCATACCCAGGCAAATGCCCAGATACGGAATCTTGTGCTCACGGGCAAACTCGGCCGCGAGGATCTTGCCCTCCAGGGCGCGCTTGCCAAAGCCGCCGGGGACCAGGATGCCCGAGGCGTCGCCCAGAACCTCGGAGACATTCTGCTCGTCGAGGCTCTCGCCGTCGACCAGCTGGACGTCCACATGGCGATCGTAGAAGACGCCCGCATGGTGCAGGGCCTCGATAACCGACAGGTACGCATCGGGCAGCTGCGTGTACTTACCCACGACGGCGATCTTCACCTTGTCGGCGTGATGGTTGGCGTGATTCTGTTTGCGCAGGAACTCGTTCCACTCGCTCATGTCGCGCTCACGCGGATCCAGACCCAGGCGCTCGCAAATGCGCAGGTCAAAGTCCTGCTCGGCAAGCAGCTGCGGAACATCGTAAATGCTCGCGCAGTCCTCGTTGGTAAAGACGCAATCGGTGTCGACGTCGCAGAAGCTTGCGATCTTTCCGCGGATAGCGTCATCGATATGGTGGTCGGAGCGCAGCACGATGATATCGGGCTGGATGCCAAAGCTGCGGAGCTCCTTGACGGAATGCTGCGTGGGCTTGGTCTTGACCTCATGGGCGGCGGCGATATAGGGAACGAGCGACACGTGGATGTAGCAGACGTTCTCGGGGCCGGCCTCCTTGCGGTACTGACGGATGGCCTCGACAAACGGTTGGGACTCGATGTCGCCGATCGTGCCGCCCAGCTCGGTGATGACTACATCGGAGCCGGTCTGCTCCTCGATGCGGCGGAACTTGTCCTTAATGGCATTGGTGACGTGGGGAATCACCTGCACGGTACCGCCCAAAAAGTCGCCGCGACGCTCGCGGGCGATTAGGCTTTTGTAGATGGCACCGGTCGTAAAGTTGGAATCGCGGGTCAGGTTCTCATCAATAAAGCGCTCGTAATGACCCAGGTCCAGGTCGGACTCGTAGCCGTCCTCGGTAACGAAGACCTCACCATGCTGGAACGGGCTCATGGTACCGGGGTCGACGTTCAGATACGGGTCGGCCTTCTGCATCGTTACTTTGTAGCCACGCGACTTGAGCAGACGGCCCAGCGAGGCCGCGGTGATACCCTTGCCCAGGGACGAAACCACGCCACCGGTTACGAACACATGCTTGGTCATATTGAGTTACCTGCGCTTCCCGTAGAAGTTGTTTATCCACATCTTACGGGTCTTCATTGTAATACTCGCACCGCGAACCGTTCGCAATTTTTCTCGCGTGCGATTGCATTTCTCATTCTTGAAACAAAACGCCGCCCGGTTTCCCAGGCGGCGTCGCTATGGCAAGGGTTACATGCTGCTATCGATCAGCAGCCTCGTCCTCAAGCATTTCTTGAACGAGCATGCCGGTACGGACGCCCTCAAGATACCACTCGCCACGTTCGGTGAGGCAAATGCCATTTGCAAGCTGACCGCCGTCTTCGCTATAACGCGAGACGACATCAATCATGCCTTCGGAATCCAAGCGATCGATTGCGGCGCGGGCACGATACGGCGAAACCCCCACGCGCTCGGCAAGCGTTTTGCGCGAGAAACCATACGGCCCGCCATTGTCTTTGGTTTGCTGGTCGATCTCCATCAACACCAGCACCTCGACACGCTTCATATCGTTGACACTCGCACGACCCTTGCCCGCCATAGCAGCCTCCTCAAACCGAGCACGAGCATCTAACGCGCCGTGCGCGACCGACACACCTCACGATGGCAGGTAATATCCATCATGCGGCATCCCGCTAAGGATGAAACAGTTACGGTTATTGTATACCGCTCAAATTGTCTCTAGGCAGGTAAACAGCTATTTTTCGCCGAAATAGGCGCTTTATTGATCAAAAAGCCGTACCGGGCGCTAACCCGATACGGCCAAAATGCAATGCAATTACCGCGGTGCTTCAAACTTAGCGATGGAAGAAACCGCGGCGCTCAAACTTGGGCTCACAGCACACGTTGATACCAAGTTTGCGCAGTACCGTCTCGTCCGTCGGCGAGATAATCACGCTAAAGAAGGCATCGCAACCGCGCAGCTGCTCCAGGCCCGAAAGGACGCGAGCGGCCGTCTCACTCGTGGCCGAGGTGATCGACAGCGCCATAAGTGTCTCGTCGGTGTGGAGGCGCGGGTTTTTGCTGCCCAGGAAATGCGTCTTGAGCTTGCTGATGGGCTCGATCGCCTCATCGCTAATGACCTCGAGCTCAAGGTCGACGCCCGAGACATGCTTGAGGGCGTTCATAATGAGCGAACTTGCGGCACCCAGGCGCGTAGAGGTCTTACCGGTCACCACGGAGCCATCGGGCATGACCATGGCGCCCACGGGACCACCCGTCAGCTGCTCCCTGGTGAGGGCCGCCGAGCGCGCCGGTGAGTAGTTCTTATCGATGCCGGCTTTCTTCATAATAATCTTGAGACGGTCGACTTGCTCATCGCCCACGCCGGTACGGCGCACATTTTCGACCGCGGTAAAGTAGCGGCGGACGATCTCCATCTTGGAAGCGTCGCGGCAGGCATCGTCATCGGTGATGGCAAAGCCGACCATATTGACGCCCATGTCCGTAGGACTCTGGTAGGGGCTCTTGCCCAGAATCTTTTCCATCAGAGCACGGACCACCGGGAAGGCCTCGACGTCGCGGTTGTAGTTGACCGTGGTCTTGTTGTAGGCCTCAAGGTGGAACGAATCGATGATATTGGCGTCGTCGAGGTCAGCCGTGGCGGCCTCGTAGGCAATATTGACCGGATGCGTCAGAGGAAGATTCCAGACCGGGAAGGTCTCGAACTTGGCATAGCCGGCGGCGGTACCGTGCTTATGCTCGTGATACAGCTGCGAGAGGCAAGTGGCGAGCTTGCCCGAGCCGGGGCCGGGTGCCGTCACGACAACGAGCGGACGCGTGGTCTCGACAAACTCGTTCTTGCCGTAGCCATCGTCGGACACGATCAGATCGACATCGTGCGGGTAGCCCTCGATGGGATAGTGCAGCTTGGCAGGAATGCCGAGCGCGTTCAGGCGGTTGCGGAACACATCGGCAGCAGGCTGGCCGGCGTACTGGGTGATGACCACAGCCGCGACGGCAAAGCCGTTGCCGCGGAACAAGTCAACCAGGCGCAGCACATCCTCGTCATAGGTAATGCCAAGGTCACCGCGAGCCTTGTTTTTCTCGATGTGGTTCGCGTTGATCGCGATGATAACCTCGACATCGTCGGCGATGCTCTTGAGCATGCGGAACTTGCTGTCCGGTTCAAAACCCGGCAGCACGCGGCTCGCATGATAGTCATCGAACAGCTTGCCGCCAAACTCCAAATAGAGCTTGCCACCAAACTGTGAGATGCGCTCCTTAATGTGAGCAGCCTGCAGCTCGATATACTTCGCGTTGTCGAAACCCTGGCGCATGTATGGCTCCCGTCCCGTTTCCAATTAATGTTCTAGGCGATTATAACGGAGCAGACCCTCCCCAACGCCCAAGCAATCAACTGGCACCAACCAAACACGCCATCGATAAGTTGCGGTGGAATAGTTCCTGTTTAACCCCTCAAGACGGCCAAACGGGAACTATTCCACCGCAACTTCCCCTTTTTGGTTCAAACAAACCTGGCCTTTGTATCAATAATGGAAACGTCGCAGGTTGAGCATAAGCCAGCGAAAGCCCGCCAGAGTAGGCAAAGCGCCCTCTGCACCAACAATGGAAAGCGCCGCAGGCAGAGGACGGACAGCGAGCGCCGTCCAGAACGTACAAGTTGGCATGAAAAAGGCGAGGCATAGACCTTTTGGTCATGCCTTGCCTTTTGAATGACAAATTGTCGTTCTGGACGGCGCGTAGCGTCGACCGGTTCCGCGGTTTGGTAAAACCGCGGAACAAAAAGTCGCCCCCTCCCGTGCACGGAACGGGAGGGGGCTAAAGGTAGGAGTCTACCGGTGGGTTGACCCCACCGGACAGACGATGACCAGGTGATCCTCTACAGGATCGTCAAGGTTTCCGTGGGGTACCCGTTGGGTACTTAGAGCAGCACGCAGGCGACGGTCAGGATGACGGCGCAGACGACGGAGAGCGCGACGATGAGCTTAAGGGCAAACTTGAGCCAGGTCGTCCACTCGATCTTGGCCAGGGCGAGACCGCCCATGATGGCGCCGGAGGTCGGGGTGAACAGGTTCACGACACCGATGGCGGCGGAGAAGATCATGACCATGACCTCGGGCGAGAAGCCAAGCTTAACAGCCAGCGGTCCCATGATGGGCATGGAGACGGTGGCCATACCGGAGGTCGAGGGGATCAGGAAGGACAGGCCGAAGTAGACCAGGAAGCTCATGGGAGCGAAGATCACACCGGACAGGCCAGCCAGGGCATTGGCGGCAGCGTCGAGGACGAAGACGTCGAGGCCGGTGTTAGCCATGAGGACGGAGATACCACGGGCGAGGGCGATAACGAGAACAACGGACATCATGTCGGCAGCGCCGGTGATGAAGGTGTTGACGATCTGCTTCTCGGACAGGCCACCGATGATACCGATCAGGACGGCCATGAGGAAGAACCAGGTGGAAGCCTCGTCGAAGTACCACTGGCCAATGGGCAGGCCGGTGATCAGGGCAGACCAGCCCTGGACGACGGCGTTACCATCGGCGTCGTAGACAGCGCCAGCGTCGAAGAAGTTGGCGACGCCCTCGTTGAGATCGGCTAGCGGAATGAAGCCGACGATCATGACGACGAAGGTGAAGGCGAAGGCGATCAGAACACCCTTCTGACGACCGGTGAGCTTGACCTCCTTGTGGACCTCGGAAGCAGCCTTGCCGTGAGCCTCTTCGGCGTCCTTGAGCTCCTGCATCGACAGGATGGTGGAACCCTTGTCAGCCTTGACCTTCTTGGCATAGTTCATCACGAAGACGATGGACATAGCGGTAGTGACAATCCACAGGACGGCACCGAGGCCGATGATGATGGACTGGTTGACCTCAATGCCAACGCCGGTCAGAGCGTCGACGGCAGCGCCGACGGCGAACGGGTTAACCGTGGAGCCCAGGCAGCCGCAGCCAGCGCCGAGCAGGACGGTAGCGGCGCCGACCATGGGGTCGAAGCCAGCGGCCATCATGGTAGCGGCGAGCAGGGCGTAGAAGGGAACGGTCTCCTCGCACATACCATAGGTGGTACCACCGAGGGAGAAGATGAACATAAGGACAGGAACGAGCATGATCTCGTTGCCCTTAAGCTTCTGCACCAGAACGGCGATGCCGTTGTCCAGAGCGCCGGTCTCGGTCATCATACCGAGGAAGCCGCCCAGGATCATAACGAAGAGGCAGACGGGCAGAGCGTCAGCGAAGCCCAGGATCGGGGCGGTGCAGAAATCGCTCAGGCGGGCTGCAGTAACCGCGCCGCCGGACGTGCCGGAGACGATAACGGTAATCACTGCAACAATTGCCAGCAGAGCTAGAAGAATGGTGAACGATGAAGGCATACCGCGCTTTTTCTTAGCGGTCTCAGTCATGGTTCTCATCCCCCCTTCATAAATCATTTAACTTTCTCGCGCTAAGCGGATCTTCCGTGCCGTGCCCACCGCCCGACGCGAGATATTTACCAGACAAAGCCGCTCGGGGTGTGCAGCAAGACACCCCGAGCGAGATGCTAGATGCTCTTACTTGAGCGTGGCGTACATGACAGCCTTGATGGTGTGCATGCGGTTCTCGGCCTCGTCGAAGACCTTGGAAGCGGGGCTCTCGAAGACCTCGTCGGTGACCTCCTGCTCGGTGATGCCGAACTGCTCGCACTTCTCGGCGCCAATCGTGGTGTTGGTGTCGTGGAAGCTGGGCAGGCAGTGCAGGAAGATGGCACCCGGGTTGGCCATAGCCATGACCTCGGAGGTAACACGATACGGGGTAAGCTGAGCGATGCGCTCGGCCCAGACCTCGTCGGGCTCGCCCATGGAGACCCACACGTCGGTGTAGATAACGTCGGCACCGGTGACGCCGTCCTTGACGTCGGTGGTCAGCTTGATGGTGCAGCCGTTGGCCTCGGCGATGGGCTTGCAGGCCTCGATGACGTCGTCAGCGGGCATGCACTCCTCGGGGCCGCAGGCCACAAAGTTCATACCGAGCTTGGAGCAGACGACCATGAGGGAGCGAGCAACGTTGTTCTTGCAGTCGCCCATGAAGACGAGAGTCTTGCCCTTGATGTCGTAGTTGAAGTTCTCCTGGACGGTCAGGATGTCGGCGAGCATCTGGGTGGGATGCCACTCGGTGGTCAGGCCGTTCCAGACAGGCACGCCGGACTTAGCAGCGAGCTCCTCGACGTCGTCCTGGGCAAAGCCACGGAACTCGATGCCGTCATACATGCGGCCGAGAACGCGGGCGGTGTCCTCGATGGACTCCTTCTTGCCCATCTGCGACGAACCGGGATCGAGGTAGGTGACGCCCATGCCCAGATCCATGCCGCCGACCTCGAAGGCGCAGCGGGTACGAGTGGAGGTCTTCTGGAAGAGCAGAACGATGTTCTTGCCCTCGAGATAGCGGTGCGGAACGCCAGCGCGCTTCATATCCTTGAAGTTCTTGGAAAGCTTGAGCAGGTACTCGATCTCCTCGGTGGTGAGGTCGAGAAGCTTGAGGAAGCTACGGCCGGAGAGGTTAACACCCATGGTTCGATTCCTTTCGAAGAAATGAATTACGTAAGTATTAGTGTTGCCCGTTTAACGGGCGAAGCCGGTGCGGTTGTAGGGGGACCGCACCGGAAACGGAAAGACTTAGAGGTCCTCGCGCCAGAAGGGCATGCTCATGCAGCGCGGGCCGCCGCGGCCGCGGGAGAGCTCGGCGGAGGGCACGACGAGAAGGTCCAGGCCCTCCTTGTACAGCACGTCGTTGGTGACGGTGTTGCGGGCGTAGACGCAGATCTTGCCGGGCTCGACGCACAGGGTGTTGGAGCCGTCGTTCCACTGCTCGCGGGAGGCCGCGATCGGGTCGCCGCCGCCGCAGGGGATCAGCTTGACCTGGTCGACGCCGGTGGCGTCCTCCAGGACGTGCTCGAGGGTGTCCTCGATCAGGCGGATGTTCACGTCGCCCGGGTTCTTGCCGGCGGTCAGCTCGTAGACGCGCAGGGTGCCCATGATGGCGGGGTGGATCGTGAACTTATCGACGTCGATCTGGGTGAAGACCGTGTCGAGGTGCATGAAGGCGCGCGAGACCGGGATGTCGAAGGCCAGGATGCGCTCGACCTTGGAGTCGGAGTTCCAGAAGATGTTCTGGGCCATGACGTCGATCGCGGCGGCCTGGGTGCGCTGGGAGATGCCGACGGCGAGGGTCTTCTCGTTGATGTTCAGCACGTCGCCGCCCTCGGTGTGGAACTGGCAGTCGCGGCGGAAGTACAGCGAGACGTCCTTGTAGTCGGGGTGGTACTTGAAGACGTACTTGCCGTACAGGGTCTCGCGGTTGCGGGTGACCGAGTACATGCGGTTGAGGTTGACGCCCTCGCCGACGACCGCGAACGGGTCGCGGGTGAAGTAGAGGTTGGGCATCGGGTCGATGATCAGGTCGGACTCGGACTCGGAGTTGACCAGGGAGTCGAGGGTCGTGGACGCCGTAAGGGGCATGTCGATCTCGGCCTTGGTCATGCCGGCCATGGTCTTCTTGACGAACTCGAGGTTGTCCTCGATGGAGTCCAGCTTCTCGCGGACGATCTGCGGCATGTGCTGGCCGCGGATGCCTGCCTCGGCGATGTACTGGTCGGTGAACTCGGCGCGGGCGCCGGGGACCTGGTCGAACACCTCGGCGACGAGGTTCTCGAGATAGAGGACCTCCACGCCCTGGTCCCTCAGGATCTGGGCGAAGGTGTCGTGCTCCTGCTGCGCGACCTCCAGGAACGGGACGTCGTCGAACAGGAGTCGCTCGAGCTCGTCGGGCGGCAGGTTGAGGAGCTCGTCGCCGGGACGGTGCAGGCAGACCTTCCTGAGCTTGCCGATCTCGGAAGGCACGTGCAGACCTTTCGTCATGGCCTCCTACCTTTCTTTCGGGCCCCTGTCAGGGCCGATTCGTTAGCGCCCCTCCGTGTGAGGCGTTATTGCTGACGACATATTTATATCCAAAATCAGTTCATACTTCCACCTCGCCCCCGAACGGTTTTATATGAGGGGTGAACGGCATACACATATACTTCACGCATGGCACACTTTGATTTAATAAAGTGTATTTACGTGCTTAAACGCGTTTTCAATCCAAAAATCAATTGGAACTAAACTTTGTTAAACCACCCTCATATTGCATATTTCCAATAAAGCTATGAATAGAATTAGCGGTTCATACTGCGTCTCAACCATTTTCATTTTTATTCAGAAAAAAGTTTGTCCTATTCATTTCTGGTAAACATATTACCGTTTACCAGACGCTTGATACCGTTCACCGGAAGCTCAGTATAAGGCCCAGCGGATACCGACTCGCTTTACGGCCCCATTTGTAACAACTTGACTTCTCGGTATAGAAAAACGGACCCGCTTCCCCTAGTGAACGGGTCCGTTTTCGATTATCTTCGGCCAATTTTGATAAGGCCCTCGAAGATCATCGGAATCCTAGCGATCAAACTCCGCCAGTGCCTCGCCCAAAAGCCTCAGGCCCTCGCGCAGAACGTCCTCGCTCGCGCAGTAGCCCAGGCGTGCGCCGCAGGGAAGCTCAAAACGGCTACCGGGGACCAGCAGCACTCCCCTCTCGGACAGCAGGCGCCTGCAGAACTCCTCGTCATCCTCGGGAATATCCAGCTGGATAAACGAGGTGGACACGCCCTGCGGGGCCGTCCAGGAAACGCGATGCTGCGTATCGATCCAAGCCTGCGCGATATCGCGGTTGCCAAACACGATCTTGCGATTGCGCTCGAGAATCTTATCCTTGTGTTCAAGCACATAGGTCGCCAGGGCATCGTTGAACACGCCGCCGCAGATCATGGTGTAATCGCGATAGGTACGGATGCGGTTGGACACCTCTTCGTCGCCCACGACCCAGCCCACGCGGGCCGCAGGCGTCGAATAGGTCTTCGACAACGAGTTGGTGACAATGGCCCTCTCGTACACGTCGACCATCGACATAAAGGACTCAGTGTTCTCGAGCGGCAGATACACCTCGTCACACAGCACGTAGGCGCCCACCGAACGGGCGATCTCGGCAATCTGGCCGAGCATATCGGCATCAAGCACCGCACCGATGGGGTTCGATGCGTTGTTGATGCAGATGAGCTTGGTGTTGGGGCGCACCAAGCGCTTGAGTTCCCCGATATCGGGCTTCCAGCCGAGTTCCTCGCGTAGCTTCCAATACTCGACCTCGGCGCCCAGCGTGCGCGGAATCTCGTAGAGTGGCGCGTAGGTGGGCCACTCGGCGATAACGTGGTCGCCGGGCTCGACCACAGCCATGATGGCGTTGAGGTTAGCGCCCGTGCAGCCATTGGTCTGCAGAATGTGATCGGGATTGACCTCGCGACGATACAGCTTGGCAACCTCGGCCTTAAACTCCGGCGAGCCCTCGATCCAGCCGTAGTTCATCTTCTCGCGGTCCAGGCGCTCGTAGAACGTGGCGCCGTCCTGCTCATCGAGCGCGCGCAGCTCGCCCATGGTGAGCGACGAGATCGTCGACTGGGCGATGTCCCACGTGGCACTTTTCTCCCAAACGTTGAGCCATTCCTCAACGCCAATCGTCTTGATGTCCATGGCCAAGCTCCTTACAAAAGCAGTCATCCAATCGTGTTGACGTCCCTCATACAAGATTGGGGCGGTGCGAAAACCCGCACCGCCCCAATGGGAGACATCTAATGGCAGCTAGATGTATGTATTATGACCTGTACGGGTCCTGAAAGACCTTAGAGGTCCTCGCGCCAGAAGGGCATGCTCATGCAGCGCGGGCCGCCGCGGCCGCGGGAGAGCTCGGCGGAGGGCACGACGAGAAGGTCCAGGCCCTCCTTGTACAGCACGTCGTTGGTGACGGTGTTGCGGGCGTAGACGCAGATCTTGCCGGGCTCGACGCACAGGGTGTTGGAGCCGTCGTTCCACTGCTCGCGGGAGGCCGCGATCGGGTCGCCGCCGCCGCAGGGGATCAGCTTGACCTGGTCGACGCCGGTGGCGTCCTCCAGGACGTGCTCGAGGGTGTCCTCGATCAGGCGGATGTTCACGTCGCCCGGGTTCTTGCCGGCGGTCAGCTCGTAGACGCGCAGGGTGCCCATGATGGCGGGGTGGATCGTGAACTTATCGACGTCGATCTGGGTGAAGACCGTGTCGAGGTGCATGAAGGCGCGCGAGACCGGGATGTCGAAGGCCAGGATGCGCTCGACCTTGGAGTCGGAGTTCCAGAAGATGTTCTGGGCCATGACGTCGATCGCGGCGGCCTGGGTGCGCTGGGAGATGCCGACGGCGAGGGTCTTCTCGTTGATGTTCAGCACGTCGCCGCCCTCGGTGTGGAACTGGCAGTCGCGGCGGAAGTACAGCGAGACGTCCTTGTAGTCGGGGTGGTACTTGAAGACGTACTTGCCGTACAGGGTCTCGCGGTTGCGGGTGACCGAGTACATGCGGTTGAGGTTGACGCCCTCGCCGACGACCGCGAACGGGTCGCGGGTGAAGTAGAGGTTGGGCATCGGGTCGATGATCAGGTCGGACTCGGACTCGGAGTTGACCAGGGAGTCGAGGGTCGTGGACGCCGTAAGGGGCATGTCGATCTCGGCCTTGGTCATGCCGGCCATGGTCTTCTTGACGAACTCGAGGTTGTCCTCGATGGAGTCCAGCTTCTCGCGGACGATCTGCGGCATGTGCTGGCCGCGGATGCCTGCCTCGGCGATGTACTGGTCGGTGAACTCGGCGCGGGCGCCGGGGACCTGGTCGAACACCTCGGCGACGAGGTTCTCGAGATAGAGGACCTCCACGCCCTGGTCCCTCAGGATCTGGGCGAAGGTGTCGTGCTCCTGCTGCGCGACCTCCAGGAACGGGACGTCGTCGAACAGGAGTCGCTCGAGCTCGTCGGGCGGCAGGTTGAGGAGCTCGTCGCCGGGACGGTGCAGGCAGACCTTCCTGAGCTTGCCGATCTCGGAAGGCACGTGCAGACCTTTCGTCATGGCCTCCTACCTTTCTTTCGGGCCTTACTGGCCGAATGTATCAGCGCCCCTCCATATGAGACGCTGCTTGCTGACAGCTCTAGTTATATCCAAAAATCACCCGCAATTCCACCTCGCCCCCGAACGGTCAACAAAGTGCGATGAACGGTATATCGCATGTGATTCCCCCATGATGTACTTCGGCGTTCTAAAGTAACTTTTCTAAGGTAAACGCTCTTTTTTCTCAAAAATCATTCGCAATTACAACTCCAATCTTTCGATTAGGAATTGCATATCTAAAACGGTTTTATGTATATAAATGACGCTTGTTCGTGTTTCTGTCTGTATTCGATGATATTCAGCTACCTATCATTCTTATTCACACATACTCACCAGTTGAGTGAGGATATAGACCGTTTTTCACAACGCGACGGGCGTCAGCTCTATGGCTTGTCAGCGTAAGAAGTAGGTAAAGATACCGTTCACGCGATACGTCCGTGCCATAGGTCGACTAAATTGAGACAATAGTGAATAGTGTTAGGCAACCGTCCCCTGCGGGGACTGAACGGACAGATGCATATGCCGAGCAAAATCGAAAAAAAGCAAGCCGCCGCAAAGCTGCGCAAACCGCCGCGCGACTTCTCGTACACGCAGAACCGAGAGCTCAGCTGGCTACGCTTTGACAACCGTGTGCTTGACGAAGCCTTCGACGAGACCGTTCCGCTGTTCGAGCGTCTAAAGTTCGTGTCGATTTTCGAGTCCAACCTCGACGAGTTTCTCATGGTGCGCGTGGGCGGCCTGTCCGATCTGGCAGAGCTCAAAAAACAGCCTGTCGACAACAAGAGCAATATGACCGCCTCCGAACAGGTCGATGCCGTCATGGCCGAAATGCCCGGGCTCCTTACCCGATGGGAGTCCATCTTTAAGAGCATCGAGGGCAAGCTCGACGCCCTGGGCGTTCACCGCGCGCGTGTCGATTCGCTTACGCCCGAGGAGCGCACCTTTGTAACCCGCTACTTCCAGGCCTACGTGTCGCCGGTCATCTCACCGCTGGTGATTGACCCGCGCCATCCCTTCCCCAACCTGCGCAACGGCGCACTCTACCTGGCCTGCGGCCTGGACGGCGTCACCGACGAGGAAAGTCTACTGGGCCTTATCGAGATTCCCGCCTCGATGAACCGCGTGGTCGAGATCCCCTCGCCCACCGGCACCTACTCCTACATCTTGCTCGAGGACGTCATCCTCGCCTGCCTGGACAGCTGCTTTGGCTCCTATAAGCCGCTGGATCGTGCGCTGATCCGCGTCACCCGCAACGCCGACATCGATCCGGACGGCGAGGGCATCGAAGAGGAAGAGGACTACCGCCAGCACATGAAGCGCATTCTCAAGAAGCGCCTGCGCCTGCAGCCGGTAGTGCTCGCGGTCTCGGGGTCGCTCGAGAAGGCGACGCTCAAGACTATCCGCAAGGCGCTCGAGCTTTCGCGCCGCTCTGTCTTTACCTGCGATATCCCGCTCAACCTGGGCTACGTCTTTGGCATTGAGGGCAAGATTCCCGAGCACCTGCGCAACGAGCTGCTCTTTACGCCGTTTAAGCCACAGCCCAACCCCACCATCGACATGACCCGCTCCATCCGCGAGCAGGTGCTGCAGCACGACAAGCTGCTCTTCTACCCTTACGAGGCCATGAATCCGTTCCTGGATCTGGTACACGAGGCAGCCTACGATCCCGAGTGCATCTCGTTGCGCATCACGCTCTACCGCGTGGCCAAGCAGAGCCGCCTATGCGAGTCGCTGATCGATGCCGCCGAGAACGGCAAAGAGGTCACGGTGCTCATGGAGCTCCGCGCCCGCTTTGACGAGCAGAACAACATCGAGTGGGCCGAGCGTCTGGAAGAGGCAGGCTGCACCGTCATCTACGGCTCCGAAGGCTTTAAGTGCCACTCCAAGATCTGCCAGCTCACCTATCGCGAGGGCATGGCGCTGTCTCTTATACACATCTCCGAGCCCACGAGACCCTAAGACATC
>UQTR01000056.1 GCA_900544065.1 uncultured Collinsella sp.
ATGTGTATAAGAGACAGGGAGAAGGGGAGGATAAGCTGACCCTCATCGTCAGCCCCACCGGCTTCAAGCACACCGGCGTCTTCCCGGAGCAGGCCGTCAACTGGGCCTGGTACCAGCAGAAGATCCGCGCCGCCGGTCGCCCGGTGAAGGTGCTGAACCTGTTCGGCTACACCGGCGGTGCCACGCTGGCCTGCGCCGCGGCCGGGGCGGCGGGGGCGGCGTAGGCCGCGGGCCCGCACAGGGCCAGGGCGGCCGCGACCGCCAGCGCGGCGGCGGCACCGGAAATACGTTTCATGGAGCGTCTCATGGAAAATCCCCCTAATCTAGCAACGGTTTCCAAGTCTACTAGATTGGGGGGACGGGAGCCAAGCTGCAATACCCCCAAGGCACCCGTCTATAGTTCGTGACATTGTCTATAAACAGGCTCACCGCCCGCGAAATTAAATTCGACGTAAATCCTTTAAGCACGCGGCAAGCGGAAGAATCGTATAAGGCGGTTTTCTGCTGGCTGTCAGCCGCGGTATCCTCATGGAAACCTAATTGTCGCCGGAATTAAAGTCCCCCGGCGCGGACTCACCTTTTCTCCCCGGCGCGGGCTCGATATCTTCTCGGATATCTAATCGTCTTGGACTTTTACCTGCCCAAGCACAGCACAGCGTTTACGCGCCGACACACGGAGCAAGGCACAAAAAGTTTTATCTAGAACGCAGGCTTTTAAAGCAACTCAAGTACAAGACAATCGAACTAAACACTTCCGATAAAACACGCCATGGGCATTAATCACATACACAACAGGCCAATAATGCCCCCTCGTATGCTGCGATATAATCAATTTCACCGAACACCAAACCTGCAACCCGAAGGGACCAACGTGTTAACAATTCACTATGGTGATATGGAAAACGTTATCTACAATACGTCGGTTTACTTCAATAACGTCTATTCGCCCCAGTGGTTTCAAGATGTCTTTGCTCAAAGGATCATCAAATCCATCGATAAGGGCACCGTGGTGGGGCCCAACGCAATCGACACTAAGATCCTCGGCATCATCCCTCCTGAGAAGCTCTCGAGCGGCACCAAAACACTGCTGCTTATGTACTTCATGCCGCAAAACGTATATAACGCCTCTAACTGTGGTGACAATTGTGCTTACTGGATTTTAAGAATCGCTGCTCAAAAGGATCTAACAATCAATCTCTATCATTTGCTGGATTTTGGAAACGGCAAATTCACGGCGACCATTGCAAACACGGGCGATGTAGTCCACACGATGTTCGACCTTGTCCCCATAGCTGGAAAATGCCTTAGGGAGAATTCCTGATGCGCGGATCATACGGGGTAGTTATTCAAAACAACCGAGTTCAGTTTAAACTGACCATCAATAGAAACCTGACTATCATTCAAGGCAACAGTGCTACAGGCAAAACGACGTTGCTCGATATGGTGGCCGCTCACGAAGAATTAGGAGCACAAAGCGGCGTAACAGTTAGTTGCAAAGTGCCCTGCAAGACAATAACTGGAAAGTATTGGCGCAGAGATCTCCAGGAGATTTCCAACAGCATCGTTTTTATTGATGAAGGCAACGCTTTTGTTCGAACAGAAGAATTTGCCCATGAAGCGAAGCATAGCTCGAACTATTTCGTAATCGTTGCCAGAGAGTCGTTACATCAACTGCCCTATAGCGTTGATGAAATTTACGGTCTAAAGAACACCAACCGGACCACGACGAAGTATCCCGTATATTCTCGTGTCTACACCTCTACATATCGCATTTACGGTGATAGTAAATTTAGAGGTGAGAGGCCAGAGCTTGTCATCGTTGAAGACTCAAATTCGGGCTACGAGTTCTTCAGTTTGCTATGCAAAAAGAGCGACATTCGGTGTATCAGCGCAGGCGGGAAATCAAATATCTGCAACTGCATTATGGACGCACCGGAAAACGAGATCCTTGTAATCGCCGACGGTGCCGCCTTTGGACCTGAAATTGCGGAAGCAACTGCGCTATTGCGCCGAAAGAACATCAAGCTATTCCTGCCGGAATCGTTTGAATGGCTCGTGTTGAATTCGGGATTATTCAACAGCAAACACATTAAGGAGATGCTGCTTAATCCCGCTGAACACATCGAAAGCTCAAGGTTCTTTAGCTGGGAGAAGTTCTTTACCGCAGAACTCGTCGAATGCTCACGAGACACACGTTTTCACTATGACAAGAGCCACTTGAACGAGGAATATTTGAATCCCACCGCCCTTGCGGCTCTTGAGGATACTTTGCCGGATCTTGGCATCACTTCGAACTAGACCGAGAAATACTCGCTCTCGGCAGATAGGTTTGGCCCGAGCCAGGGGTCGCCATCAAGGAAGAACTCCGGTCAGCGTTGCATGAACAGTGCTTGCTCGCGCTTCCATCGGCGCAGCTTTTCCTCGTTGGCCTCTTCCCTACCGCGCGAGGTAAACTCGTAGTGGTACAGCTCGGCATAGGGCGTAAAGATGGTGCGGTAGCCCGCCTCCCCCGATATGGCAATCGACGCTGATAGCAGTCTTAAAGAATATGACGTCGCCCTCACTCGACCTAGAACCGTTCGAGAATCTCCTCGGCGTTCTCTCGTAGATAGATATCTAGGTCCGGCACGGCAAACTGAACGTAACCCCTCTGTGGTGCCTGAATAACCTCTCTTTGTAGCAATTTGGCCCTAATAGAGCTGATCTCATTGGTCTTTTTACCCATGCGCTTAGCAATCTCGGATGATTTGGACTGTTGTTTATCCTCGCACATGGCCAAAAGGTATTTGAAATCGTTGAGCCCCAGTCCCGAAATCGCGGGCTCGTGAACAACATCGTGAAAACGAGCCTCTGCCAGCGCAATGCCTTCAGTGACGTCGCGCTCGCTCACAATGGCACTTTTGACACGATGCAAGTTGGCGCGCTGCCAAATGGAATAACCGACCAGCTGCACCAGATAGGCATAGCCCTTAGTGGCCTTAGCGGCTCTCGACAGGAGATTGTCCTCTATGGTCAAGCCAGTAGCGACAAAGCTATCGCCCATAGAGAGCGCTACCTCCACCTGGTTGATAGGCGCCAGATCTTCGGGGAGGGCACGACGCAAGAACGTAAGCGCCTTGCCGTTAATAAGATCCATAACACCGGCGGGCAAGCCGGCAAAGGCAAGTGCGATATCTACTTTTTCCCCTATCAAAAGCTGAACCGTAGACGCAATGACACGCATATCGTCAATCGGAGCGTCCTGAACTTCATCGATGGCAATAAAAAGACCCTCGGATGACTTCGCCGCCGAACTTAGCAACTTTCTAAGGATCGACTCTTTGGGTGCAACATCGACTTTCGCGGAAACAAAGCCGGCGTTTACGCCGACCGAAGCATTGGTCGCAAGGGAAGAATCAGCAACCTGATCCCGCAAGTCCAGCAATAGGTCAGGGCCAGCAGAGACAATAGCGGTCTTCCATCCAAGCTCTCGAGCACGATCCCTAAGATCGCAGAGCAAAACAGTTTTTCCGGAGCCCCTCGGTCCAGCAATGCGCATGAGCCTCGCAGGTGCACCAATTCCCGCATTCAAGCTCTCGGTAAACTCAAGAGCGATATCGTCACGGCCAATTATGCGCGGAGGCTCAGCGCCGGCAGTGGGACGAAACGGATTATGGAATGCTGTGGCGCTCACTTGTTTGCCTTTCTAGGGAATCGATTAACAGCCAATCATCGTTTAAATAATTATCGCAGACTATATCCGATAATATCGAGTTATATAAGCCTGTATAAACTTATCGCGGAAGTATCGAGCTTTCGTAATTTGTCTTAATTAGTAGTCCACCATTGCTTTCTTCCAAGCTCATAGCAAAAGAAAGTTCAGGACTTCCTAAAAACCATTGCCTTAGACCGAGAAATACTCACTCTCATCGGATAAGTTCGGCCCCAACCACGGATCGCCGTTGAGGAAGAATTCTGGCCAGCGCTGCATGAACAGTGCCTGCTCGCGCTTCCAGCGGCGCAGCTTTTCCTCGTTGGCCTCTTCCCTACCGCGCGAGGTGAACTCGTAGTGGTACAGCTCGGCATAGGGCGTAAAGATAGTACGGTAGCCCGCCTCCCACACGCGTAGGCAAAAGTCCGCATCGTTGAAGCCGACGGCGAATTCCTCGTTGTAGCCGCCAACCTGCTCAAACACGTCGCGACGAACCATCTGGCAGGCGCCCGTTACGGCGCTAAAGTTGCCCGGGCGCACAGCGCGGGCAAGATAGCCCTCGCGCTTTGCCGAGAAGTCCTGGTTGGCATGGGCAAGCGCACCGCGCACGCCAACCAAAATGCCGGCATGCTGTACCAAATGATCGGCAAAATAGAGCTTGGCCCCCACCACGCCCGCATCGGGACGCTGCAGATAGCCCATCATCTCTTCAATAAAGCCGGGGCTTATGACCTCGGTATCGTTGTTCAACAGCAGCAGATAGTCGCCCTTGGCATGCTCAACGCCAAAGTTGATGATCTGGGAGTAATTAAACTCGCCCGGCCACCACTCAACGCGCGCTGCACCCTTGCCATCAGACGCAGCGGCTACGCGCGCCGGCAGGGTTTCATAATACGCAAACGTCTCCGGGTCTTCGCTGTTGTTCTCCACCAAGACGATCTCGTAGTTGGCATACGTGGCCTTCCGTGCGATCGACATCACGCAGGCGTCGAGCGTCTCGACGTGGTCCTTGGTGGGAATCACAATGCTCACCAACGGCGCAGGCTCTGGCAGCGAATAGCGCATGCGGTAGACAAACGGTGTCTCGGACTCCTCGACCGTTCCATGAACACCCAGTGAGTCAAAGTGGCGCTGCAGAGCCAGGCGTCCGGCCTCGATAGCATATGGCTTGCTATCGGCAGAACCGTCGGCGGTAGAGCCAGGGTGCACGCGCCAGTGATACAGCACGTGCGCAACGTGCTCAAAACGCGCACCTGCCGCAAGGCAGCGGAGCGTCAGGTCGTAATCCTGGGCACCCGCAACATCTTCTGGCGACATGCCAATGCGATCGATGAGCGCCTTCTCCACCATTAGAAAATGCGTCACGCAGTTATGGCTATAGAGCAGGTCAACGTTGAGCCTGGTCTTAAAGACCGGCTGGCCCCACTCCCCCGTTTTCTGGAACATGTCCTCGTCGCAGAACAGGACCTGGGGGCGCTCGTCCTTGGCAGTCTTGTTCAGAGCGGCAACATAGTGGAGCAACGCATCCGGCTCCAGGATATCGTCGTGGTCCAAGAATGCGATGTAATCGCCCGTCGCTTGCTGAATACCGGCGTTGGTGTTGACCACGATGCCGCCGTTACCGGGCAGCTCGATGCGACGGACGTGCTCGTCGTGAGCGGCTGCCGCAAGATTGGCCACCGCATCCCATTCGGGCAAGGCGTCCATCAGCAGCAATTCCCAATTGTCATAGCTCTGGGCAAGCACCGAATCCAGCAACTCACGCAGGTAAACCCGATCGGTCTTATAGCACGGCACCACAATGCTCACGAGCGGCCTGTAGGCGAAAGCCGCCGCGGCGACACGCTGGCACGCCAGATCGCCCGGCTTTACGCGATGCTGCTCAAACCAACGACGATAGGCGGCATCATCCGCACGCGCATCCTTCATGCGGTTCCAGCTGTCGTCGACCATACCGTTGTACAGGCGGCCATCCATGGCACAAAAACCGCTCTGGATCTGGCCTGCAGGATCAGTTGCAATTGCGACAAAGTCTCGAATGTCCTCGGGCATCTCAACGCTCAGGTACGTTTTATTGACGCGGCATCCGTTCTGCTGTGGCACGTCGACCTGCGACTCAAACACATGCACCGTGGCATCGATGGCATTCATACGCGTATCGAGTATCTGAAGCTGGGGTGCGCACTGAGGGTCTCCCGCCCATGTGACCTCGTAGCGCCACACGGCACCCAAATCGGCCGGCAGATAACGGACGGCATCAATTTCGTAGCTGCCGCAGCGCTCGCCGCGCTGTGCATCGCGGATAAGCGCACACAACGCAGGCTTTGCCTTGTAGTTAATCTTGGATTCCAGCTTAGCTTTACGGCTATCGAGGCGAATGGATCCAAGCTTTTGGCCACCGGATGCAAAGTCGACATCGATCGCAGAGCCATCCAAAAACGGCAGCACCAAGACGGCAAGTTCGCGCTCGTAGCCCGCAACCGAGGGGCAAAGTGCCAGCGCACGTCCATGATCGACCGGGAGCGCCAGCGATGGCACGCTGGCACCATTGGTCGTCGCGTGGGCAAAAGCCTGGGAACCCTCGCACTCAATAATCTCCGCGACATCCTTGCCGGCAAAACGAAGCAGCACAAACAGACGGCCCTGGCTACGACAAAGCGCCAAACGCTTGATACTCATCTACACTTCTCGCTTTCCCAGGGCATTCGCGGCCATGCGCTTGCACGCACCCAGGCGCCCAAACCTCAAGACGTCGTAATCGAACATGAGCTTTTTGCACGCACGGGCATTGGGGGCCTTGCTGGTAAGCGCCGCACGCACCATAGCAGCGACAGAAGAAGCGCATTGTGCGAGCGCGGCATCGCTACTCACGGCAGAGCCGTTAAGTACTGCGACCACGGTAGCAAACACCTTGCCACAGTCCGAGCCCAGCAACCTAAGCGCGTCGTACAGCACCAGATCGCACAGGAAATATGCCAGGTCCTCGGCGTGCTGAGCATCGAGACCGCCGCGCTGCCAGTCAGCCAGCACCGCGGAGTAAATCTTCACGTGCTCCAGCAGACGCGTCTCGTCGTCGTAGCGCATGGTGTCCATAAGCGAGCCCTTGCGCGCTACGCGATAGTCGTACAGCTTGTTCGAAATGAGCGTGGTCTTACGTGAACGACCGTACACGGCAAAATCGAAGACCTGGTCCTCGCCATACTTGACGGTTTCGTCGAACACAATCCCGTTGCTGAGCAAAAACTCGCGCTTGCAGGCAGTGCGCCACGCAAAGGGACGAGACGCTTCCTTAAACAGCAGGTCAGAGCTATAGCCCTCAAACGAAACATCGCGCGGGCTCAACACATAGTTAAGCCACGGATACCCCGCCTCCAGCGGATACGGATTCGCACCAAAGGTCAAAACGTCGCAGCCCTCACGCTCAAAGGCATCGACGATCACACGGCATGCATCGGACGTAAAGCGGTCGTCAGAATCCAAGAACGCGACGATGGGAGCCGAGGACGCAGCGATACCCGCATTGCGAGCGCTCGACAGACCACCGTTGGGCTTATCGACAAGCTTAAAGCGCGCATCTTTTTCGCAATAGGCAGCGGCGATGTCGCGCGATCCATCCGGCGATCCATCGTTGACCAACACGCCCTCCCAATCGGGCATGTCCTGCGCAAGCAGGGAGTCCAGGCACCATGCCAGGCACTCCTCCACCTTATAGATGGGAACGACAACGGAAATCTTAGGGGTAGCCATGGTCACACGCTCCTACTGTGCCGCCGGCACGTCGTCGGGATGCGGGTTGTCGCCGTAGGTGCGCTGATACGTCAGCACGCGCCAGACCAGCGGCAGACCACCGATCTTAAAGTAGTGCTTAAACGTATTGAGCTTGCCCGGCTTCTTAAAGTCAAAACGCGAATCGATATAGGCGCGGGGCGATTTGACCATCAAGCGCAAGTCGGTCTCGCCGCGCGGATCGAACAGTGACAGGTCAAAGCGACCGGCATCCCAATCGGCCTTGAGCTCGGGCGAGGCCTTTTCCCAAAACTGCTCGCGCAGCTCGTCGACCAGACGCTCGTCATTCCAGCGGTACGTATCGACCTTCATGCGCATTAAAATACCCTGAAGCTGAGCCTTAAGCTCGGGTCGCTCATTCAAAAAGCGCTGCATCTCAGCGTATTCGTCACACACGCAAAACACCTTGTTGGGAGAATTAACGGAGCTCTTCTCGTTATCCTGGCGATAGCACAAAATGGGGTCCGCAATAAACGCGACACGCTCGGCGCACGCCCAAACCTTAAAGTTAAAGCCTGCGTCCTGATACGAGGCGCCCGGCGTGGGAAGAAAGCGAATCTGATTGGTGTTGAGGAACTCGCGTCGATAGATGGCCGACCAAATGGAAGGCTTGCGGTAAAAGATGCCCGGGCGGTCGACGGGGCGATACGCCGCACCCGTCATATACTCGTCGATAATCCCAAACAGTTCGCGGCGCTCCGTTGGCGTGGACCAATACAGGTAGAAATCGCCTTTGACCACATCGGCATGCTCGGCATCTGCCTTGGCAACCAGTTTTTGAAGCGAGTCCTCAAACATAAAGTCATCGGACTCCAAGATGCCCACGTACTCACCGCGGGCCATCTCCAAACCGCGGTTCATCGAGTCGCCGTAGCCGCTGTTGGCCTTGTCGATCATCTTGACGCGCGCGTCGCGCTCCATGTACTCGCGGATGATATCCGGCGAACTGTCGGTAGATCCGTCGTTGATGCAGATGATCTCAATGTCCTTGAGCGTCTGTGCTACGGCGGAATCGAGGCATTCGCGCAGGTAGCGCTCAACGTTGCAGATGGGGACAAGCAGCGAAACTTTAGGGGTATCAGAGTTCTGCAAGAGAACCTCCTGTTGAATAGCGTGTAACAGGGTCATTTTAGCAGCCAAGTTGCGGCGGGCGGCAGCGCTTGGAATTAGAGGAAGCGCTCCAGGCAGGCTTTGAGACCGCGAGTCGAGAGATAGAACAGCGTGGCGTCCGCCATCGAGACGCCCGACGTCGCCGCAACAAGCTTGTGGGCAACACGGCGAACGGTGCCCTTAGCAGGTGCATCCGCCCACTCCGTTCCCAAAAACGTCGTGAAAGCCCTGTTGACGCGGCCGGCAACACGGTAAAAGCCATCGGCATCCAGACGTGCCAAGTCGAACACGATGAGGTCCAAGAACCAGGTGATCAGCTCGCCGGGGCACAGGTCCAAAAGACCGTAGGCCGCCCAGTCCTCCAGGACCTCCTCGAGCATCCTCATGTGGGCGTCAAGCTTTTTGGCGCGAGCCTCGTCACTGTTGAACTCGTGCGTCGCTGAGTCGCTCTCCATCACGTAGTGATAGAACTTGTCCGGCATGACGACGGTCTTGCGGGCAAGCGCATAAGCCGCAAATTGGAAGACGACGTCCTCGCCCAAAGCCAAACCGGGGGCGAAGCGAATGCCTTCGCGATTGAGCAGCTCGCGCGAAAAAGCCACACGGCAGGCATAGGGCTGTGCGTTTGCGTGGAACAGCAGCCGGGGATCACGGGCGCCGAAGGTACTAGCTTTGGGGCTCATGAGTTGCTGGACGCGTTTGGGTGCGGCGTCGGACGGCTCGCAAACGCCGCCAAAAACGGCGACCTCGGCATCTGCAGACTCCATGGCCTGCAGCACGCGCCCCACCGTTTGGGCGTCGATGTAATCGTCGGCGTCCACAAAGAAGACGAACTCGCCATCAGCGGCATCGATACCGGCATTTCGAGCGCACGAGACGCCCGCGTTTTCCTGGTCAATCACCAGCACACGGTCGTCGGCCTGCGCTATTTGACGCAAAACGCCCAGTGAATCGTCAACCGAACCGTCGTTGACGCAGATAACCTGAATCGAGCGCTCCGACTGCGCCAAAAGCGAATCGAGGCATCGCCGAATCGAGCGTGCCGAGTTGTATACGGGAACGACAATAGTCGCTTTGGGGCTCGTGGCCTCTCCCATGCCGATCTACCCCCTCAGCGATTCGATGAGGAAGGCGGCAAGTACGCCGGGGCCTCCAACCGATGCGTAGTATTTGGCGCGTCCCAAGGAGCCGTCCGTCGCAAAAGTCGGATGCTCGTCAACCCAGCCCTCAGGATCTTTGAGGATGGCAGCGAGATTCGCACGCTTCCACGGCTTAAGATCGTCCAGCGAAAACTCCCCGGCGTCCAAGGCAGCTTGAAACTCCTTGGCCATCTGCACCAGGAACTCCTTATAGAACTTAGGCGCTAAGCGCACATAGTTCCACATATACGAATCGTACTTAATGAGCTGATTAAACTTGAGCATGCGCGCGACGTCATCACTTGCGTGGTCACGGGCGTAATCCTCGCGAATCCAACGCTCGATCTCGGCGTATTCGGCATTGACGCAAAAGACCTTGGCCGAAGAATTGACCGAGGAGTTCTCGTTGTCCTGGCGATACGAAAGCACGGCATCGTGCAGGTAGACGGCCTTGTCGGCGCACGCTATCACCTTAAAGGCAAACGACGTGTCCTGAAAGGAGGCACCCGGGGTCGGCATGAACTTGATGCCGTTGCGCTCGAGAAAATCACGACGGTAGACGGCCGACCAAATCGAGGGCTTTTGCTTAAAGAACTGTGTCGTGTCGCTCGGGTGCACCGGCTTGCCGCAGTCCTTGGGCTTAAACATCTCGTGCAGCGAACGGCGCTCCTCGGGCTTAGACCAGTAGAAATCAAAGTTCGCCTTCGCAAAGTCGGCGTTGCAGCCCTCCGCCGCCGACACAAGCTTCTCCAGCGCGTCGGACGCCATAAAGTCATCGGACTCCAAGATGCCCACGTACTTGCCACGCGCCATCTCCAGACCGTGGTTCATCGAGTCGCCGTAGCCGCTGTTGGCCTTGTCGATCATCTTGACGCGCCTATCGCGCTCCATATACTCGCGAATAATCGCCGGCGAGTTGTCGGTCGACCCATCGTTAATGCAGATGATCTCAATATCCTTGAGCGTCTGCGCCAGGGCGGAATCGAGACACTCGCGCAGGTAGCGCTGAACATTGTAAATGGGAATAAGCAGCGACAGAACAGGGCTGCCAGAGGCGTTAGTAGACAAATGTGCTCCTTAGGAAATACCTGTCGTTTCATGGTATCAAAGGGTCGGCGCGCCGACGGGCGTTTATATAATCTATGGAGCCCCAACCTACGACACCTTGTATATCGCCGCTACCACACCCGTGGCAGGTTCCTGCGTTTTATTCAAACCTTGCCGACAAATCTCGGCGAGCCTTTACAATAGGACAGTCCAATGGACGTATTCGATAGCTTCCGTGCGGTGCATATCTTCCGCGCGTGAAAGGATATATTGCCCCATGCCTTCAACCCTTCCCGCCCCCATCGACAAGCTCGCCATCGTCGTCGTCACCTATAAGCGCCAAGAACTCTTGGCAAATCTGTTCGACTCCATGACTGAGCTCACGGCCGCCCCCTGGCGCATCGTGATTGTCGATAACGAGAATTCGCGCAAGACCGAGGCCATGTGCTCCGCGTTCAACGAGCGCCTGGCCAACCTGTGGGGCATCGACACCGAACAGCCCGATGCACAGGGCGGCACCGACCGCGTCATCTACGCTCCGCAGCTCGAAAACGGCGGCGGCGCGGGCGGCTTTTCCGCCGGCACCAAGTGCGCTTACGACCTGGGCGCACAGTGGTTCTGGGTGATGGACGACGACGTACTCGTCATCCCCGAGGGCATCGAGCGTCTTGCCAAGTGGACCGACCGCTACGACGTCATCCAGGGCTCGCGCCTGGACTTCGATGGCGGCGCGTTCTTTTGGCAGTACCAGCTCATCCTTTCGCTCGGCATCCCCAACCCCGTCGCCAAGTGGGACCTGGGCCCCGAGGGCTACCGCGCCATGAATCAGCTGTGCTTTGAGGGCGGCATGTTCTCGCGCCGCGTGGTCGACAAGATCGGCCTGCCCGACGCCCGCTTCTTTATCTACGGCGACGACGCCTGCTACGGCTACGTCGCCAGCCAGCACTTCCCCGCCGCCGTGGTTGCCGACGTGGTGCTCAAGCGCGCCCGCGCCGTCTCTAACTGGGATATCGCCGGCAAGCGCCAGCTCAACTCCACGAGCGACACCAACCGTTACTACATCATGCGCAACCGCGGTTATCTGGCCCGCTACATGCAGATTTACGGCGACTACCACCCCGTGCTGTTCCGTCTGGGCAACGCCGCGACCTTCTGCAAGGAATTCATTCGCCTGGCCGCGGTCGACAAGTGCTTTAAGACCGGTATTCCGGCGCTGCGCCGTGGCATGAAGGACGCCCGCAAGATCGTTAAGGATCCCAACTGGAAACCCATGCCGCCCCTGAAGGACGCGGAGCAGTAAAGGGCCTTCGCCCGCCGCTACAGTCGTTGGCACACCACGGACACACGCTGACCGTCAAAACCAAAGCCCCAACGCATGCGTCCGACGGCGGGGCGCGGCACGCGGATATCATCGATGCCGTCGCGCTCTATGTCGAGCAGCGCCTGAACCGCCAACAGTTCCAGGCCCAGGGCATCGACGCCAGGGTCGTACAACATGTTGATCGTTATCAGCGGTCGCTCATCGAGCATGCCGAGCGTGTCGGCCACGTCAAACACCCGACCGGTGGGAATCACCTGGATATCCCAGCGATCCGAGACGCCACTTCGCTTGGAGCTGGGATTGCAATAGCCGGGCAGTCCAAAGCAGAGCCCCTGAAGCGCCAGATGATAGACTGTCGGCACATCTGATTGGCCCACATCGATGCCCAGATCGCCGATAGCACAGCTCAAAGCTTGCTTTACAGTGTCCTCGTCTCCTCGACACAGCCCGTCATGGAACGAGTCGATAACTCCAACGTCCTCAACGGCGCACTCAAACCATTCCAGAATTACAAGACGGAGCGCCTGACGCACTTCGTTGTTAGGCAGACGCAGGGAACGAAGGCACGCGCCGTCCTCCGAATGCCCCGTCATGTCCGTCGTAAGAAATCCAGACAGATACAGCGCTGTCCAGATATCTTCGGGCTTGGCGGCATCGGCCTCCTCGGCATGCACATGCACTGGCGCCTCAATAAACCCATGCGGCTCAAGCAAATCGAACAATGCGGACAGGCGCATGAGATTCCAGTCGCCGACGCATGCGCTCAGACGGTCGGCGTAACCATACAGATCTGCCCGAACGGGAGCGATGCAACCGCGATGTGCGTAGTCCACCACGCGCTCCGGGATCGAGCAATAAAAACCACCAAACAGATAGCCCTCGAGCCACTCACGCGCGTCATCCAGACAGCCGTTGCGACCGATGCGATCCAACAGCACCCGGACTTCGTCGTCCGAAAAACCGAACCATCGATCACACCAACTCGACAACGGTGTCGCCGACCGATAGGAAACCCCACGCTGGGACAACGCAAGCTCGGCAGGACCAGGGTGCTCGCCCATCAGACACGTCAATCGTAACGAGTCGCCGGCGTCGGCAATGGTGTCGAACAACATCCGGCTGAGCGACTCTAGGGAATCCACGTTACCGTCGTCCTTAGCGTCCAAACACTTTGGACATACCGCGTCGTAGTCGTCTATCAGAAGAACAACCTGCTCATCGAAAGCTGTCTGGAGCAGTTTAATAAGCATGCCAGTCGCCGCATCGATCTCCTTATCGCTGGCCACCCCACGCGCCGCCCTCTCGATAAGACGAACCTCACGTCTTGACAGATCAGGCGCGGCAAGCAGCGGCAGCAATCGGGCGCACTCGTGTGCAACAGCGCTGCGAATAGCCGCCGCAGCATCAGCGTCACACCTCACAGCGGCAGTTGAAAAGTCAAGCGTGATGACCGGATAACACGCGTGCTCATCACGATAGCGACCGCCGCCCGCCTGCCAGATCTGGGTGCCGACGAACGGACTTCGATCCGGCCGCCGGCAATCAGGTCGTTCCAAATAGCATTTGAGCATCGATAGGTTCATGCTCTTGCCAAAACCCTTGGGCCGACAACAAAGTGCAACAGGCGCTTCGCTGTCCAATATATCGGCAATAAACATAGTCTTATCGACGAGTAAACACCGATTGATTGCATCGGAAAAGTCGTGTACATCAACCGGCAGAGCTGCGTTATCCGCATGATTGAGCAACCGTGCGCCAAACGCATGAGCAACACCATAATTCTCCTGTTCAGACACCGTAAACTCTCCTTCTAACGCAGCACGATGCCCATTGTAGCGAGCGGGTAGAGCGCAACAATATCGACATGCAAACGTTTCGGGCAACGGTAGCAACAGACCCCCGAGGGGGCATAACAAATCGTTGCACAACAAAAACGGGGCCCGATGCCGCCGCACCGGACCCCGTCCCAAACTCTTATAGAAAACGATCTGGAAGATTACTCCTCCGAGCCGTCCTCCCCTGAAGCCTTGTTCTGCTGATCGAGTTTATGCTTGCCACTCACAATAGACGTGGCGCCCAGCGTGGCCAAGCTTGCACTGGCAAGGCTCGCCATCACAATCAGATCGCCCGTCTTGGGCATATTGCCGCCAGATGACTTGGTAGTTGTAGTCGTCGTGGTTGTAGTGGTCACCATTTTGGAGTCATTCTGCTCCTGGACCTGGTTGTCAGCACCGCTCTTGTCGTCGTCTTCGGACTGTTTCTTTTCGCCCCCGGCCTTGCTCTCGTCCTTCTTCTGAGCGGATTTGTCGTCCTTCTCCTCAGAGCTAGAACCCTTATCAGATTCGGTCTTCTCGGAAGCCTTGTCCTTGGAGTCGCCCTTTGAGGCTTCGGCCTTTTCCGTGGAAACCTGATCAGAGTTGTCCTTCTGTCTCTTATACACATCTCCGAGCCCACGAGACCCTAAGACATCTCGTA
>UQTR01000057.1 GCA_900544065.1 uncultured Collinsella sp.
TATCGTCGGCAGCGTCAGATGTGTATAAGAGACAGCCTGTGCCTGCTGCTCGCCGGCGTCTTTGCGCTGCTGGGCATGGAGGTCTCGTCCAACCATGACTTTACCTGGGTCTACCCCCTGTGCATCCTGCTCGAGTGGGCCATCATCACCGTGCTCATGACCGGCTTGTTCTTCCTATTCCAGCGCCACGGCGCAGCTCCCGCGGTCCTGGCCTTTGCCCTCTTTGTCCTGGGCATTGCCGAGTTCTTCGTCATCACGTTTAAATCCATGCCGATCCAGCCGGGCGACCTTTCGGCCATCTCCACCGCCGCCGCGGTCGCCGGCAACGGCTACACCTTCTCGATCTCGCTGTTCTGCGTGCTGTCCATGAGCTTTACCGCCATCGCCATGCTGCTGTGCGAGTACGCCGGTCTGGTGGCACCGCACCGTCAGAAGGGCGCTGTCAATGCCAAGCGCATGCTGCTCACCAACCTGCTCGTCGCGGTGCTGTGCTTGGGCGGCGTGACCGCGCACGTCACGCTTATCGACTACTACAACACCCTCGGCATCACTGTCTACACCTGGCGCCCGCTTGAGAGCTACTGGCGCGAGGGCTATCTGCCTGCCTTTATCAGTGCGGCACAGTCCATCAAGCCGCCCAAACCCGCCGACTATTCTGTCGATGACGCCAAGGCCACGCTCAAAAAGTACGCCAAGACCTACGACAAGTCCGACGCCGCCAAGAGCGACGAGCGCGCCGCCGCAAAGGGGCAGTTCGATAGCGAGAAGCCCACGGTCATCGCCATCATGAATGAGACCTTCTCGGACCTGTCCATCTACCAGAACATGCGCGCCGGCTACGAGGGTCCGCAGTACTTTAAGAACCTGTCCAACTGTCTCAGTCGCGGCAAGCTCTATGTGAGCGCCTACGGCGGCGGTACCGCCAATACCGAGTTTGAGTTTATGACCGGCAACTCCATGGCCAACCTGGGCTCGGGCGTGTACCCCTACACCATCTACAACATGGAAACGACCGGGAATCTGGCAGAGCAGTTCAAATCGCTCGGCTATTCCACCACGGCCATGCATCCCAACCACGCGACCAACTGGAACCGCGAGAACGTCTACAAGGACTTTGGCTTTGACCAGTTCCTGTCCATCAACGATTTCCAGGGAGCCGATACCCTGCGCGGCATGGTGACCGACCAGGCTACCTACGACAAGATTCTTGAGCTGCTGGACCAGAACGCCGATCCGCAGTTTATCTTCGACGTGACCATGCAGAATCACTCGGGCTACGATACGGGCCTGCTGCCGGTCGACAAGCAGATGCACCTGAATATCGACACGACCGACCTGGACGCCAAGACCATCGAGGACGGCACGCTGTCCGATGTCGACGAGTACGTCTCGTGCATCGAGCAGTCCGACCAGGCGCTGCGTTACTTCCTCAACGCCCTGAGCAAACTCGACCGCAAGGTGGTCGTGGTGTTCTGGGGTGACCATCAGCCGTTCTTCCCGTCCAAGTTCAATGACAAGTGGTTTACCGGCGAGGACGACGCCACGCATCAGGAGCGCTTGTGGCAGACCGACTACATCATCTGGGCTAACTACGACGTTGCCGGCTGCGACCAGACGAGCGAGGTCGACGACCTGTCCACCAACTACCTGTCCACCCAGCTGATGCAGCTGATCGGCGCACCCCTCTCCGACTACCAGAAAGCGCACATGACGCTGCGCGAGTCGCTGCCCGCTATCAACTCCGTGGGCTACGAGGACGCCAGCCTGCGCTGGGCGCTCTCCTCCAACGTCACTGGTGACGACGCCGAGGCCGCGGCTGCCACCAAGGCGCGCGAGGATTACGCCAAGATGCAATACTACGAGATGTTCCGCGACGGCAAGAACGTGTACACCGAGCACTTCCAGACCGAGGCCAACGAAACCGACCCCAACCTGGCACCGGGAACGACCAAGATCAAGTAGCGGGTCGCTGCGGGTCTATCCCGGTTCGTCTGCCCGGGCGGCGCGGAATGTAAGGTTCCCTGCTCGGGCAGTCCTGCTCGCACGGAGAGCACATTAAGTGCTCTCCGGCTCGTGCGGAACTCGCGATGAACCTTACATTCCGCGCCGCCCGGGCAGACGCCTTGTTGTTGGAGCGCGGCTTGTCATGGGGAGTATTCGGAGTGTCTCTGGTTGAATCGGGCTCTTGCCTTGAAGACTCTGATTTCTAATAAAGAGAAAACCCGGGTAGCCAGTTGTTTGGCTACCCGGGTTTTACTTTGTCGATATGTTCGACTGGGTGCTAGTGAGCCTTGCGACGCTTGATTAGCATGATGAGGGCTATCACTACGAGCGTTGTACCAGCTGCTGCTGCGGTGGCGACCATGGCGAACGCTTGGTCACCGGTGCCTGCGAGGTTCTTGGCTGAGGTCGTGGCCTTGGCGCCGGTCTTGGTTCCTTCATCTGACTTTGGCTTGTCCGGGTTCGTTGGGGTCTCGGGCGTCTCCGGAGTTGTCGGAGTCTCGGGGTCCTTTGAGCCTTCGGAATCGGTGGGGCCAGCGGTGTTTACCAGAGTGTGGTCCAAGAACTTCTTGGCACCCGCACTTGCCTGTGAGAACAGGCGCATGCGGATCGGGGCGGCGTTCACCGTTGTGGGCGCTGTCTCCTTGGGCGCGATGTTCACCAGCGTGATACCGGTATCGAGGCCAACGTTGGTGTATCCCACGTGGCAGTAGTACTGCGCGCCGTCATCGTCTGCGGTCAGGTCAATCTCGAGCGTTGAGGCCGTTCCGGCTTGGAGGTTGCCGTCGGCGCCCACGAGCTGGAACGCGGTCTCGCCGCGAACCTTGCGGTACCAGATATACGACGGTGCCAGCTCCGTTTCACTTCCGTCGGCATTGCGCTGCGTCACACGGCCAATCGCCGAGAGCGTCAGCTTGTCTCCCTCCGCGCACTCGACCGAAGAGTCATACTCGAGGGCCGACCCCTCCGCAGCATCCGCCGCAGGTCCGCTCACGGTCATCGTCATGCCATCGGGCATGGTCTTGACCGTGATGATTGCCGAGCGAATACCTGTTTCGGTCGTGGATCCATTCTTAACGGCGGCGATGGCGAATCGATACTCCGTATTGGGCTGCAGCCCATCCCACTTGAGCGAGGTCTGCGTGTTGTCGGCAATCTTCCAGCTATTGACGACCGCATCCGCCGCATTGCTCTGCAGCATGCCCACGCCGTAGCTAAAGCCACTCTTGTTTGCGAGTACATCGTCCCAGCTAAACGTAACGCTGGTCGAATCGACGGCGTTTGCCGTAAAGCCCGTCACGGCCGGCGCGTCGGGCATCTCGACGTCCTTAACGTCATAGCCCACGATCCAGAACTGATCGGTGTCCTTGGTGCCGAGCTTGTCGCCCGAGTCGGCCTCAAACTTGTCGACATCCACCTTGTTGACGCCCAGACGCCACACAAAACCGTACTTGCCCTGCGCGGCCTCGGGCAGGTTGTCGACGGTGCCGCCGTATTCGGTCGATTCACTCGAGGAGTTACCCGTAGTAAAGCCGGCGTTGGCACCAAAGCACAGGCCGCCAAACAACTCGTGCTTTGCGAGCTTCGCGCCCATGACAACGCTGCCGTTCAGCGTCAAGCCGAGCTCGAGCTCCTGCTCCTTGCCCTCCTCGACTTCGATGGTCTGCTCAATGCTCGCCCCCGACTGCGCGGCGGCGCCGTTAAACCCATCGTGCGTGTAGGCGCGCGTTACGCCAGGCTTGCCCAGGCCAAAGGAATCCCCAACGGGAGTCTCGCCGTTGAGCGTCGTTTGATAGGTTCCGGGTTCTCCCGACCGATTGGTCAAAAAGTAGCTGAGCGGCGTCATATTGTGCTGTTTGGCAATGCGGTCATAGGCCTCGACATTAACGACCGAGGTCTGCGCGCCGAGCGACACGGGCGCCGCCATCACGCCCTTGCCACCAGTTTCCTCATTTTCGATCTCGTACTCGTAATAGACCATCGGAATCGTGTAGAGCACGGCCTTGTCGCCTTCGCCGGCATGCGACTCATAACTTACGCTGGCGCTCACTGTGCGCTCGCTCCGGTAGTCATAGCATCCCTCGGCGGCAAAATCGACCGAAGCATTAATCGCGACCAGGGGCGGACCGGTCTGCACCTCGACGGCAACGCCCAACTCGGCGCCAATGGTATAGCCCTGGGATGTCCCCGTGCCCTTTCCCTCTCCGTATGACGTGCCGCCCAACACCAGATAGCCGTATGCCCGCTCCAGGTCCTCAACATAGGGAGCATCCTGCAGCACGGCGAGCACGCGCGGGTTGGTATAGACCTTGTAGCGGTCCTTGTACGTAATCTTGACGCTGTCGTTGTCGACATCGGGCAGCGCGAGCGAGATAAACGTGCCGTAGGTAGTGCCGCGACGGTTGCTCTCGCTGATCACCTGCTCCTCGCCGCGGCGCACCTTTCCGTTCTCGTCGAGCGAAAAATGCGAGGCGGTCATCCAATAGTAGTCATCGTTCTTGCGCAGGTCCTCGTCGCGGTGCTTGCCCACCACGGCGATAAAGCTCTCGTTATAGCGGTCCGAACCCGAGACGCTGCCCGCCTTAACGTCGCTGATCCACACCTGCTCGATACCCTTGTGGTCATGCTTGTTGCTACTGTTGTATTGCTGGCCGCTCATGCTCATGGTTCCGACCATGGAACCCAAGCCCTGGGCCCCGCTCTGCGCCGTGTTGCAGACAAAGTCGCGGAACACATCGCCGCCCACGAGCACCTCGTCGACCGCCGGCTGCTCAGACAGACCGTCAAGGTTGGCAGTGGCAAGGGCAATAGGCGCCAAGGTGCACGGATAACGCTTATCCTGAGCACTATCCTTCCATGCGCTGCTGGGCACATGCATCAGTCCATAGGAGGCAAGGAGCCCGTCTCTGTATTCCTTGCAATCGGATAGTTTGAACTCGCCAGACTCCGAGTCAAAATACGCATAGCGGTACAGCGCGCCGTACAGCCCCTTGCTGCCGTCATAGGCGTCGTAATCAAAAGCACTGCGTTGCCAGTCATAGCCCGCAAGAATAAGGCCCGTGACGGTTTCACCCGTCTTCTTTCCTTCTTCATCGTAGGCGGCAAACGTGCCGAACGTCGCATTCGCAGCGACCATGGTCTTGCCGTTCGAGGAGAGGGAGATTGCGCCCGCGTCACCCAGAGCATCGACATGGACGAGTGCACCCTTGGATGTATCCCACGAGAACAGCTCGCAATGCGTCGACTTGGCGATATTCTTTTTGCCGTAGGGTGCCGAGACCACGATGGCGAGGTCATCGCAAAAATCGCGGTCGAGGTCTCCGGCAGCCAGCGAAACGACAGGAGCTGACTGCAGCTGCGTCCAAGAGTCGTTCCCGCCCTCGTTGTGCGTGGTGTAGTCCGCGGCGTTACCGGCATCGATCTTGACGACGCTTTGCTTCCAGTTGCCGCCCTCCAAGTCATACATGTCGACTACAGCCTTGCGCACGCCGTTCTCGTCGACATAGCAGCCCGCATAGACAAAAAGCTCGTCCACGCCGTCACCATCGACATCGCCCGCCTCGACATCAAAGACGGCGTCGTGCTCTTGCAGGTAGCCGGCGTTCAGATACTTAAAACGGCCTCCGTCCATCATATTGGTGTTGACCGTCACCGGCAGGCGCGTATCAAGGCTGCGCGTGCGCCCGTTGCTAAACGAATAGAGGACCAGCTCAACCTTTCCGGCGTACGACTTGCCGTCGATCGTCGTGGAAGAACTGTCGCCGTAGGCACGAAGCTCGGCAACGCGGCTCTTTTTGCCTGTACTGGCATCGCCGCAGAACTCAACGCTTGTGGCGTGAATGCCCGAGAAGCCGTTGTTGTCGTTGGCAAGTACCGTCGAGGACTCATTGTTGCTCAGATACGACCAGGTGCCGCCACCGTAGTCGCTATGCTTGTAGAGGTCGCTGTTCGTATCGAAATTGTTGACGTTTTGCCAGAACTTTGCGGCGCCCCACACACTTCCATAGCCATCGGTGAGTTTGCTGCTGCCGCCAATATCGCCGCGCTCGACGTTCTCGAGCTTGTCGCGCAGAGTGTAGCGATTGCCATGGCTACCGTTAGCTGCCATATAGACCTCGCTGCGCGTGGCAAACGTCGTGGGGGTATCGGTGGAATAGGGGCCAACGGTATCGGCCGGAATGTCCTCGCTCGTGCCCAGGCCCAGGTCGCTATAGTCCTGCTCGGTCATATCGGTGATCTCAGGCGTGTCTGCCGCCGGGGCGACGTTGGGAGCCGCCGTGAAACAGGCGACGCTCGTGGCGATCAGCGCAGCAAGCGTCGCCGTCCCAACAAGCGGGATTTTCGACAACCGGCGAATGTGGGGGTGTGGAACGTGCATGGGGGACCTCGCTTTACTCGAGTGGAGTCTGCTCATTTTTGCAAATGATACGTCCGACGCCCGATATCACGTGTCTCATTTTCGCCAACGGCGTGTCTCATTTTTGAGAATCCGAGATGCCGCGGAAATCTTATCCCAGCTCAAAGGCCATTTCTGGGATGTATTTTCCGTCGAGTGCCTCATCGGGAAACTGCATCCCATTTCAAGCGTCGATTCTGGGACGCACTTTCCCCTTAGACCCTCAACCGGAAACCGCATCCCACTTTGAGCGCAAATTCCGGGACGCATTTTCCGAAAGCCTGCCCATCCGGAAAGCCCGTCTCACTTTGGACGCATCCGGGCACGGAACCATCGACCTATCAGGCCTCCCATCAATAAAGAGGCGTCCTCCCGGACGGCGGGGCACGAAGTTCATCGCGAGTTCCGCACGCAAAGAAGACCACTTAATGTGGCCTTCGTCTTGCGCAGGACTGCAGAGCAGGGAACTTCGTGCCCCGACGCCCGGGAGGACGTTTCATTTAGAAAGATGGACCGACCGCCGTCAGCGATGGGAGCTACTCCCCCAGCACGGCCTTTTTGGCGGCTGCAGCCATGTTGTCCAGATCCTCCTTGGTGGGGTGATCCTTTGCGGCAACCCAGTTGTCGAGCAGCATCTTAAAGCGGGTATTGTCGGGATCTTGCTCGAGCATGGCCTCGTAGCGCTGCTTGACCGCGGGGCCCATCTTGCCCTGGCACATGGCCCAGCCCACAAGCTCGGCATCTCCGGCCAAATTGGACGTCACGCGGTCGATAATCTGCCTAAAGTAATCCTCGCTAGCGCCAAAACCGCAGGTACCAAACAGGAAGACGCGCTTGCCGTGCAAGGCGGAGAGCAACGCCGCGACCGAAGGCGTGCATGCGCCCTTGTCGCACCAAAAACCGACGAGCACCGTGTCGGCCGCGCAGGCGCCCTGCGCCTCGCGCGCAACCTGATCTGCGTCCGCATCGTCACTCAACGCCGCGGCGTGGACAAACTCAACGCCCGCAGCCTGCAGAGCGCGTTTGATCGCGCCCGAAACCATCCTGGTATTACCGCTCTTGCTGTTAACCACCAAAGAGCACGTCATAGTCACGTTGCCTCGTTTCCCCCAAAACTAAAGCCACTAATGCAATTTATTAGAAGCATATCTTAGTACTAAAACCACAGATGTAAACCAACTTCTGCTGATTGACGGCACAGCTGACATCAATGGATAAAGCCGCCTGAAGCGCAAGTCCCTAAAATCATGCGGGAACCGCGGTACCGTCAGAAAATTCAGGAGGAAATTTGACGGTCCCGTTAATAGATTTGTGACAAGGGCATGACAGGGAGACAGGTCATTCGTCAGGTTTCTGACAGACGATACGAGTGGGACATGAAAATTGGAGCCCCTCCTGCATGCATATCCGCTGGTAAGGCCTGGCCCGGTTTTCGCCATCGCACGCGGCGGCCGAGCACCCATCCAACGCCCAAGTCAAAATACTCAGTACACTGAGTAATTTCACTCAGTGTACTGAGTATTTTCTCAATTTGCTCAGGCTAGTTAAACAGCGTCACCTTATCGAGCAGAAAATCCTCCACGGTGCACGCCCCGGCCGCCGCCCCTCCCACGACGATCCGCTTGGCTCGCGGATACTTTTTTAGTAGCGTCGACATGCCGCTCTGGCAGGACTCTCCACCGCTTTTGACCTCGATGGCGCTCAGCGCATCATCCCTTCGCAGCACAAAGTCGACCTCTTTGACGCCCTCACGCCACCACATGACCTCAAAACCCTCTTCCGGCGCGCGCGCAAGCAGTCGTGCACCCACTGCCGATTCCACCAAATGACCCTGCCGCGCCGAATCCTCCAGCCATTCTGCTCGGCCCTTATCGCCGAGCGCCGTCATAAACGCCGTGTCATAAACCATGAGCCGCGGGGTGCTTCGGCGCTTTGCGAGCTCCTTGTCACTGAACTTGGGAATCGCCGTAACCAAACCGGCCTTGCCCAGCAGGTCCAAATATCCGGCGACCGTGACCGTGTTACCGGCATCCTGCAGCTGGCCTACCATTTTTGAATACGAAAGCTCCTGCCCCGAATAGCTTGCCGCGAGCCAAAAGAGCGCGCGCATCAGCGCCGGTTTTCGGATATTCTCCAACGAGAGAACATCGCGCGAGATCGCCGGCTCGACGATCGCATCTCGGATATAGTTTCGCCAACGGGCGTCATCGGAAACCAGCGGCGCCGCACCCGGATATCCACCGTGATAGAGATAGTCTTCAAAAGAAAAGCCAAAGGCCTCGCTGCACTCGCGATAGGACCAATGCGGCGACCGAATGAGCTCGTAACGGCCCATAAGGGATTCTTCCAAGCCCTTATGCAGCAGCAGCGACGACGATCCGGTCAAAATGACCTTGAGCGGCGTCCCCTCCCGGCGATCCCGGTCGTACAATCCCTTGACGACCGTGGACCAACTCTGCACCTTTTGAATCTCATCAACAACGAAAACGGCCGGGACCTTACCTCCAGACGTGAGGTTTCTTGCCTGTTGCCACTCGATTTGCAGCCAGCTGGCATCGGGATTCACAACATCGTCCGCATTGGCCACGTGACAGGGCATGTCTGCATGGTGCAACGCCTGCACGAACATGGTCGACTTTCCCGTTTGGCGGGGCCCGATTATAAATTGCATCAACGGATTATTCGTTTCCCGCATCCTCTGGGCTATCACGGCAACTTGATGGCGCTCAAACATGTCAATCTACCTCCTTGTTTCTTAAATACTCAGTATACTGAGTAAAATCACTCAGTATACTGAGTATTTTTAGAACCGGGAGATCGAACCCGCCAACTTAACTCCCTTCACCAGCGGGTTGCCGCCGCCCCCTCCGCGAGTCGAGTTTCTGGCCCTTCGTGCTCACTCGATATATAAAAACTGCCATAGCCATATCGAAAAACCGGTATAGCCGATCCCATCATCGAACCATCGCGAATGGGCCACAGGATTTCGCGATGGTTCGCAAGCTTTCGCGGAGATTCGCGACAAATCGAGAGCTGATACGCATCTTATTGTTCATATTCAAGGCCACGACGTCTCAAAAGGTATACGCTTTGAAACAGTTAAGTTTCCCAGCGCCCCCAATCGAGATCAATCGTCACCACGCCGCAGATAGAATGCATAATCTTGGGACAAACACTTCTGATTAATTTGTCCCGCGGGCTTGCTTACTGGGCGAATTGGCTGCGGTAGAGCTCGGCGTAGAAGCCGCCTGCCGCGAGCAGTTCGTCGTGCGTGCCGCGCTCGATAATCTCGCCGTCTCGCATGACCAGGATGCAGTCGGCGTTACGGATCGTCGACAGGCGGTGCGCAACGACAAAGCTCGTACGACCGGCCATGAGCTCGTCGAATGCCGCCTGCACCTGCAGCTCGGTGCGGGTATCGATGCTCGAGGTGGCCTCGTCCAGCAGCAGAATCGCCGGGTCGGTGAGCATGACGCGCGCGATGCACAGCAGCTGCTTTTGGCCTTGGCTAAACGTGCCGCCGTCCTCGCCAATCACCGTGTCGTAGCCCTGTGGCAGCTGCACGATAAACTTGTGCGCGTGCGCGCGCTTGGCCGCCTCGATAATCTGCTCGCGCGTGGCGTCGGGACAACCGTAGGCAATGTTCTGGGCCACCGTGCCCTCGAACAGCCAGGTGTCCTGCAGCACCATGCCAAAGGCGCGGCGCAGGCTTTCACGCGTGTAGTCGCGCGAGGAATGCCCGTCGACTACGATACGACCGGCATCGATATCGTAAAAGCGCAGCAGCAGATTGATGAGCGTCGTCTTGCCGCAACCCGTGGGACCGACCAGGGCAAACCGCATGCCGAGCTTGGCATCGATGCAGATGTCCTGCAGCAACTTACGGTCGGGCACGTAGCTAAAGTCCACGTGCTCAAAGGCGACCTCGCCCTTCGGAGCGGTGAGCTCAATGGCATCCACAGCGTCGGGCTCCTGCTCGCGCGCATCGAGCAGCGCGAACATGCGCCGCGCCGAGGCATAGGCCGTCTGGATCTGCGTGATGACGTTGGTGACCTCGTTGAACGGCTTGGTGTACTGGTTGGCGTAGGACAGGAAAATCTGCACGCCGCCCACCGTGAGCGCCGCGGGCACACCCGTGATCACGCCCACGCAGCCGATCACGGCAACCACGGCGTAGATGATGTTGTTGATAAAGCGCGTGCCGGGGTTGGACAGCGACCCCATAAACTGCGCGCGCTCGCCCGCCGTGTAGAGCTCGGCGTTGAGTGCATCGAAGCGCTGCTGCGCATTTGGTCCGTAGGCAAACGCATCCACAAGCTTTTGCTCGCCCACATACTCCTCGATATGACCGCCGAGCTGACCCTGAATGCGCTGCTGAGCCGTAAAGCTCTTGTTGGAGAGCTTGGCGATGGCGCCGGCCGCAAAGATGGAGAGCGGCGTGACGAGCACCACCACGAGCGTCATGGTTAGGTTGATGGACAGCATAAACGCGAGCGTGCCCACGATAGTGATGACTCCAGTAAAGAGTTGCGTGAAGCCCTGCAGCAGGCCGTCGCCCACCTGGTCGACATCGTTGACCACACGGCTCATAAGGTCGCCGTGGGCATGGCTGTCGATAAAGCTGAGCGGCATGCGGCTGAGCTTGTCGCTCGCCTCCACGCGCATGTCGCGCACCGTTTCGTAGGACAGGCGGTTGACGCAGTAGCCCTGCAGCCACTGGAAGGCCGCAGCACCCATCACGACAATCGCGAGTTTGGTAACGAGCGGCAGCAGCGCATCGAAGTCCACCTGCCCGGTGGCGACGATCAGGTCGATGCCCTCACCAATGAGGATGGGCGTGTAGAGCTGCAGAATCACCGAGATGGCGGCGCTCACAAACGACGCCGTAAACGAAATACGGTGCGGGCGAACATAGCCCAGCAGGCGGCGCGTCACCGCGCCCACGGGATAGCGCTCGGGATCACCGGGTTGGCGCGGGCCGTCGCCCAGGTCGTTGAGGTTATCGTTGCCGGACACATTAGCGGTCATCGTGGCGACCGAACCGGAAGAAGTATACGGGTTCATCTAGCAACCCTCCTTTGAGCAAGTAGGCGCAGGGGCAGTCGGGGCGGACGCGGGCACCGTGCTCCCCTGCTGGCCCTCGAGCTCCTCGCGGCGCAGCTGCGACTGGCAAATCTCGCGATAGAGCTGGCAGCTTGCATACAGCTCGTCATGCGTGCCCAGGCCCGCAACCGATCCGTGGTCGAGCACGCAGATCATGTCGGCATCGCGCACGGTCGAGACGCGCTGGCTCACGATGACCGTCGTGAGCGGCAGCCCGCCCTCGGCGGCACCGCGCACGCTGCGCTCGCGGATGGCATGGCGAAGCGCCGCGTCGGTCTTAAAGTCGAGTGCCGAGGCGGAGTCGTCCATGATCAATATCTGAGGCGAGCCCACCAGGGCGCGCGCGATGGTCAGGCGCTGGCGTTGGCCACCGCTGAAGTTCTTACCGCCCGCCTCGACCGGGGCATCGAGCCCCTGCGGCTTGTTGCGCACGAATTCGCTGGCCTGCGCCATATCGAGCGCCGCCCAGAGCTCATCGTCGGTCGCTGACTCGTCACGCCAGGTCAGGTTGCTGCGGATGGTGCCGCTCACCAGCGACGCGCGCTGCGGGACGGTCGCGACCACATGGCGCAGCTGGTCGAGCGGCCAGGCGCGCACGTCGGCGCCCATCACGCTCACGCTGCCAGCGCTCGCATCGTACAGGCGCGGGATAAGCGAAACGAGCGTGGACTTGCCGCTGCCCGTGCCGCCGATAATGCCGAGTGTCTTGCCCAGCGGCAGCTCCAGCGTCACATCGCTCGCGGCATTTGCCGCGCCCACGCCAAACGAAAAGCTCGCATGGTCAAAGCTCAACGCAGGAACGGGAGCGACATTGCCCGGCTCGGGCAGTGCGACCGGCTGGTTGCCCTCATCGGTAATGCTCGGCACGCAATTGAGCACCTCGTTGATACGCGACGCGCTGGCGCTCGACTTGGTAAAGACCACGACCAGGTTGGCGACATACACGATGGAGGTGAGGGTCTGCGTCATGTAGTTGACGAACGCCATGACCTGACCCTGCGTGAGCTCGCCCACGTTGACCTGGATGCCGCCGACCCACAGGATGGCGCACACGCCCAGGTTCATCACAAGAAACGTGACGGGGTTGAGAATCGACGAGAGCTTGCCCACCGCGATGGCAGTATTGGCCTGGTCATCGGCGGCTTGGGCAAAGCGCTCACGCTCGTGGTCTTCGCGCACAAATGCACGGACCACGCGGGCGCCCGAAAGCCCCTCGCGGCAGATAAGCGCGATGCGGTCGAGCTTTGCCTGCAGCTGCTTGTAGTACGGGATGCAGCGCGCCATGACAAACCAAAACACCAGGCCGATGGCGGGCGTGCAAATCAAAAAGATGATGCCAAGCTTAAGATCGATGGCGAGGGCCGCGACCATGGAGCCCACCGCCAGGAAAGGCCAGCGGATAAGCATGCGCACGCCCAGCGCCACGGCGAGCTGCACCTGATTGACGTCGTTGGTGATGCGCGTGATGAGCGACGGCGTGCCAAAACGGTCGAGTTCGGCATAGCTCAGCTTGTTGATGTGCTGGTAGAGCGCGCCGCGAATGTCGGTGCCCATGCCCTGCGAGGTGAGCGCCGCCATCTTTTGGCAGACGAGCGTAAACGAGATGCCGATCACAGCCATGGCGGCGAGCACCGCGCCGTAACGGACGACGGCGTTGACATCGTGTGCGCCGATGCCCTTATCGATCATCTGGGCAATCACCAGCGGCGTAAGCAGGTCAAAGATCACTTCGATCAGCTTGCACGCAGGACCAATCACCATATAGCGGCGAAACTTACCGCCAAAACGCCTGAGCAGCTCAATCATGTATAGGCGCTCCCTATCATCATCCACATTCAATTCGAACCATGATAGTACCGCCACCCCAAAAGAAGCGTAAACAACTCGTCATTTCTAATGGGATTCGGTTTCCAAAGAAGCGGAAAGGCACGCGCACACCCAGCCAGTGTCGGGTCGACCGCTTGGTATACTTACATTAGTGCTACCAAGTTAGTCGCCGACCCTTGAAATGAGGTGCCGAGATGAACGACATTCTCGCAAGAAGAGCAAGACGAGCAACCGTGGGCATCGCCCTTTCCGCGGCACTTGTCGCGGGAATCGCCCCCGCAACGGCGATCGCGGCAGAAACCAGTTCCCCCACCGGTGCAGTTGCCTTGCAGGCGGAAGATGCGGCCGCCGCAAAAGAAAAAGCGTATGCAGCCATGCAGGAAGCGCTCAAAAACCTCGAGGCCGCAAAAGACGCCGCAAGTCCGGAGAAAATTGCGAGATTCAATGATGACATTGCCCGTTTTCAAGAGCTCCGCGACAAGATGGTGGCACAAGCCGCCGAATTGAGGGATTCCCTTCCCGCCATGCAAGCGGACGTCGATGCAGCCCAAGCCAGATACGACGAGGCCATCAACCGGGTAAGCGAGCTCCAGGCAAAATTAGACAAGAAACTTGAGGCGCTTAAGGCCCTCGAAGCACTCGGCGACGAGGAGCTTGTCGAAACTACTAAACAGCAAATAAAGCAGTTGCGCAGTGAAATCGTAACGGCAAAAGCGCAAGAAGACTCTTGCAAAACGGGGCTCCGCGAGCGCCACGACGGCCTCAAAAGGCAGGAAAGACAAGTTAATGACTGTGAACGTGATGCAGAGAAGTATAAAGCCCATACCGACCAGTTCATAGCCTGGCGAGATGCGCTCCTCGACAATTTGAAAAAAGCGCAAACGGCCTATGACGACGCCTGCAAGGCATACGAAGAGGCGAAAGCCGCGGCAGACAAGGCCACCTCGCCCGAGATAACGCAACCGACCGAGACGACGCCCCCCTCCAACTCGGCGCAACCGGCCGAGGCGACACAGCCCACCGGCTCGTCCGCGACCGGCAAAAATACCCCGCCAAGCTCCACCAAGCAGGCGAACACAAGCAGCGGCAAACAAGCAGATACGACCGCCGGCAAGCTCGCGAACACGGGAGACGCAGCGCCAAGCGCAATCGCACTCGCAGCAATCGCCGCCGCAGGCCTCGGAATAACCCTGTCTCTTATACACATCTGACGCTGCCGACGAT
>UQTR01000058.1 GCA_900544065.1 uncultured Collinsella sp.
GAGCCTTATCGTCGGCAGCGTCAGATGTGTATAAGAGACAGGTAAAGACCCTTATCGATATCGGTGGCATCCGAGGCAACGCCCGGCGTGGGCTCCTCGGCAGCGGCGGGTGCCGGCGCGGAAACGGCGCCAAACGAAAGCGCCAGCGTCAGGCCCGCGACAATCGCAGAATGCTTGGGCTGCATAAGATCCTCCCTGCATTGGTGTAGTTAAAGTGCAGTTTGCAAAGATAGAAATAAGTATTGCAGCTCGCCCGTTGTTGTACAACAACCCCTCGGTAAACGGCAACAACCCTCCGCGAAATCTTAAGGAATTGCGCTCAACCTACAGTTTGATGTCGAAGTTGACTTCGGGGACGGCAGCAAGGTCGGCCAACGTCACGCCGTCGACGTACTTTTCGATCACGTCGTCCAGACCGCGCCAGAATTTGACGGTCGAGCAAAGATCGCTGCGGGCGCAGCTGTTGTCGATGCCATCGCACGCCACCGGAGCCGTGCTGCCCTCGACGGCGCGCAGGATGTCGCCGGCACGCACCTCGGCCGGGTCCTTGGCCATCATGTAGCCGCCGCCCTTGCCGCGCACGCTCTTAAGCAGGCCCGCCTTCATGAGCGGACGGACCAGCTGCTCCAAATACTTTTGTGAGATATGCTCGCGGTCGGCGACCTCGCGCAGGGCGATCTTGCCCTCGGCGTCACCAAGCGCTGCGATATAGATCATCAGACGGAGGGCATAGCGGCCCTTAGAAGAAATGAGCATACCTACCCTCCCATCGCATCTGGGACAACATAACCAGGTTTGTTTGTCCCAAATCTTAAGTAAGTGGGACAAACACAACAGGTTATTTTGTCCCAGAATTTGAAAAGTCGAGTGGATTAGTCGGGTTTTCCCTTGACTAAAGCCGAACCCATAGTAACTTTATTCCGAGAAGATTCCTAGGGTTTCGTACACCCATGAGTACACCATATACAGAGAGGGACAGCATGAGCGCAAATCCGCTGCTTTCCATCGAAGGTCTGACCGCCTCCGTGGACGAGAAGACCATCCTCCACAACGTCAACCTCAACGTCGCCGCCGGCGAGACCCACGTGCTGATGGGACCCAACGGCGCCGGCAAGTCCACCCTCGGCCACCTGGTCATGGGCGATCCCGCCTACACGGTCAACGACGGCCGCATCGTCTTTGACGGCCAGGACATCACCGAGCTCACCACCGACAAGCGCTCGCGCGCCGGCCTGTTCCTGAGCTTCCAGGCCCCGGTCGAGATCCCGGGCGTACCGCTGTCGAGCTTTTTGCGCGCCAGCATCGCCGGCCGCCCCGGCCTGGAGATGAAGGGCAAGGAGTTCCGTCGTCGCGTCAAGGAGCTCGCAGCCGAGCTCAACATGGACACCGCCTACCTCAACCGCGAGCTGGGCGTGGGCTTCTCGGGCGGCGAGAAGAAGAAAGTCGAGATGCTCCAGCTCCTGCTGCTGCAACCCAAGCTCGCCATCCTCGACGAGACCGACTCAGGCTTGGACGTCGACGCGCTTTCCACCGTCAGCCACGGCATGGACGCGTACCGCAAGAGCTGCGACGGCTCCATGCTCATCATCACGCACAACACGCGCATCCTGGAGCACCTGGATGTCGACCGCGTCCACGTTATGGTCAAGGGCCACATCGTGCGCGAGGACGACGCCTCGCTGATCCCCTGGATCGACAAGAACGGCTTTGAGACCTTCGAGCGCGAGGCCGCCGAGCAGCGCGCCCAGGCCGAGGCCGCCGCTGCCGAGCAGCAGGCGTAAAGGGGCGACGCAATGACCAAGAACCGCACCGAGGTCGCGGACATCGACCGCAGCCTCTACGACTTCACCTATGGCGAGGAGGGATTCGAGCGCCTCGACGCCGGCATCACGCCCGACATCGTGCGCGAGATCAGCGCCAAGAAGGACGAGCCGCAGTGGATGCTCGACCTGCGCCTCAAGTCCCTCGAGATCTTCAACCGCTTCCCGGATCCGACGTGGGGCCCCTCCATCGAGGGCCTGGACATGGACAACATCGTCACCTACGTCAAGCCCAACACCGACCAAAAGCACGACTGGGAGTCGGTGCCCGACGACATCAAGAACACCTTTGAGCGCTTGGGCATCCCCGACGCCGAGCGCAGCTACCTGGCAGGCGTCGGCGCGCAGTACGACTCCGAGCTGGTCTACCACAACATGCAGGACACGGCGTCCAAGATGGGCATCGTCTACTCCGGTATTGAAGAAGCCCTGCACGATCCACAGTGGGAACCGCTCATCCACGAGAAGTTTATGACGCTCATCCCGCCCACCGACCACAAGTTTGCGGCCCTGCACGGCGCCGTATGGTCGGGCGGCTCGTTTGTCTACGTGCCCAAGGGCACCAAGCTCGACTTCCCGCTGCAGAGCTACTTCCGCCTCAACGCCAAGGGTGCCGGCCAGTTTGAGCACACGCTCATCATCGTCGAGGACGATGCCGACCTGCACTTTATCGAGGGCTGCTCCGCGCCCAAGTACAACGTGGCCAACCTCCACGCCGGCGCCGTCGAGCTCTTTGTGGGCAAGCGTGCGCACCTGCGCTACTCGACCATCGAGAACTGGTCCAAGAACATGTACAACCTCAACACCAAGCGTGCACGCGTGGACGAGGACGGCGACATCGAATGGATCAGTGGCTCCTTCGGCAGCCACGTGGGCTACCTCTACCCCATGAGCGTGCTCAACGGCCGCCGCGCCCGCTCGAGCTTTACCGGCATCACCTTTGCCGGTGCCGGTCAGAACCTCGACACCGGCTGCAAGGTCGTGCTCAACGCCCCCGAGACCTCGGCGACCGTCGAGACCAAGGGCATCTCCAAGAGCGGCGGCATCCAGACCTTCCGCAGCTCCATCGTGGCCACGCCCAAGGCCGAGGGTTCCAAGGCAACCGTGAGCTGCCAGTCGCTGATGCTCGACGACCAGAGCCGCTCCGACACTATTCCGGCCATGGACATCCGCGCCAAGAACGTCGACATCGGCCACGAGGCTACCATCGGCCGCATCGGCGACGACAAGGTGTTCTACCTGATGAGCCGCGGCATCTCGGAGGAAGAGGCCCGCACCATGATCGTCAACGGCTTTGCCAACCCGGTCTCCAAGGAGCTGCCGCTGGAGTACGCCGTCGAGATGAACAACCTGATCAAGCTCGAGATGGAAGGAGCGATCGGATAATGAAACAGGAAACCAACGCCGCTGCTACCACGCTCGAGCAGGTCAACGCGATGCCCGCAGCAACCTGGGGCTGGTTGAAAATGAACCAGACCAAGCTTGAGCTTTCGGACGAGCTTGCCGTCGCTCCTGCCGAGGCCGTCGAGGTCGAGGGCTTGGACGAGCAGTTTATTGGCGTGACAGACGCGTTCGACGCCGCCATGAACGCCATGGCCGAGCGCTTCCCCGAGCGCCGCGCCTCCGCCCCCGGTGATGCCGCCGACCGCGCCCGCATCACGCCCGAGACCGAGCTCGACGTGCCCGCCACCTCTGTCTACCAGGCCGGCGCCATCAAGCTCGAGGAGGAGCTCTCCCCCGCTGAAGCCTTCGAAACCGGCATGGGCGAGGCTGCCTACGCCTACATGGCCGAGCACGCTACCAAGCGCATCGTCATCGATGTGCCCGCATACAAGCATGCCACGGTTACCGTGCGCGTGAGCGGTGTCGATGCCGCCGCGGCCATCGCCGCCATCGACATCGTCGCTCGCCCGCAGGCAACGCTCGACCTGCATATTGCCCTAGACTCTCCTGTTACCGGCGAGGGTGTCGTGGGCTCCGTGCTACGCGTGTGCGCCCACGAGTACGCCACCGTCAACGTAACCTGCACGCAGACGCTCGACGATAGCTGGATCGCGCTCGACGACACCGGCCTGTTCCTGGACGAGGGCGCGCGCGTCAACGTGCAGCACACCGTCCTGGGTGCCGGCGCCAGCGCCACCGGCCTTGCCGGCGACCTGCTGGGCGATACCGCCAAGGTCACCATCGATACTGACTACCTGGGCGCCCGCGAGCAGGTGCGCGACTTTAACTACGAGCTGCGCCACCGCGGTCGCAAGACCGAGTGCGAGATCGACGCCAACGGCGTGCTGACCGGCACGTCCAAGAAGGTCTACCGCGGCACCATCGACCTCGTGCACGGCTGCAAGGGTGCAACCGGCACCGAGCGCGAGACGGTGCTTTTGGCCAACAAGGGCGTCGACAACAAGACCGTTCCCGTCATTCTCTGCGACGAGGACGACGTCGCCGGCAACCACGGCGCCACCATCGGTCACGTCCGCGACGAGCAGCTGTTCTACCTCGCCTGCCGCGGCCTTGACCAAAACGCCGCCGAGGACCTGTTCATCCGCGCCAAGCTGGAGAACGCCGCGCTTTCCGCCACCGACGAGCGCACCCGCGCAGCCGTCGTCCGCCTGGGAAACAACCTGATCGACAACTTTGAAGAGGAGCTCGCATGATCGACACCGAGCACGTTAAATGCGACACCTGTACTGCCCCCGAGCCCATGGAGCTCGACGCCAGCGACGAGGCTTCGCGCGGCTGGCCCACCGTGGACATCGAGACCAACCCCTACAAGGGCCAGTTCCCGCTGTTCCAGCAGCACCCCGAGATCGCCTTCCTCGATAGCGCCGCCACCGCGCAGCGCCCTGCCTGTGTGCTCGACGCCGAGCGCGACTTCTACCAGCGCATGAACGCCAACCCTCTGCGCGGCCTGTACTCGCTGTCCGTCGAGGCCACCGACGCCATCGCGAAGGTCCGCCAACAGATCGCCGATCTCATCGGCGCCTCACAGGCCAACGAGATCGTCTTCACCCGCAACACGAGCGAGTCGCTCAACCTGGTCGCCAAGAGCTTTGCACCCACAGTGCTCGAACCGGGCGACGAGGTCGTCATCACCATCATGGAGCACCACTCCAACCTGATTCCGTGGCAGCAGGTCTGCCGCGAGACCGGCGCCAAGCTCGTCTACCTCTACCCCACCAAGACCGGCCAGCTCACCACCGAGGAGGTTCTTGCCAAGGTGGGTCCCAAGACCAAGATCCTGGCCGTGGGACAGGTCTCTAACGTGCTGGGCGTCGAGAACCCGGTCAAGAATCTCGGCAAGCTCGTGCACAAGTACGGCGGCTATCTGGTCGTCGACGGCGCGCAGTCGCTGCCGCACATGCCGGTCGATGTGGCCGACCTGGGCGCCGACTTCTTTGCCTTTAGTGCGCACAAGGCCATGGGCCCCATGGGCATCGGCGTGCTGTGGGGCAAGATGGACCTGCTCAACGCCATGCCGCCCATGCTTACCGGCGGCGAGATGATCGATTCGGTCACCGAGCAGAACGCTGTCTGGGCTCCCGTCCCCGAGAAGTTCGAGGCCGGCACGCAGGACGCCGCCGGCATCTTCGCCACGGGTGCGGCACTCGACTACCTGGTCAACACAGTGGGTTACGAGAACATCCAGGCACGCGAGCAGGCACTCGTCCACTACCTGATGGGCGAGCTCATGCAGCTCGACTTTGTCCAGATCATCGGCTCCATCTATTGGGACAACCACCACGGCGTCGTGAGCTTTAATGTCAAGGGCATCCACCCGCACGACGTAGCGAGCATCATGGACATGGACGGCGTGTGCATCCGCGCCGGCCACCACTGCGCGCAGCCGCTGCTCACCTGGCTTGGCGTCGAGAACCTCGCCTGCTGCCGCGCCAGCGTAGCCTTCTACAACGACAAGGCCGACATCGACAAGTTCATCGCCGGCCTGCATCACGTTTGGAGCACGTTCAATGGGTAATCTGTACACCTCCACCACATTTATGGAGCACAACTCGCATCCCGACTATAAGTACGAGATGGATGCTCCCACGCACGAGCACGACGGCATCAACCCCAGCTGCGGCGACGAGCTCACCTTGCAGCTGCGCGTCGAGAACAACGTGATCGAGGAGGCCTCCTTTACCGGCCACGGCTGCGCCATCAGCCAGGCCAGTGCCGACATCATGGCCGACCTCATCACCGGCGAGACGGTCGAGGAGGCTCGCCGCCTGGCAGGGCTCTTCCTCGCCATGATCCGCGGCGAGCAGCTCTCCGAGGAAGACCTGGAAGACCTGGACGAAGCCGCCCAACTCCAAGACATCTCGCACATGCCCGCCCGCGTCAAATGCGCCGAGCTCGCCTGGCGCACCCTCGACGGCATGCTCACGGGACAAAATGATCAGTAGTATTTGTCCCAAATCTTAAGAATTTTGTTGGCCGAATCGCTTGACAATAGTGGTTCGGCCATTTTCTATTCCGAGCACTCAGCCTGAGCCTTCACCCGCGCATAAGCGCGCACGATACGGTATACGGTACTCTTGCTGATTCCCGTATACCGTTCAATCTCGCGCACCGTGTAGCCGCCATCGTGCAGGGCGAAAATGATTCCGTCTCGCCGCGCGGGTGCTACGGTCTTGAGCTCATTGAGCGGAACGCCCAGGCGCTTCGCCATCTTGTCGGCAAACGCACGCCGCTCCCACTCCGTCTCATCCATATCGTGAATCACCGGATCGGAACCATCGGGCATCGACAGAGAATAATCCAGAAACCCCTTGGCAGACTCAAAGAGCTCAAGCACACAAGAAGGGTCCGAAAATCCCCTCGTCGCATCGTTGTCATACGCTCGCAGATACTCGGCAAAGCTGCTCCAGGGATAACGCTCGATCAGGGCGATACCTGCCTCCTGCGGATTAGCGTGAACATAGCGAATAGCAGCCATTAGATAACGGTCGGTATCGAGCGAGCGCCGGTCAAAACGGTTCTGGAACAGATGGCCCGTGCGCCCTGTGCGTTTATTGAACCGCCGCGCGTACGTCAAAAGCAGCCGGTGCATCGCCGCGCTCATAGCGTCCTCGTAATCTGCAAGCACCAAATGCACGTGATTGCCCATAAGGCACCAGGCAATAACCGTCACGCCCGCCTCGCGACAGCACTCGCGCATCAGCTCCAAAAACTCCCACCGGTCTTCATCACCCTCAAAGATGAGCTGCTTGCCCATACCGCGGGCACAGACATGGTAAAAGCCGGTAACCGTTCTCCAAACGCGCTGCATGGCGCTCCCTTCGCCGGGATCTGCTTGCCATCCAATACAGCACGATTGAAGCGTGCCATCAAAACATTCACGCAAAACAATACACTCGCGCGGCCAAAGGCAGCAAACAAGCGGCGAACGGCACCGTTGCAACAGGTCAACCCCTGCAACGCTTACAAAAGCTGACCAAAAGCTTGCCCAAGACGGACCCCCTCTACGGAGGTTCGCGACCACAGAATTTAGAGTTAAACCGCTTCAATTAAAACTTCCGGACTTCTCGCTACGAAAACTGAGCCGTTCGCCGAATATTCCGTGCATTTCGCGGTATTATAGGGGCTGCATGTCATGTCCCTTTCGAAGGGTCGCCCGGCAATCGCCAGCCACGACCCCCAGACGGGACGCCAACACGATAGAGAGGAGAGGCATGCAGTACTCACAGGAAGTGGAGAACATGTGCCCCGTTGCCAAGGGTGCATACCACGGCCCCGCACCCATCCCCGAGGAGGGCAAGTGGGTCCAGGCTAAGGAGATTTCCGACATCTCCGGTCTTACGCACGGTGTGGGTTGGTGCGCACCTCAGCAGGGCGCCTGCAAGCTCACGCTGAACGTCAAGGACGGCATCATCGAGGAGGCCCTCGTTGAGACCATCGGCTGCTCGGGCATGACCCACTCTGCCGCCATGGCTTCCGAGATCCTTCCCGGTAAGACGATCCTCGAGGCCCTCAACACCGACCTCGTCTGCGACGCCATCAACGTTGCTATGCGCGAGATCTTCCTGCAGATCGTTTACGGCCGCAGCCAGACCGCGTTCTCCGAGGGCGGCCTGCCCGTGGGCGCCTCCCTCGACGACCTCGGCAAGGGCCTTCGCTCTCAGGTCGGCACCATGTTCGGCACCAAGGCCAAGGGCGCTCGTTACCTCGAGCTCGCTCAGGGTTACGTCACCCGCATGGCTCTCAACGACAAGAACGAGATCATCGCGTTCGAGTTCCTGAACCTCGGCAAGTTCACCGACGCCGTCAAGGCCGGCAAGACCCCCGAGGAGGCCATCGCTGGCGCTATGGGCCACTATGGTCAGTGGGAGAACGCTGCCAAGTACATCGACCCGCGCACCGACGAGGAGACTCACTCCGTCGCCAGCGTGTTCCCGGTTCACGAGTAGAAAGGGAGGGAAATAACTATGACTGTTACGTTCGAAGGTTACGAGCGCCGCGCTGACAAGATCAACAAGTGCCTCGCCGACAACGGCATCGCCTCCCTCGAGGAAGCTCTGCAGATCTGCACCGACAAGGGCTTCAACCCGCGTGAGATCGTCAACAACACCCAGTCCATCGCCTTCCAGAACGCCGAGTGGGCCTACACCCTCGGCTGCGCTCTCGCTGTCAAGCGTGGCGCCAAGACCGCTTCTGAGGCTGCCGCCATCATCGGCGAGGGCATCCAGGCCTTCACCGTTCCCGGCTCCGTCGCCGAGGACCGCAAGGTCGGTCTGGGCCACGGCAACCTGGGCGCTATGCTGCTCTCCGACGACACCGAGTGCTTCGCCTTCCTGGCCGGTCACGAGTCCTTCGCTGCCGCTGAGGGCGCTATCGGCCTGGCTCTGAACGCCAACAAGGCTCGCAAGAAGCCGCTGCGCGTTATCCTCAACGGTCTGGGCAAGGACGCCGCCCAGATCATCGCCCGCATCAACGGCTTCACCTATGTGAAGACCCAGTTCGACTACTACACGGGCGAGCTCAAGGTCGTCGAGACCATCCCCTACTCCGATGGTCCCCGCGCTGCCGTTAACTGCTACGGCTCCGACGACGTCCGCGAGGGCGTTGCCATCATGTGGCACGAGAACGTCGACATCTCGATCACCGGTAACTCCACCAACCCCACGCGCTTCCAGCACCCCGTCGCTGGCACCTACAAGAAGGAGCGCCTCGAGGCTGGCAAGAAGTACTTCTCCGTCGCTTCTGGTGGCGGTACCGGCCGTACCCTGCACCCGGACAACATGGGCGCCGGCCCTGCCTCTTACGGCATGACCGACACCATGGGCCGTATGCACTCCGACGCCCAGTTCGCCGGTTCTTCCTCCGTGCCTGCGCACGTCGACATGATGGGTCTCATCGGCATGGGCAACAACCCCATGGTCGGTGCCACCGTCGCCTGCGCTGTCGCCGTCGAGGAGGCCCTCAAGGCCTAATCGCGCCCGCGCGATGCTCAAATAGTTGAGCTTTGGAGCCGCTACCTTTCGGGGTAGCGGCTCTTTTTGTTTGCGCTGTCGCAGGGTAGCTAATGCCGATATATCAGTTGCGGCGAAATACGGGATGTAACGAGATAGAATATCAGAGCGTCCATGACGCCCACCTGCCATAATTGCCCTTTACCGATTTGCCGAGTCTTTGCGGCCCCATTGCCGATCACCCGTGCGACAATGCGCCGGACGAGAAAGGAATCCGATGGAATCGACTGATGTACTGGTAATTGGATCTGGCATTGCGGGCCTTTGCGCCGCCATCGAAGCGGCACGCACGGGTGCAACCGTCACTGTGGTATGCGCCGGCAAGACTATGAGTGGATCGAGCTTCTTCCCCGGAACCTGGGGCCTGGGGCTTATCGGACCCGTTAACGAAGACGACGAACAAGACCTCATCGATACCATCCAGACCGTTGGTGGCGGCGTCGCCGACCCCGAGCTTGTCCAGACGTTTGTCCACGGCATTCCCCAGGCAATTGAATGGCTCGAGCAAGACCTGGACGTTGAGCTCCAGCGTCCGCAAAGCGCCGAGAGCGCCCAGCAAAAGCAATTTATCCCCTGCTTTGACCACAAGACGCGCATGTGGCGCGGCCTCACCCGCAAGCCCCTTGAGGACGCTCTGACGACCCGGATCGAGTCGCTCGGTATTCGCCTGCTCCCCCGCCACGAGCTTATCGACCTTGTTGAAGATACGGACGGCAGAATAACCGGAACCGTGCTCTACGACCTCACCGAAAATCGTATCGTACCCTTTGCTGCCAAGGCCACGATCATCGCAGCCGGTGGCACAGGCGGCCTGTTCGAGCGCAGCCTTACGTCGGCTGATGTGCTCAGCTCCTCGCAGGCCATCGCGCTGGCGCACGGCGCAACACTTACTAATATAGAGTTCATGCAGATGATGCCCGGCTTTATCGAGCCCAAACGAAACCTTGTCTTTAACGAGAAGACCTGGCGTTACGTCAAGTTCGACCAACCGGTCGATATTGCCGACGAAAAGTTGGACGATCTGCTTGAGCAACGCTCCGGATATGGCCCCTTCACTTCGCGCTTGGCTTCCCGCGCCATCGATCTTGCCATCGATCAAGCAGGCGCCGAAGGCTTGGCGCTCCACTACGACTTCCCCCGCGAGGACATCCCCGAGTTTGTGCAGACCTTTGCCACCTGGCTACAAGACGAGCACGGCATCGCGCCGACCGACGAGATGCGCGTGGCGATGTATGCCCACGCCGCTAACGGCGGTATCAAGATCGACAAGGCAGCCTTCACGGGCGTCGAAGGCCTCTACGCCTGCGGTGAGGCGACAGGCGGCATGCACGGCGCCGATCGCATTGGTGGCCTGTCAAGCGCCAACGGCATCGTGTTTGGGCGCATCGCGGGCGCATCGGCAGCCCAGGCAGCACAGAATGCAGCTGAGGCATCCCTGAAGGCGGATATCGCCCTCCCCCAGTACGGCATTGCCACAACAGACGCCGAGCGCCTGACACGCAGCCTTAAGCACACGATGAGTACCTATTGCATGATCAACAGGACCGAGACGGGCCTATCAAAGGCACTACACGAGCTTGAGGGCTTGAAGACGGAGGCAACGACCTTGAGCACACAGAAAGTCCAGGACAGCGAAGTCGCAGCCCTCGCCCGCCTGCAATCGCAGATTCAACTAGCACAGGAAATGGTCAAAGCCATGCGCAAGCGAACCGAAAGTCTCGGATCGCACTATCGAGCGAATTAAACTGGACACCTATCTAAAGCAAAACACAACTAATCGATATCTATGGGCCCCGTGAACTCGAAGTGGCACGGGGCCCATTCGTGTCCGCACGGCAGCGTATCCTAATTTTGAATACAGAGCGGGCAAAGCCCGCATACACAAAAGGCCAGCGAGGAGGAGATATGGACAGTAGAGATATCGAGAAGTGGCGTGTCAAACTTGATAGCTACGCCAATGTGGAAGACGGCGTTGAGTATTGGCTCGCACGCGATTTAATGGACCCATGGGGTACACTCGATGGGAGAACTTTGCCGAAGTTGTTAAGAGGGCAAAAGTCTCGTGCGAAACAAACAAAACTCCAGTTGATTCCCATTTTCGTGACACCACGAAAATGGTAACTGCCGGTGTCGCCGCTCGCGCGGTTAAAGACTACAAACTTACGCGCTATGCATGCTATTTAATCGCCCAGAACGGAGATTCAAACAAGCAAGAAATCGCGCTCGCACAGGCGTACTTCGCCGTGCAGACGCGCCGCCAAGAGCTCATAGAGCAGCGCTTCGCAGAGATTCAGCGCTTGCAGGCGCGCCACTCGCTATCTGATTCAGAGAAACAGCTCTCGGGTATTGCGTTCAAACGCGGCGTGGACTCCAAAGGATTCGCGATCATCAAGTCGAAGGGCGATGAAGCGTTATTCGGCGGCAGAAGCACGGCGGAAATGAAGCAACAGCTCGGCGTATCCAAGAGCTCGGCATTGGCGGACAGGCTAGCCGATGTTCTCATCAAAGCAAAGGACCTTACGAACTCGATGACGGCCTTCAACGCCGAGGAACACGACCTGTACGGTCTGGACCAGATCAAGCAAGAGCACGTCGAGAACAACACAAGCGTGCGTGGCAGCCTCATCGACCGCGGAATTGTATCCGAGAACCTACCGCCTGCCGAAGATACAAAGAAGCTCGAACGTCGCGTGAAAGCAGACGAGAAAAAGCTCAAGGAGGGTACAGACGGATTCACCGACCCCCAGGGCAGGCTCGACTTGTAAAGCGTCTGCGCCCTTACGGGTTCGGCCCCATGCGAGGTTAATAAAAAAGACGGCCAACCGAAATTGACCGTCTTAACATGCTTTGGTGGGCCGTCAGGGGGTCGAACCCTGGACCTTGGGATTAAGAGTCCCCTGCTCTACCAACTGAGCTAACGACCCGATATCAACACGAAGCAAGAACTGGGGTGGGTAAAGGGACTCGAACCCTCGACCTACGGGACCACAACCCGTCGCTCTAGCCAACTGAGCTACACCCACCGTGTCCTGTGCGCTTCGCGCTCGACTATTATTGCAAGGAACGCCACGCGATGCAAGCCCCAATTTTCAAGAATTTTGAAAAGAGTTTTTCGAGACCATTTCGAGCAAATCCCATCGGTTTGATAGGAGTAAACTTGCCCCACTGCAAATGCTCGAAAGGACCGGCATGAAAGAACTCTCCAACCGCACGGCAACGTTTACCGATTCCGTCATCCGCCGCATGACGCGCATCTCCAATAAGTACGGCGCCGTTAACCTGTCGCAGGGCTTCCCCGACTTTGATCCCCCGGCGCAGCTGCTCGATAGCCTCAGCACCATCGCCACCGACCCCAAGCCGCTTTACCACCAGTACTCCATCACCTGGGGCTCCCAGGCCATGCGTGAGGCGCTTGCCGCCAAGCAGGAGCACTTTATGGGCATGCCGATCAACCCCAACGAGAACATCGTGGTCACCTGCGGCTCCACCGAGGCCATGATGGCCGCCATGATGACGGTCACAAACCCCGGCGACAAGGTCGTCATTTTCTCGCCATTCTACGAGAACTACGGCGCTGACACCATTCTCTCGGGGGCCGAGCCCATCTATGTGCCGCTCAACCCGCCCACCTTTGACTTCGACCGTGAGGTCCTCGAGGCGGCCTTCCGCGACAACGATCCCAAGGCGATCGTCCTGTGCAACCCGTCCAACCCCTGCGGCAAAGTCTTTACCCGCGAGGAGCTCGCCTTTATCGCCGACCTGTGCAAAAAGTATGACGCCTACTGCATCACCGACGAGGTCTACGAGCACATCGTCTACGCGCCCCACGAGCACGTGTACATGGCCACGCTGCCCGGCATGTTTGAGCGCACCATCAGCTGCAGCTCGCTGTCCAAGACCTACTCCATCACCGGCTGGCGCCTGGGCTACACCATCGCTCCAGCCGAAATCACCGAGCGCATCAAGAAGGTCCACGACTTCCTCACCGTGGGTGCCGCCGCTCCTCTGCAGGAAGCCGTCGTCACCGCCCTCAATTTCGACGATAGCTATTACCGGGAGGTCCTCGACCTCTATACCGCCAAGCGCGACCTGTTCTGCCAGGGACTCGACAGCATCGGCCTCACGCACAACGTACCGCAGGGCGCCTACTACGTGATGATGGATATCTCGGAGTTTGGCTATGACAGCGACCTCGACTTCTGCGAGGATTTGGCCTCCAAGGTGGGCGTGGGCGCCGTTCCGGGCTCCAGCTTCTTCCGCGAGTCCGTCAACCACCTCATCCGCTTCCACTTTGCCAAGCGTGACGAGACGCTCAACGCGGCATTGGAGAACCTTAAGTCCCTGCGTGATAAAATCGAGCCGCGCGGGTAAGGACGGCCAATAACTAAAGGCACTAAAGAAACCTCGTGAACCCGTTGGGCCACGAGGTTTCTTTTTATAGCGACCTCATTCATTTTTTAGAGCGCTATACTTTAGAGAAGGAGCAACTCGTCCCGGAGAGAGGAATACTATGGCAGAGCAGCAGCTTATCGGAGCGCTCGAGGCCGGCGGCACCAAGATGGTCTGCGCCACGGGCTATGCAGACGGTACGGTCCTGGAGCGTGAGCAGATCGCGACCACGACCCCGCAGGAGACCGTTGAGGCCGTCAACGCATGGTTTGCGAACAAGGGCATCGCCGCGCTGGGCATCGGCGCCTTTGGCCCCACCGCAGTCAACCCTGCCTCGCCCCAATACGGCAAGATCCTGGAGACGCCCAAAACGGCATGGCGCTACTTTGACCTGCTGGGCACCATCCAAAACGAGCTCAATATCCCCTGCGGCTACGACACCGACGTCAACGTCGCCTGCCTGGGCGAGGTCACCTTTGGTTGCGCCCAGGGCCTCACTGACGTGGTGTATCTGACCATCGGTACCGGCGTGGGCGCCGGCGTGCTCTCGGGCGGTAAGCTCGTGCACGGCATGATGCATCCCGAAGCCGGCCACATCCTGGTC
>UQTR01000059.1 GCA_900544065.1 uncultured Collinsella sp.
GTGCCAAACTGCACGCCCGAACCCGCTGCCAACGGCTCCAGGCGCAGATGCACCTCGGCATAGTGGCGCAGCGGCTCAAAGTGGCCCACGCCCTCGACCGGCTGCGAAATAGTCTCCTTATAGAGAATGCCGCCAGACTCAAACGCAACCGAAAGGCCAAAACGATCGGCCAACACCCGCTGCACGACCTCGAGTTGCACGGCGCCCATCAACTGCAAATGAATCTGCTCTAGATGCGTATTCCAGCTTACGCCGAGCATGGGATCTTCGTCCGCCAGCTCAGTCAACGCTTTGAACACCGCATGGACATCGTGTTCGCCCGGAAGCACCGTATAGGTGAGGACCGGCGCAATGACGGGCGCATCGCCCGCGGGCTCCGCGCCCAGGGCGTCCCCCGGGCGAACGTGCGCAAGACCCGTCACGGCGCAGATGCCGCCAGCAGCAACTTCTTGGGCAAGCTCATACTTTTCGCCGTTATAGATGCGTACCTGATCGACCTTCTGCTCCCATGCCTCGGCGCCGGAACGTCCGTCAATCATCTGCTTGGCATGCAGCGTGCCGCCGGTCACTTTAACCCAAGCCAAGCGCTCGCCGCGATCCCCGCGGCTGACACGATAGACGCGCGCGGCAAACTCCGGAAGCCATGCCTGTTCACGCATCAGCGCGCATATGCCGTCCAGCAGCTCGTCCACGCCTTGGTCCTTGAGCGCCGACCCGGCAAAGCAGGGAAAGAGTTTGCGCTCGGCAACCATGCGCGACAGCGTTGCGACAGAAAGCTCGCCCGCCTCAAGAAACTCCTCGAGCGCTTCTTCGTCTAACGCGGCAGCGTCCTCCTGAACGGCCCCGCCCGCCAGCAGTTCGCTGGCATCCAAGCAGCCCTCGGAGAGACGTTGCCCAAGTTGTGCCAGCAAAACATCGCGGCCGGGATTCTCCAAATCGATTTTATTGATATAGATGAACGTCGGGATGTCATAGCGCGCAAGCAGGCGCCACAGGGTTTCGGTGTGCCCCTGCACGCCGTCGTTGGCGCCCACAACTAAAATCGCGTAGTCCAGCACGCGCAATGTGCGCTCCGCCTCGGCCGAAAAATCGACATGCCCCGGTGCATCCACGAGCATGACGTGGGTATCGCCATGGTCGAGCACGGCCTGCGACGAGAAGATCGTAATGCCACGCTCACGCTCGATCGCGTTCGTGTCCAGATGCGAATCGCCATCGTCCACGCGGCCGCGCTTGCGAATGCGACCCGCGTTGAACAACATGGCCTCGGCCAGCGTGGTCTTGCCGGCATCGACATGCGCCAAGATTCCAACGACCGCTTGCTTCGACATGGCTCTCCTCTTATTGCAAGCCCATCGCACGCGGCAACGGGCATCCTCGTTCCACACTGGATGATACAATGTACGGGCCGGCGGGCGAAGCGAGCCCTATCCCCCGACCGAGCTCATCGCCCCGCGTTGCCGCGCAGCGATTTTCGTAGGTTCGCGCCTTGCGAAAGCCGGCTTTAAATCAGCGCAGCGAACGAAAATGGCCCCGGGTGGTGCCATTTTCGTTCGCGCGAATTATTGATACGCACCCTCGCTCTTACACCTCGCGCAGCCAGTCAAACGCAACACGCGGTGTACCATCCGACACATACACGATGCCGGCGCGCTCAAATCCGGCCTTGAGGCTCGCACCCTGCATGGGCAGGTTGTCTTGATGCGTGTCGATACGCAGGTGATCGGCACGCTCTTTGGCAAAGGCAAACATCGCTGCTGCGACGCCATGCGTGGTGCCATCCGACGCCACGCGATGCAGCACGGCGTACGGAGTGTCGCTGCGCCATTGCCCGTCCTCAATTGCGTCATAGCACTCGTCCGGGCCCGGTAAAAAGGCAAACGTCGCCACCACGCGACCGTCGACTTCGCACACATAGCTGCCACCGGCGGCAATATCGGCAGCCAGTTGCTCGGCCGAAGGCGTGCCCTCGGGCCACTGCGTGGCGTTGCCATGTGCGCGCATAAAGGCGCGGGCCGCGTCATAGATAGCCATGACGGCGGGAATGTCGGTATCGAGGGTTTTTCTGATCATCACGCGGCGACCTCACGTTTATTGGTATCACTTTGATTGAGCAATGATACCAACGTTTGCAGAGGGGCGCGATGCAGATGGGAAGCAAAAAGCGAGCCGCCTGGTCAAAGGCCAAAAGCGAGTTTTTGGGCGCTGCCACCGGCGGCGATATGAGCGACCTGTTTGCACGCGAGGACGAGCGCCGCGACGCCCTGGACGCTGAGCGCGATGAAGCCTGGCGCTACAAATCGTGCGAGCGCAAAAACCGTTACGACACACGCGCCGAGGCCGAGGCCGTTATGGCTGACTGCGAAAACCACGGGCGGCGTGGTTTGGCCTGCTACAAATGCGAATACTGCGGCGGATGGCACCTGACGTCGCACCCTTGGAAATAGGGACCGCATCGGCACGGCACTAGCGAAGCCCCGATAATCGCACGCAAGCTACGGGCGCGGCGGCACCAAAACATCGTAGCGAACGGCCTTGCCCGCAAGTTGATAGCTCGGCTTTATGCCGGCGAGCAACGGGCCCTTCACCGGCCGTTTGATAACGACTTTGCGCGGATGCACCGCAAGCGCTGCCTGGACCAGCGCCTCCTCATCGGCGCACGGCTGTTCCAAGTGATGCAACAGCTGGAACTTCTTTTTCACCGCCGCGCTCTTGGTGCGCTCGGGAAACATGGGGTCCAGGTACACCGCATCGGGAGCGGCAAGCTCGCCCCGCCCGATCAGCTCAGCTACATGGCGAAGGCCGGCTATGCTATCCTCGCCCGCATGTAAGCGCATGCGAGCCACGGCAGCCGCAAGCGCCGGATCATCTGCCGCGCGATCCAGGGCATCCTTGAGGAGCGCCGCGATCACGCAATCCTGCTCATACAGATCGACGGTAAAGCCCGCAGCCGCCAACAGCAGCGAATCCTCGCCAAAGCCCGCCGTGGCGTCAATCGCCCATGGTTGCTCGATGCCTTTTGTGCGCGCAGCCTTCACCAGTAGCTCTTGCTGCAGACGGCCCTGTTTAAGCCGCGGAAGCATGCGGGTAAAATCGGCACGCAGCTCCATCGTGCCGTCGGTGAGCGTGAGGCCCTCGGACTTCCCGATCAGCTCAAGCCCCGCGGCCCGAGCAACAGAAAAGGGATCGACGACGCCCATGGGTACTCCTTAATAAGCAAAACGAATACGTGAGCGCCGTTTGTGTCGGCACCCCACCGCCCGCTATTGTCCCACATGCGTCATGGCCCACAGCATCCCAATGCAAAGCACCGCCATCAATCCCGTGCACACAGCAGCGATCACGGAATCACTCATGCGCCTTCCCAACGACCGCGCCTCACGTACCTGCTCTGCTCCGTACATCATGGCTCCTCCTTCGGTCCAACTCTTACCATGGCCCCATCATCGCAGCGCCGCGCATACGCTGCCATCGATTTGACTTACGCCCAGCTTTCCTTTTTGAAAGGTTGGGTTTGGCTGCGCGGGCTCAAAGCGCTTTCAGGCGCACGCATCGCCGCGTTGAACTACAATGTGCTTCACCATATGTGCAGCACATTGGGTGCGCCAAGTTGGCGTACTCGTATCGAAAGGACCAGCCATGAGCTTCACTCGCAAGACACTCAAAATCCTTGCCCTCATCTATTTTGTTTTGGGCATCGCCAGCCTGGTTATCGGAATCGCCGGCATCGCGACCGGCAAGCTCGAGTCCACCTACGGACCGAACGCCATGCTCGCCGCGGTCGTGCTTATCGCCAAGGGTCTCATCGACCTCGCCGCGGGCGTTGCGGGCATCAAGGGCGCCAACAAGCCTTCGCAGGTGGATGGCGCGTTTAAGCTCGGCATCATCGCCGCGGTCGCCACGATTGCGCAGGCCGTGCTCACGCTCCCCGCGTTCGGCGGCGACGCCATCAACTATGGTGCCTTTGTCATCGTGGTGTACGACCTGTTCTTTGTTCAGCAGGCACACGACGTCAAGGCCGAGAACAAGGATCGCCTGTAGGCGCTCGCTTCTCATAACCTCTACAGCCAAGCAACTAAAAAGGGCCGATCGCGCATCTCCGCGGTCGGCCCTTTACGTTTGCCCAGATAAAACCTACCAAAATAAACCTGTCCCTTTTTGGCAGGTTGTTAGCTGTGGCGGTACTCGGCGATGATGAAGTCGATGTCAGTCTGAAGGGTATCGAGGTTTGCCAGGCGCTCTTTGTCGGCGGGGCGCGTGCGGTAGTAGTACGGCGTCATCTGGAACACCGCCTCGACGTCGGCCTGGGTCTGGAGCGTAATATTCGCAGATACCCGCTGCGTTCCGACCAACTCGAGCTCGGTGGTCTTCGGCAGCTTCTCATCGTTAAGGTACGGCGTGTCGTAGAGTACCTCCTTGAGCCCAAACAGATGACGGGCGCCCGGCACCACGGTGTAGAGCGAGCCCTCTGGCGCCAGCACGCGGGCAAACTCACGCTCGTTAAAGGGAGCGAAGAGCTCGGTCACCATATCGAAGGCGCCATCAGCCACGGGGATATCCTTCATGTTGGCCACGAAGTAGGTCGCGTCGCCGCGCTTGGCGGCAAGGCGCACCATCTCTTTGCCCAGGTCGAAACCGTAAGCATCCACCCCCGGCACCGCGCCCATGGCGCTGGTGTAGTAGCCCTCGCCGCAGCAAATATCGAGCAGCGTCATGGGGCCGTTCGTAGACGCAGCGCACCCAGCCGCCCGCTCACGCACCAGCTCGACCATTGCATCGCGCAACGGCGCATAGTAGCCACGGTTTAGAAAGTCACGACGACTACGCGCCTGCGACTTAGAATCGCCCATAGAGTCGCCGCTCTTGGACGAGCGCAGTAGGTACAGATAACCCTCGCGCGCACGGTCAAACCGGTGTCCGCCCGCGCATGCAGCACCACGCTCGTCGTCCACCAGCGGCTCATGGCAAACGGGACACAACAACATGGCAACTCCTTAGCGCGACAACACAACGTCCACCATTGTCGCACGCCTTCCCCACCTAGTCATAGAAGAGACAAGGAGCGTCCCCAGCTGCCGGCAGAAAAGGAACGTCCCTAAGTGCCGGCTGGCTGCATTAGGAGTATCATCGTCTGCGCAAATAAGCACGAAAGAGCATATTAGAGATTGAGAGCGTATGGCAGACACCGCATCTAAGCACATTGACATGACCACCGGCTCGCTATGGCGCAATATTCCCCTGTTCGCCTTCCCCGTGGCCGCCACGAGCATCTTGGAGCAGCTTTCGAACCTCATCGCCACGGTCATCATCGGTAACTTCTCGGGCGACCAGGGAACCCTCGCCATGGCGGCGGTCGGCTCCAATGTTCCGCTTACCAGTCTTATGCTCAACCTTTTTATTGGCATGTCGCTTGGCTCCAACGTGGTTATCGCCAACGCTATCGGCCGCAACGATCAGAACATGGTCAAACGCGCCGTCCATACCTCGATTTTAATGGCACTCGTGGGCTTTGTCGTCATCGCACTGGGCGAGATCTTTGCCGAGCCCATGCTCGCTGCGCTCAACGTGCCTGCCGAGACCATGCCGCTCGCTTCGCTCTACCTACGCGTCTTTTTGCTCAGCATGCCCTCGATCTTGCTCTACAACTTTGAGGCCGCGATCTTCCGCTCCGTCGGCATCACCCGCATGCCGCTGCAGGCACTTGCCGTGTCCACCATCCTCAACATTGGCCTGGACCTCATCTTTGTCCCCGTACTCCACTGGGGCGTCGCGGGCGTCGCCATCGCCACCGCCATCGCCTACACCGTCAGCGCCGCTACGCTCTTTATCCGTCTGCTCAAGACCGACTCCGTCGTCCGCGTCACCCCACGCGACTTAGGCTTAGACCCCGTCGCCCTCAGGCGCATCGTCAAGATCGGCCTGCCCGCCGGCATCCAGAGCGCCGTCTTTGCCGTCGCCAACATCATCATCCAGTCCGCCATCAACAGCTTGGGCACCGAGGTCATGGCGGCATCGAGCGCCGCCATGAGCCTGGAGTACGTGTGCTACAACCTGCTCAACAGCTTTAGCCAGGCTTGCACCACCTTTGTGGGGCAAAACCACGGTGCCCGCCAGATCGACCGTTGCACCAAGACCCTTAAGGTCTGCCTGGTCGAAGGTGGCATCGTCGCGCTCACTACCATCGTTATCATCGTCGGTCTGGGGCGCGAGATCCTAGCGCTGTTTAATAGCGACCCCAACATCGTCTCGATCGGCTATATCCGCGTGTGCTCGATCTTCCCGGCATACGCCTTTAGCATGTTTTACGAAAACATGTCCGGCTACCTGCGCGGCTTTGGCATCTCGCTCATGCCCGCCCTCATCACCATGATCTGCGTCTGCGGCATTCGCTTCTATTGGGTATTCTGCGTGTTCCCGCACTTCCGTACCTTTGCGAACATCATGATGGTCTACCCCATCAGCCTGGGCACCACGGCATTCTTTATGGTCGTGGCGGTATTGCTCTGCCACCCGGCACGCACCTATCGCACCGCCCAAGCCAAAGCGACAGCCCGCTAAACACCGCACTCAACGTCACGCCAGTCATTAATTGACAATATGCGAGCTCATATAGTCGATAAAACGCCTCGTGGCGATAGGCATGGTGTCCCAGCTGCGCCAGGCTGCCACTACGTCACGCGAGGGAGCGTGCACGATGGGACGCACGCGAATATCGGCCCTCATGCCCTCGACGGTACGGCGATACAGCATACTCACGCCTAGGCCCTCCTCCACCATCGCCATGATGGTGTAGTCGTCGGTCACCTCGCTCGTCACGTGCGGCGACAGCCCATGCGCCGCGAATGCATCGAGCACCAGGCTCTGTTCGCCCTCATCCAGCAGCACAAACGGCTCGGACGCCAGGTCGGCGAGCGTCACCTTTTCCTTTGCCGTCAGCGGATGCGCGGCCGGCAACAGTGCCACCAACTCATCGTGATAGACCACGCGCTTCTCGAGCCCAGCAGTAAATCCGCGTGCCGTAAAGCAAAAATCAACCACGCCATCGTGCACCCACTGGGCATTGCGCGTGTAATCGCCCTGTTTGAGCGTAAAGCGTACACCCGGATGCAGGGCACCAAAGTCGCGGATCACGCGCGGCAACACGGTGCGGCTCACGTTGGTAAACGTTGCGATACGAATATCAGTCGAGGAGAGTCCCAGCAATTCCTGGCGCTTGCCCTCAAGCTCGGCCTCGGCAGTTACAATCTGGCGCAGATACGGCAGGTACTGCTTGCCGTCGCGCGTAAGCGAAACGCCCTGCTTGCCGCGCTCGATAAGCGTGGTGCCCAGCTCGCGCTCGAGCGCCTTGACGGCCTGGCTCACCGCACTTTGCGTATAGCCTAGCTCGTCGGCCGCGCCCTTAAGACTGCCGCAATCGACCACCATACATACAATCTGATATCGCGATGCCATCGTGCCTCCACATCGGTGTAGCCGTAAAACGTTTTGCCAGGGCTTTTTCTACCTACATTAGTATTGCTTAATCATACTGAAGATACATTCGCTTTACTACATCAAAATCTGGGAGCAGAATCCTTTTTGCGAAACCGTTCTGTAACAAAAGGAGTCCCATGGATCGCAAAAAAGCAATCGCGCTCTCGTTTTCCGTTCCCGTCGCATGGGGCTTTTCGTACCCCCTCATGAAGATCGGCATGGACAGCATGAACGCCACGAGCATCGTTGCGCTGCGCTGCATCATCGCCTTTGTGGCCTGCCTGCTGCTCTTCCACAAGCACGCGCTGCGCATCAACCGCGACCTCATGGTTCGCGCCGCCATCATCGGCGCCATCATGGCAACCGAGCTCACCTGCATGTGCTTGGGCTCCAGCCTTACCTCCGCCTCCACCGCCGGCTTTTTGCAGAGCCTGACGGTCGTGATCGTGCCGTTTGCCAACGCCGCCCTGCTGCGCCGCGCCCCCGAGCGCAAAGTTCTCGTCGGCACCGCCATCGTCACCTGTGGCATGCTGCTGCTCTCGGGCGCCGACTTCACCAGCCTGAACCCGGGCGCGCTCATCATGTTGCTCTCGGCCTTTGTCTATGCCGGCCATATCATCGTTGCCAAGCGCTTTGTCGAGGAAGTCGACCCGCTGGCTCTGGGCGTTTGGCAGCTGGGCTTTGGCGGCCTGTTCTCGGGCATCGCCGCGTTCGTCTTTGGCGGCTTCACGCTTCCCAGCACGCCTAACGAGGTTATCGTCGTCGTTGCACTCGCACTCATCTGCTCTGCCTACGGCTTCATTACGCAGACGCTCGTGCAGCCTCACGTGCCCGCCGAGACTACCGGCTTCGCCTTCTCGCTCGAGCCGGTTTGCTCCGCCGTCTTCTCGTTCTTCCTGGTTGGCGAGGTCCTGAGCCCCATCGCCTTCTTTGGTGCCGCCCTCATTCTCTCCGGCGTCATGGTGGCAACGGTCGAGCTTCCGCATCTTCGCGCCCGCAGCCACGCTCGTATGGCCGGAGCGCCCGAGCACGCCTCCTAATCCCCACTCCTCGCGCAGTCGCAGCGTAAAGGCCTCCGGCCGCCCTTACAATAGATGCCAGCAAAGCATCTACGTATAAGGAGCCCCATGGACACCGCAACTCGCGACCGCAACATAGCAACTTGGTTGGGCGATGCGCCGCAGCCGGTGCGTGACACCACGGACCAGCTGCTCGAGCGCATCGCCCTTTTGCGTGCCGAGCAGACCATCTATCCGGCACAAGACGACATTCTCAATGCCCTCGCCTACACGCCGGCCGACCAAGTCAAGGTCGTTATCTTGGGCCAGGATCCCTATCACGGGCCCAACCAAGCCATGGGACTGTCATTCTCGGTTCCCGCGACGCAGACCAGGCTGCCGCCCAGCCTGCGCAACATCTATAAGGAGCTCAACGCCGACCTTGGCTGCCCCATTCCCGCCACGGGCGACCTAACACCATGGGCGCAGCAGGGCGTCCTTCTCCTAAACACCACGCTCACCGTGCGCGAGCACGCCGCCAACTCTCACGCCAAGCTGGGCTGGAGCACCCTGACCGACTACATCATCGAGCGCTGTTGCCTACTGCCGCAGCCCATGGTCTTTTTGGCCTGGGGACGCTTTGCCCAGCAGATGGTCGAAGGCAAGCTCGCCGCAACTGGTGCGGGCGAGGCGACTGGCAAGTTCTGCCTGGCATCCACGCACCCCTCGCCGTTTTCGGCCAACCGGGCAACGGCAGAGCTTCCGGCTTTTATGGGATCCCGCCCTTTCTCGGCTACCAACCATTTACTCAAGCAACACGGCTCGGCCCCCATCGATTGGGGTTGCCTCGACTAAGCGCAGGGACTTCCAAACAAAAACACGCCCGACGGCTTTTGCCATCGGGCGTGTCTGCTACTCAGGCCAAACAAACTGCGTGCGGCCGGCCTCGCCGCCATCGATCAGCAGGCTCTGCCCGGTCATAAACCGGTTGGTCACGCCCACAAAGTAGATCCACTCGGCGATTTCTTGCGCCGTGGCCCAGCGCTTGAGCGGCGTGAGCTCCATAATCTGGGCCCACAGATGCTCGTCTTCCATCACGCAACGGTTGAGCGGCGTGATGACGCCGCCCGGGTCCACGCTGTTGGCGATGGCCTGCGGCGCCAGGCGGTTCGCAAGATTCTTGGTGTAGGCAATAATGCCGCCCTTGCTGGCCGCATAGGCAGGAAACTCCGACCCCGTGTGACCACTCGCCGAGCCCACGTTGACCACAGACTGGATTGCCAGCGCCGGCTTGGCGGCAAGGCCCTCCCCCACAAAGGCATACCGCTCGGTCACGTTGATGGTGCCCGTCAGGTTAGCGGCAATATCGTCGGCCGAATCCTGTGTGCCGGCAACGTTCACGATCACCTGGGGCTCCAGATCTTCCGGAAACGTGTTCGGCTCGCGGACGTCCACGATCAGATGGCGGTAGCGCTCGTGCTCGACCGTGGCGGGCAGTAGGTCGAAACCCACCACCTCGTGGCCCTCGTCCAAAAAGCGCTGCACGCACGCGGCCCCGATGCCGCCCGAAGCGCCCGTGATCAACACATGCATATTGGCTCCTTAGGCAGTCGCATGACGCTCGAGATACTCGGCACCCACGTTCTCGCGCTCCCAACTGCGTACGACCTTGTAGCCCACGGGGCTCAGGAAGACCTCGCACAGCAGCTCGGCAATAGCGCCGGTCAGCGAGCACATAAGCACCTGCACCCACGTCCAGCCAAAGAACGTATGACTCACCACAATGGCGAAGACCAAGTTGTCGATAAACTGACCGATGCCCGTGGACACATAGGAGCGGAAGGCAAAGCTCGCAAAGTTATTCTTTTTGAGCATGCGGCCGAGCGACTGGTTGAGCGTGGAGTTGACCACGGCAGAGGTGAGCATGGCCAACGACGAGCCAAACACCACGTACCAGGTGCCGCCGATCGTGGCGTTGAGGGCAGTGTTGACCTCGATCATGCCCGTGTCGTAGTAGGCGCCCCACATGCCGGGCGTGAGCGAGCACAGCCAAAAGCACAGGCTCACGGCAAGATTAACCAGCAGTGCGAGGATAGAGATTTTGATGGATGCCTTGGCGCCAAAGCGCTTGCAGATCATGTCCTGGCACAAAAACGAGACCCAGCTCACCACAAAGCCGCAGTCGAGCGCCAGATACGGCAGGCTGATAAGCTCTTTGTTGGCCAGCAGGTTCATCATGATAACGCTCACGATAAACAGCGAAACCGTTGCCGCGGGAATGCTCCGCAACAGGACTTTGTAGTCCTCCATGACCTTCTTGATCATTATGTACTCCTTTGGTTTTAGGTTTAACGAGCAGGATATCGGAACCGAACTGCTCGGCCGCCCCGGTCTTGAGGCGACGGTGGGTATGATAGCCGCTCCGCCGGCGGCAGGCAAGCAAAGGGCGCGGCAGCCCCGCAAGGCTACCGCGCCGATGCGCTAAAACGTTACGTTGCCAAACTCCGACAGGATCAGGTCGGGGTTGTGGTCGGTCGCCCAATCCACGTTCCACGGGCTCGTGAACAGCAGCAGCTTGCCACCGCGCATGTCCTCGACGCGCAGCGTGTCACGTGTGAGCGAAAGGCTCGGAATATCGATGCTATCGGGGTCGTTCTGGATCCAGCGGATGTCGGTATAGGGCAGCGGCTGGCGACGGACCTCAACGCGATACTCGGCCTTCAGACGGCGCTCGAGCACCTCGAACTGCAGCACGCCGACCACGCCGACGATAACGCTCTCCATGCCGGCGCCCAGCTCGCGGAAAATCTGGATGGCGCCCTCCTGGGCAAGCTCCTCCATACCCTTCACGAACTGCTTGCGCTTGAGCGTATCGACCTGCGTGATGCGGGCGAACATCTCGGGCGCGAACGTCGGGATCTGCGGGTACTGCACGTGGCGCTTGCCGGAACACACGGTATCGCCGATGCTAAAGATGCCCGGGTCGAACAGACCCACGATATCGCCCGCGTATGCCTCGTCCACGATGGCGCGGTCATCGGCCATCATCGAGGTGCCCGTGGCCAGCTTGAGCTTGCGGTTGCCCTGCATGTGGAAGGCGTCCATGCCGCGCTCGAACTTGCCCGAGCAGATGCGCACAAAGGCGATGCGGTCGCGGTGGTTCTTGTCCATGTTGGCCTGGATCTTAAAGACGAAGCCGCTAAAGTCGTCGCGACAGGGGTCGACCGGCTCGCTGGTGAGCGTGTCGGTGTAGGCGCGCGGCGTCGGGGCCAGGCGCAGGAACTCCTTGAGGAAGGGCTCCACGCCAAAGTTGGTGAGTGCCGAGCCAAAGAACGCCGGACTCAGCTTGCCGCAGGCCACGGCATCCAGGTCGAGCTCGTCGCCGGCGCCATCGAGCAGCTCGATGTCGTCCATCAGGTTCTTGTGGTTCTCCTCGCCGATGAGCTCATCCATGGCAGGATCGCCCAGCTCGGCCTCGACCTCGGCAACCTTCTTGGTGGCGTTGGCGTGGCCGTCGCCCTCAAAGGCGATGACGCGGCGAGTCTGACGATCGAACACGCCGCGGAAGTTGCGGCCGCTACCGATCGGCCAGTTCATAGGGTACGTGTTGATACCCAGAACGTTCTCAATCTCTTCCATGAGCTCAAACGGATCGCGGGCCTCGTGGTCGAGCTTGTTCACAAAGGTGAAGATGGGAATGTGGCGCAGTGTGCAGACCTTAAAGAGCTTTTTGGTCTGAGCCTCGACGCCCTTTGCACCGTCGATGACCATGACCGCGGCGTCGGCGGCCATAAGGGTACGGTAGGTATCCTCCGAGAAGTCCTGGTGGCCAGGGGTATCGAGGATGTTGACGCAGGCGCCGTTGTAGGTGAACTGCAACACCGAGGAGGTAACGGAAATGCCGCGCTCTTTCTCGATGTCCATCCAGTCCGAAACGGCGTGCTTGGCCGAGCTCTTGCCCTTGACCGAACCGGCGGTCTGGATGCTGCCGGTATAGAGCAGCAGCTTCTCGGTAAGCGTGGTCTTACCGGCGTCCGGGTGGCTGATGATCGCGAATGTGCGGCGCGACGAGATTTCATCCGACAGGCTTGCCATGCGGATCCTTTCTTGCGTTCTATATGCATTACGTCGATGTAACCCGTCTATTGTAGCCGCGAAATGCTGCGGCAGAGCACCTATCAGGACAAATTCATCAGTCGGGGCTTTGACTGCCGGTCGACGGCGGCATTCCGCAGCAGTTTGTCTCGGTCTGTAACATCTGGAGCGGTTTTTGAACCTCTACCTGTTACAGATCGAGACAAACGGATGGGCCTGCCGCCAAAATCTCAATCTGTAACATCTAGCCGCCAAAACCAGCCCTTAGTGTTACAGATTGAGACAAACGAACGGATCCGCCGGCAAAATCTCGAACTGTAACATCTAGCCGCCCAAAACCGCTCCAGATGTTACAGATTGAGGCAAAAGGACCGGCGGACAAACAGCATCTCAATCTGTAACAACTAGCTGGGTAATTCGGGTCTTGTTGTTACAGATTTAGACAAACGGTGGCCGATCATTCCGATTTTCCTCTTGCGTAACTGTGCATAGTGTATATATACTGTGCTTACCGGTTATATACACGTGTAGCCCATCAGCTAAGGAGCCGCTGTGGACATCATCCTATCCAATTCGAGCGACAAGCCCATCTACGAGCAGATATCCTCGCAGGTCAAGGCTCAAATCCTTTCGGGCGAGCTCGCCGCGGGGGCCAAACTCCCCAGCATCCGCGCGCTCGCCAGCGACCTCGGCGTGAGCGTTATCACCACTAAACGCGCCTATGCCGACTTGGAGCAGCTCGGGTTCATCTGCACCGTTCAGGGCAAAGGCTGCTTTGTCGCCGAGGGCAACCAAGAGCTCTTGCGCGAAAACCAGCTCTGCCATGTCGAAGAGCTGCTTGCACAGGCAGCGACACAGGCAGAAGCCCTGGGCGTCACGCGCGATAAGTTGCACGAGATGCTCGACCTGGTAGCCCCCGAAACCATGCAGTAGCCATCTGCAAGAAAGGCTATACCATGCAAAACCCGTTAGAACTCAAAGCCGTCTCGCGCCGGGTAAGCGACCGCTTTTCGCTGCGCAACGTCACGTTTGCCGTAGAGCCCGGCCAGATTGTTGGCTTCGTGGGCGCAAACGGTGCCGGCAAGACAACGACCATCCGCGCCGCGCTCGGGCTTATTAAGCTCGATGCCGGCGAGGTGCGTCTATTTGAGCAGCGCTGCGATGCCAATGCGTCCGATGAACAACAACGTCGCGTGCGCTCTCGCATCGGGCTCGTCCTGGACACGTGCCCCTTCCCTTCCACGCTCAAGGTGGCGGAGGTCGAAGCGCTCGTTAGCCCAGCGTACCCTACATGGAGCCACGATGCCTTCGCCGGCCTCACCGACCGATTTGGCTTGGAACCCAAGTCGAAGGTCAAGGATCTCTCCCGCGGCATGGGCATGAAATTGCAACTCGCGTGCGCACTCAGCCACAAGGCCGAGCTGCTCATCTTGGACGAAGCCACAGCTGGCCTCGATCCCATGGCACGCGAGGAACTGCTCGACGAGTTGCTCGCCTTTGTCGCCGACGGACAGCACGGCGTATTATTCTCGAGCCACATTACATCCGATCTTGAACGCGCCGCCGACCGTGTCTGTCTCTTATACACATCTGACGCTGCCGACGAT
>UQTR01000060.1 GCA_900544065.1 uncultured Collinsella sp.
TCTCGTGGGCGCGGAGATGTGTATAAGAGACAGCATCTCGGCAAGCACCATGTCGAGCATGCCGTCGATGCGCGCTACCTCGCCTAAGACCACGCCCGAACGCATGGCCTCGCGCGTGTTGCGGCCGATGACGTGTGTCGGCGCCGAGGGCTCAACTTGAGGCAGGCGCGCCGCAGCGGCCGAGAGCGAACGGGCGCCGAGCGCCAGCCCCGGCGCGATAACGCCGCCGACAAAGGTACCGTGCGCGTCGATGACCTCGATATTGGTCGTCGTGCCCAGGTCGATCACAATGCACGGCGAGCCGTAGACGGCGCGGGCCGCCACGGCATCGGCGATGCGGTCGGGACCGATCTCGGCCGGATCGTCGTAGTGCACGGGCATGCCGGTCTTAAGTCCCGGCCCCACGGTGAGCACGCGCCCCGTGCAGGTACGGGAAAGTGCCGCCTTCCACGGGCGCTCGAGCGCCGGGACCACGCAGCTCAGCACAGCAGCCGCGGGCACAAGCGCACCCGGCATGCCCGCATCGGCCGCCAGTGCGGCCATGACCTGCACGAGACGCATGCGCGCCTCGTCTGCCGTGATGCTCGACGGCGTGGTGATCTCGCACGTCGCAAGCGGACATTCCTGCGCCGCGGCCGAATCCTCTGCAAACAGGCCAAAGCGAATGAACGTGTTGCCCACGTCGACCGTCAATATATATGCGCACCCATTAAGCATCGTCGGCGCTCCTTTCGTCTGCCCAGCAGTATATCGCCTACCTAAACCAGTCATCCCTGGTAGCTAATTTGGGACGGGGCTATTTTAGCTACCCCTACATGTCGGTTGATATTTGCCCCAGCCCCGGATAATTAATCGACAGTCAAAGGGTAGCTAAAATAGCCCCGTCCCAAATTAGCTACCCAAAAGCCCCGTCCCAAATGAACTACCTTGCGGCTATACTGGTGCGCGGTCGCGCGCGAGCTCACGCGGCGGCCCTTGGTAACCCGACTTCCCGCGTCGTATCCGTAGCGGCGCTCCCGGGGGAAGCGGATATACGCAAAGGAGTTATATATGAGCAATCCCTCGAACCGCGCCTCGATGCGCGGGCAACTCACGCTGCGTGGCGTCGTCATCGGCGTCCTTGGCTGCGTGATTATCACGGCAAGCTCGGCCTACACGGCGCTCAAGATGGGCGCGCTCCCCTGGCCGATCGTCTTCGCTGCCGTCATCTCGCTGTTCTTCCTTAAGCTCATGGGCAACGCCAGCCTCAACGAGGCCAACGTCACCCACACCATCATGTCCGCAGGTGCAATGGTCGCCGGCGGTCTGGCGTTTACCATCCCGGGCGCCTGGATGCTGGGCTATGCCGACCAGATCAGCTGGCTCGACATGTTTATCGTGGCACTCGCCGGCACCATCTTGGGCCTGCTGGCCACGGCGCTCATCCACCGTCACTTTATCGTGGACGCCGCGCTTGAGTTCCCCACCGGCAACGCCGCAGCTCAGACCCTGCGCGCCACCGAGGCCGGCGGCAAGACCGGCAAGCAGCTCTTTGGCTCCATGGCCATCGCGGGCATCTACAGCGTGCTTCGCGACGCCCTGGGCATTGTGCCCAGTATGCTGTGCACGCTCAACATCCCCGGCGTGACCTTTGCCATCTACAACTCGCCCATGCTGCTCTCCGTCGGCTTCCTCGTGGGCTTCGCCCCGGTCGCTTTCTGGTTTGCCGGCGCGCTGCTGGGCAATTTTGGCATCATCGTCGGCGGCACCGCTGCCGGTCTGTTTGACGTTATGACCGCACAGGGCATCGTCAAGTCCCTGGGTATGGGCCTCATGATGGGCTTTGGCGTCGCCGTCGTCCTCAAGGACATCCTGCCGCAGGTCGCCAGCATCGTCCGCGGTCTTGCTGCCGATAGCTCCACCGACACCGACGAGCAGTCGCTCATCTCGGGCTCCCTTAAGCTCGACGCCGGCATCATCGGCCTGGGCGCTGCCGCCATCGCCGTGATCATCGCCATCGTGCTCGACCTTGGCCCCGTTCCGGCTGTCATCGTCACGCTGTTCACCTTTGTCACCACCATCATGAGCGCGCAGAGCTGCGGCCAGACGGGTATCGACCCCATGGAGATCTTTGGCCTCATCGTCATGCTCATCGTGGCTGCTTTTGCCCAGATCGCTCAGGTCAAGCTGTTCTTTATCGCCGGCATCGTTGCCGTGGCGTGCGGCCTTGCGGGCGACGTCATGAACGACTTTAAGGCCGGCGCCGTGCTGGGCACCAACCCGCGCGCGCAGTGGATCGGCCAGGCCATCGGCGGCATCGTGGGCGCTCTGGTCGCCGCCGCCGTCATGGTCGCACTCGTCACCGCCTATGGCCCGGACGCCTTTGGCCCCGACAAGAGCTTCGTGGCCGCACAGGCCAGCGTGGTCGCCACCATGGTCTCGGGCATCCCGAGCGTGCCGTGGTTCGTGGGCGGCTTTATCGCCGGCATCGTCATGTACTGGCTCGGCATTCCGGCCATGATGATCGGCCTGGGCGTGTACCTGCCGTTCTACATGTCGCTCACGGCCTTCTTGGGCTCCTGCGTTAAGCTCGCCTACGACAAGTGGGCCGCTCACCGCGACGCCACGGCCGGTCTTTCGGACGAGGAGAAGGCCGCCAAGGACGCCGCCTTCCAGGAGCAGGGCCTGGTCGTCGCCAGCGGCCTGCTCGGCGGCGAGTCCATCGTCGGCGTTATCCTGGCGTTTGTCTCCGTGGGCTTGAGCCTGCTGGGCTAAGCCGAGCAACTACTCGCCAGCAATCATATTGTCTTCGGCTTGCCCGGTCGTCAGCTTAGCGGCTGCCGGCCGGGTTTTTTAATGCCGATATAGAGAAAGGCCGGCGCGCTGCGTATGACAGCGCGCCGGCCTTATTGGTTGAGATATCGAAGTGACCTCACGACAAGCCGCAGTTCATCGCGAGGTCAACACTCGAGATGCTACATGTACTTGCGACGACGATCGCCCAGCGTCACGCCCGCGGCAACGAGCGTAATGCCGCCGATGACGAAGACCTCACCTGCAAGCGCGGAGGTATCGCCCGTCTGAGCAAGTGCACCGTCCGTGGCCTTCTTCTTGGCGACAGGAGCCTTTGCGGCAGCCTGCGCAACCTGAGGCTTGGCCTGCGGCTCAGCCTTGGGATGATACTTGTCGTACTCGGCCTGCGCGGCAGCCAGGGCATCCTTGGCATCGCCAAGCTCGGCAAGCGCGGCGGCATAGGCGTCGTTGGCATCGGACAGCTTGGCATCGGCATCGCTCAGAGCAGCCTTGAGACCAGCGGCGGCATCGACGGCAGCCTTATAGCGAGCGTAGGCAGCGTTCAGCTTAACCAGCTTCTCGTTGCCCGTCGTGCCCGCGGCAAGGGATGCCTTATGGTCGACAGCCTCAAGATCGGCCTTGAGTGCCTCATCGCTGGCAAGCTCGGCCTTGGCCTTGACGATCTCGAAGTTCGCATCGACGACGGCTTCGTTGGCGGCCTCGAGCTGCTTCTGGGCATCGGCGACACCGGCGACGGCAGCGTCATAGGCGGCCTTGGCGTCGTCGACCGCCTTCTGGGCACCGGCGAAGCGCTCGAAGGCCTTGTTTGCGGTGGCAAGCTCGTCCTCGGCGGCCTTGGCCTTCGCCTGTGCGTCGGACAGGGTCTGCGTCTTGGCGGCAACTGCCTGCTTGGCGCCCGAAAGAGCGGTCGCGGCCTGGGCATCTGCTGCCTTGGCCTTGTCTACACCTGCCTGGGCGGCATCGTCGGCCTTCTTTGCCTCGTCAAGCGAGCCCTGCTTATTCGCAAGGTCCGCCTGGGCGGCATCGCGCTTGGCGGCAAGGTCCTTGACCGAAGCCGTGGCATTGTCATACGCCTCGTTGGCCTGTTCGGACTTTGCCTTGGCGGCATCGCGGGCGCTGCGAGCCTTCGCCTTGTGAGCAGCGGCCTCGGCTGCCTTCGTCTTGCTGTGAGCAAGCGTGGCGTTTGCCTTATCGAGAGCTACCTGGGCAGTAGCGGCCTCGCCCTTGGCGGCGTCGAGCTTGGTCTCGGGCGTCTTGACGTCGATACCCTTGAGTTTGGCTTCGGCGGCGGTGTAGGCGGACTTGGCGGAAGCGGTGGCGGACTTAGCCTTCTCGTACTCGCCCTTGGCAGTGTTCACGTTCGTGTCGGCTGCGGCGAAAGCGTCCTGGGCGGCATCCTGCCCGTTTACAGCCGCGAAGTAAGCTTCCCTAGTAGCTCCAAAGTTCTTCTGCGCCTCGGCGAGCTTGCCCTGAAGCTCCTTGAGCTGCGCCTTCTGCGCCTGCGTGCCGCCTGCGTTGTAGGCAGAGTCGATGTAGTCGTTCACGAGCTTCTTGAACTCGGAGACAGTGAAATCCATCTGCCCCGTGCTTCCGCTATAGTCGAAAACGGTTACCTCGGAATCGGTGTTCTTACCGCTACCGGTTGCGATGCCGATAGCCTTCGCACCGGCATCGATGATGTTGAGATAGTGCCCACACTCCTTGTAGATGCTGTAATGGTGCTGGTAGATATAGTAGGAATCATATCGATGGCTTCCAAGTGCGTCACCATACTGCTCGACGTACTTATCGAACGCCTTTTTCTCCTGGGTGTAGAGACCGGTATATGGCCAGCCAAGCGTATCCTCAGTCTCGCCTCCGGTGTATGCCCCGCCGCCGCCTGCAAGATTCTCACCTTGATCGAAATAGCAGTTCGAGTGTCCCCAGATGTTCGATGAATATGATGTATTGAGGGCGGCTGCCGCAGTCATGCGGAGGCTGACGCTAAGCTCAGACTGGCCGTTCGCCTTGCGGAGGTTGTTCTGGGTATCGAGGTATGTCAGAGCGTTACGCATCTGCTCCAAGGAGAGCGGATTGGTGTCGCGAGACATGTCCTGATCGACGTAACTATCATACCAGTCCTGTTTCTCTGTCGTCCCCATGAGCATCGACGCGGCAGTACTTGCATTCGACTTCTGCTGGACGGTGAAATCGCTGCTGTTGCTGATGTAGGCCATAAAGCCGAGCATGCCCTTATTGATGACTTCCTGGTCAACAGTCATGTTGGACTTTAGGTCTGCAATCTGCTGCTCAAGAGCCTCAACCTGGGCATTAGCAGCGTCATAAGCCTTTTCCGCGGCGTTCGAAGCGGCGCAGGCTGCCTCCCACTCGCTGCGCTTCTGCTTGCGAACTTCGACAAGCTTATCGTACGCGGTCTTCTTGTCTGCTTCGGTCTGCTGCGCCTTCTCGTATGCGGCCTTGGCGGCGTCACGCTTACTGGCCGCGTCCTTGTACTCCTTGTTTGCCGCATCGTATGCAGACTGGGCAGATGCCACGGCAGCGTTGGCGGCGTTGGCCTTCTCCTGCGCGGCGGTGGCGGTATTCTGGGCCGCTTGCAGGTTCGCCTGGGCGGTAGCGTCGGCATCCGTCGCGGCATTGAGCTCCGCCTGCGCGGTCTTGAGCTCACCAGCAGCAGCGTTCTTGGTGGCCTCAAGCGCACTCAGGTCAACACCCGTACCCGAGACGGCAGCATCGAGCGCGGCTTGCGCCTGGTTGAACTTCTGCTGGGCGTTATCGCGCGCGGTGGTTGCGGCTGCGAGAGCAGCGGCAGTCTCCTGCTTCTTGGCCTGGGCGGAAGTCAGAGCGGCCCCAGTGTCCTTCTTTTCCTGCTGTGCACTGGCCTCGGCGGCCTTGGCCTGGTCCAGATTGGCCTGTGCAGCAGCAACGGCCTTATTGGCGTCATCGAGCTTTGCCTGTGCGTCCTCGACGGCCTTCTTGGTGGCCTCGTACTCGTCCATACCCATGGCCTCGAGCTTGGCCTGGGCATCATCGAGGGCCTTCTTGGCCTCATCCTGCTTTGCCTTGGCGTCCTTGAGCGCCTGGGTCTTATCCTCGACACTCTTGTTGGCCTGATCGAGCTGATCGTTCAGGTCGCCCAGCTTCTTCTGCTGCTGTTCTTCCTTGTCGACGGCCGCTTTAAGCTCGTCAATCTTCTCCTGAAGCGCGGCTACCTCGGCCTCGTTCTGCTCGGCGGCGTTATCGGTCACGGCCTGCGAGGCCTGATTCTTTTGCTGCTGCGCCTGCTTTTGAGACTGGCCCGCCGCGTCGGCCTTCTTCTGGGCGGCATCGTAGGCGGCCTGAGCGTCCTTGAGCTGCTTTGCCGACTCCTCGGCCAGCTGGGCAGCCGTCTTTACGACCGCTTGGTTACCGGCGGCAACGGTATTCTCTACAGAACTACCCCCCCCCTGAACAGAATCGCTGTTATCGGTTGACGGTGCGGCGATTGCCGCCAGCGGCGACATGAGCGGCTGAGCGATGAGGCCCGCCGTCAAAACGGTTGCGACGGCGCGGTTGGCAACGCCCTTGACGTTGACGGCCTTGGCCCGAGGCTCAAAGTGTTGTGGACTGTAGTTTGCCATGGCTTTCTCCCTTTGACACGGATGTATCCATACGCTTCAAAATGTAGGAGCTGATTTTTGAATTCTGTTGCGCAACATTGGTCACCAGCGGATTTTTTGAAATTCACGCTCTCGTGCTTCACAATTTCGTCACATATGTAGGAGCTGGCGCATCATATTTCTTGCGGGATCGAATTGAGCCTGTGATTTGCATTTGCTCCCGCGTCATCCGCCCTATCGGATTCCGCATCCAACAGACACCTCGCCCGCCACGGTGTAGAGTTAGGACAACGGGCGCGTTGCGCGGACCGCGCTGGAACGAGGTGGACATGGAACTCGACAAACAACAGATTAAGCGACTACGCGAACGCCATCACCGGCGCCACGGCATCCGCCCTGCTCATAGCGAAGCCATGGAAAACGTCACCCGCTTCCTCAAGCGCGCGTTCAACATTCGCGAGGGACGCGCGCCCTATCACGTGATTCGCAAGCGTTTTGTAAACGGGGCGCGCCTGACTGGCTCGCACTTATGCATCCTGATTATTGCCATGTTGATCGCGAGCATCGGCCTCGATATCGACTCGGATATCGCCATTGTAGGCGCCATGCTCATCTGCCCGCTCATGGGCTCGGTCCTTGCCATGGCATACGGCATCGCCACGCTCGACCGCGAGATTACCGTCGAAGCTGTCGCCAGCCTTGCGCTGCAAATGGCCTTTTGCCTAGTCACATCCACGTTGTACTTCAAGCTCTCGCCCCTCGGCACCACCACGGCCGCCATTATCGACAACTCGACGCCCACCGTGTGGGATCTTGCCGTCGCGCTCGCGGGCGGCTTTGCGGGTGGCCTGGGCAATTCGCGCGACCAGGAACCCGCCACGCTCATCGCCGGCGTAGCCGTGGCGACCGCGCTCATGCCGCCCCTGTGCGCGGCGGGCTATGGCATCGCCATCGCAAGCGGGCCGCTGTTTCTCTCGGCGCTTTACGAGTTTGGCATCAACGTGATCTTTATCGCACTGGCCGCCGAGGCCGTACTGCTTCTTTTGCGCGTGCCGCTCAAGCGTGACCTCAACGGCGACGGCATTGTGACCGCCGAAGAAGATGCCGAGGTCGACGAGCTGTCACGCAAAGTGCGCCGCCGCATCATCGTGGGAACGGCCATCTTTGCCATCCCCTGCATCGTTATGACCGCAGGCTCCATTGGCTCGGCGCAGGCCGGCGTGCAGGACGGCTACGGTGTCACCGAAACCACGCGCGAGCTTGCCGCGGTGCTGCCGGGCTTTAAGGATTACACCGTCGCCGTCGAGACCTCGGCCACCGAAGACGACGAGGAGGGCATCGTCGAGCGCCAAACTGTCGCCCATGTGACAACGAGCGAGGCGCTCGGAACGCACGACCGCCACGTCGCCCGCAAGCTCATCGACCTCAACGTGCCCGAGCTCGATCGCGTGGAATTTGATGTGGAGTAATGCGGAGCATGGGATGGCTCCCGCGCACAGGCGCAAGTCGCGGCGAGGCTCAGACGCGACGCAGGCACAAGCAAAAAGCGGGACGTAGTTCACGTCCGCGCCCCGCTCGCTGTTTTATTGCCGTAAATCAGACGTCCGCATCGACATCGCCAGACTCCACCGTAAACGCCGGATCGGTGCTCACAAGATAAAATCGGGTCACCTTAGTATTTCTAATTAGGTAAATCTGCCCCTGCTCGCGTCGGCGTGACATATACGCCACGTGGACCGTACCGAATTCTTCGCCGTTTTCCTTCTTTAATATCAGGATGTTGGGGTCATCCGTACGCTTAAACTGTCCGTCTGTGCAGATTCCGTCTTGGTCGACCAGCTGCCATCGACAATTGTCCTCCTCAAGAAAAGCCAGGGTTTCCCGACTCGTTTTGTCATCCCGATAGAAACCATCAATGGCAAACCCTTCGGAAGCGCATTCCTGCATATAGGACGTTTCTCGGCTTATAGCAAACAGCCCTGTAGCGCCCAAGAGCACAGCCAGGCAGACCACTGCAAGGGTTATCGAAATAGCACGGCGACCCATGTTAGCCCAACCGATAGTTGTTTAACGGAGCACGAAACATACCTGGAACCTCCGATATCAGGGGGAACGTCGCCAGCAGGCTGGCGACAACTATATGTTTCTGACATCAAACCATATGGCTGCCACTCGCGGAGGGGGCATCGGCGAACGGCGTGTTTTCATACTCCATTGGTCAAACCCAAGCGCTGCGCACTGCTGACGTAGCCCGAGAACGGCACCGCGATCTGGTCTTCGAGCTCGTAGGTGCGGGCCGCCTCGTCCACTGTAAAGATGCGCCCAAACGAATGCGTGCCCTTGTTGTAGTCGGTCACCACCGCGGCGCCCAGCTGACCCCAGTCGAACTTGGGATAGCTCTCGGCCGTACCAAAGTTGTTGTCGTACAGCAGCACCTGGTAGCGACCGGTTGTTACCGTATCGTCGTTTGGCAGATAGATCACACTGTGCTGGCCCGCATTGAGCGAAAAATCGCCTTGGGCCTGCAGCAACTTGTCCTCAAAGCCCGAACCGGCCCAAAAATCGGACAAGCCCACGGAAGGCTGTAGCAAGGTCATTTGCGCAACATATATCCAGCAAAAACGGGTGGTAGCCGGTACGGCTACCACCCGTTTGTCTCATATCTAGCCCATAGCAGACCAGCTACTTCTTAATGCCGCGTCCCAGACGCTTGGCGACCGATGCAACGGCCTCCTCGCTGGCCGGTCCACAGCTCACGCAGCCGTCATGGGCACGCATCTGGCCGGTGACCTCGTCCATCGCGAGCGGCGCCACCTTCTCGAGCTTAAAGCCCTTACCGGCGCGCATGTTTTCCTTGGCCACGCTGATCATGAGCTTAATGCGGTTGAGCTGGTTGACCTCGGACGCACCGGGATCATAGTCCACCGCGACGATATTGCTCTCGGGGTGCTGACGGCGCAGCTCCTTGATCACGGCCTTACCCACCACGTGGTTAGGCAGGCACGCAAAGGGCTGCGTGCAGATGATGTTGGGCGCACCGTGGTCAATCAGGTCGAGCATCTCGGCCGTGAGCAACCAGCCCTCGCCCATGTTGTTGCACACCGAAAGCACCGTGCGGGCCTTGTCGGCCATGGTGCCGATGCGCTCGGGTGCCTCAAAGCGGCGGGACTTTTCGAGCATCTCCTCCACCGGCGTGCGCATCCAGTCCACGAGCTTGATGAGCGCCTGCATACCAGCGCGCGTGGTAGCAGAGCTTCCCAGCTCGTCCTTCTGCAGCTCGGCGTTGCTCATGGAGTACAGGAAGAAGTCGAGCAGGCCCGGTACCACGGCCTCGCAGCCCTCGCGCTCGATAACGTCGACCACGTGGTTGTTGGCTGTGGGATGGAACTTGACCAAGATCTCACCGACCACGCCCACGCGCGGCTTGGTGCCCTCGCCCACGAGCGGCATGGTGTCGAACGCGCGGATGGCCTCACGGCACAGCTTGGTGTAGTTGTGGCGGTTAAACTTGGGCGCCAGTTTGCGGGCACGCGCCATGTACTCCTCGTAGAGCGCGTTGGCGGCGCCGGGCGTGGCCTCGTACGGGCGGCAGCGGTAGAGCATCTGCATCATCACGTCGCCAAAGAGCACCGCGTAGACTGCCTGCTTAAGCAGCGCCGGCGTAATCTTAAAGCCGGGGTTGTCCTCGCCGAGCGCCACGGCAGAAAGCGAGATTACCGGGATCTCGGGGTGGCCGCTCTCGCGCAGGGCCTTGCGGATGAGTGCGATGTAGTTGGTGGCACGGCAGCCACCGCCGGTCTGGCTGATAACCACGGCCGTCTTGGAGAGGTCGTACCGACCGCTCTCGATGGCCTCCATGATCTGGCCCGTCACCAGGATCGACGGATAGCAGATATCGTTGTTCACGTAGCGCAGACCAGCCTCGACGGCGTCGTGATCGGTCGAGGGCAGCAGCTCCAAGTTGTAGCCGGCACCGCGGAACACCTCTTTGACCAGGTCAAAGTGGATCGGCGCCATCTGCGGGCACAGGATGGTGTAGCCCTCGTCGCGCATCTGCTCGGTAAAGGGCACCTTGGGCCACGCGGTCGAAGCACTCTCGCGCTGGGCCTCGAACGTGTACTTGCGGCTCGCGAACGCGGGGACATCTGTGGAGGGTGCCACCGGCGCGGCATCACCCTGCTCGTAGGCCTCGCCCGCGGCCGTGGCCTCTGCCAGGCGCTCGGCCTCCTGGTCCTTGAGCGCCGCCATGAGCGAGCGAATACGGATACGCGCGGCGCCCAGGTTGGATACCTCGTCGATCTTGAGCACGGTATAGATCTTGCCGCTGGCTTCCAGAATCTCCTGCACCTGGTCGGTAGTCAGGGCGTCCAAGCCGCAGCCGAAGGAGTTGAGCTGAATCAGGTCCAGGTCGTTGCGCATCGTCACAAAGCGGGCGACGGCGTACAGGCGGCTGTGGTACATCCACTGGTCGACGACGCGGATGGGACGCTCGGGCTTCACCAGGTGCGCAAGCGAATCCTCGGTAAAGACCGCAAAGCCAAAGCTCGAGATAAGCTCGGGCAGGGCGTGGTTGATCTCGGGGTCGTTATGGTAGGGGCGGCCGGCGAGTACGATGCCGTGGCCGCCGTGGTCCTCGACCCACTTAAGAGCCTCCTCGCCCATGGTCTGGATATCCTCGTGGAAGCGCGCATCGGCCTCAAAGGCAGCGTTGACGGCGGCATCGACCTCGGAGCGCGTGATTTTAGGACCGCGCACGCGACCGCGACCGGCTTCGGCGTCAGCCACGCGGTCAACGGCGAGCACCTGGTACAGACGGCGCTTGAGCTCGGTCTTGTCGTGATAGGGCACAAACGGGTACAGGAACTCGATGTCCTGCTCGCGGATCTCGTCGATATTGAGCGCCAGCGCCGTGGGGTAGCTCATGACGATGGGGCAGTTGTAGCAGTTACCGGCGGTCGGATCCTCCTTGCGCTCCCAGCGCACGCACGGCATCCAAATGAAGTCGACATCGCGGTCGATAAGGTTCATCACATGGCCGTGGCTCATCTTTGCCGGGTAGCACACGCTTTCGGACGGCATGGACTCGATGCCCGCCTGGTAGGTCTTTTTGCTCGACTGCTCGGACAGCTGCACGCTAAAGCCCAGGCGCGTAAAGAACGCATGCCAGAAGGGGTAGTTCTCGTACATGTTGAGCGCGCGCGGGATGCCGACGGTGCCGCGCGGGGCCTCGTCGGGACTCAGCACCTCGCGGTTAAAGAGCAGCTCGTTTTTCTTTTTAAAGAGGTTGGGGGCCTCGGTCTTCTGCTTTTTGTGGCCGGCGCCCTTCTCGCAGCGGTTGCCGGTAATGAAGCGCCTGCCACCGCCAAAGTCGTTAACGGTGAGCTGGCAGTTGTTGGAGCAGCGGCCGCAGCGGACGTGCTTTTGCGTCACGGTGAGGTGCGCGATATCCTCGGCCGAAAGGATGGTCGAGACGCCATCGGCGCCGGCGCGGTCGCGGGCGAGCAGGGCCGCGCCATAGGCGCCCATGCAGCCGGCGATGTCGGGACGCACGGCGTGAACGCCGGTGAGCTGCTCAAACGCACGCAGCGTGGCGTCGGACATAAAGGTGCCGCCCTGGACGATCACCTGACTGCCAATCTCCTTGGGATCGCGCTGCTTAATGACCTTGAACAGGGCGTTCTTGATGACGGAGTAGGACAGGCCGGCCGCGATGTCGCCCACCGTGGCGCCTTCCTTTTGCGCCTGCTTGACGCGCGAGTTCATAAAGACCGTGCAGCGGCTGCCCAGGTCGACGGGTGCCTTGGCGTGGATAGCGGCATCGGCAAATGCGCGAACGTCCATGTTCATAGACACGGCGAAGCTCTCGATAAAGCTGCCGCAGCCCGACGAGCAGGCCTCGTTGAGCATGATGTGCTCGATCACGCCGTCCTTCACGCGCAGGCACTTCATGTCCTGGCCGCCAATGTCCAGGATGAACTCGACACCGGGCAGGAACGCCTTGGCGCCACGCAGGTGCGCGACGGTTTCGATCTCGCCGGAGTCGGCCTTAAGGGCCTCGATGAGCAACGCCTCGCCGTAACCTGTGGTGGTCACGTGGCCGATGGTGCAACCCTCGGGAATGTGGTTGTAGAAATCGGCCATGATGACCTTGGCCGTACCCAGGATGTCACCGTTGTTGTTGCCGTACCAGGTGTGCAGCAGCTGGCCGTCCTCGCCCACAAGCGCGGCCTTCATGGTGGTGGAACCGGCGTCGATGCCAATGAACACGCGGCCGGTGTAGCCGTCAAGCTTGCCCTTGGGCACGACCTCGGTATCGTGGCGGTTCTTGAACTCGGCATAGTCCTCATCGGTGGCAAAGAGCGGATCCAAGCGCTCGACCTCGGCACCCTGCGTGTCGCCCAGAGCGTCAATGGCCTCGATGAGCTGCGGGAACGTGCTGAGCTTGTTGGACTCGTGTGCCATGGCGGCGCCGCTCGCCACAAACAGGTGGGCGTTTTGGGGCACGATGCGGTGCTCCTCGTCCAGGTTGAGCGTGAGGTAGAAGCGGTGGCGCAGCTCGGAGAGGTACTGGAGCGGGCCGCCCAAAAAGGCGACGTTGCCGCGGATGGGGCGGCCGCACGCCAGGCCGGAGATGGTCTGGGTCACGACGGCCTGGAAAATGGAGGCGGCCACGTCCTCGGGGCGGGCGCCCTCGTTGAGCAGCGGCTGCACGTCGGTCTTGGCAAAAACGCCGCAGCGACTAGCGATGGGATAGATGGTGGTGGCGTTGGCCGCAAGCTCGTTGAGGCCGCTGGCGTCGGTGTGCAGCAGGGTGGCCATCTGGTCGATGAAGGCGCCCGTGCCGCCGGCGCAGGTACCGTTCATGCGCTGCTCGATACCGTTGTCGAAGTAGATGATCTTGGCGTCCTCGCCGCCCAGCTCGATGGCGACGTCGGTCTGCGGGATGAGGGTCTCGACGGCGCGCTTGCTGGCGATGACCTCCTGGACAAATTCCAGGTCGAGCCACTGGGACAGCAGCAGGCCGCCCGAGCCGGTGATGGCGCAGGTCATCTGGGCCGTCGGCAGCACGGACGCGGCACCCACGAACAGGTCGCGCGCACAGGCGCGAACGTCGGTGTGGTGACGCTGGTACTTGGCGTAGACGATCTGGTTGTCGTCGTTGAGCACGGCGAGCTTAACGGTGGTGGAGCCCACGTCGATGCCCAGGTGCAGGTTGCCACAAGCGTTCTCGGGGTTGAAGATCGCGCCTTCGGGGGCCTGGCCGGCGGCTACGGGCTCAGCGGCGGTGGCGGGCTCGCTAGCGACGAACGTCTCCCCTGCCGCGTTCTTGGCATCGGCAACTGCCTCGGCAACTTTCTCGGCAGCCGCGGTCGCGGCCCTGTCTCTTATACACATCTGACGCTGCCGACGATAAGGC
>UQTR01000061.1 GCA_900544065.1 uncultured Collinsella sp.
GGGGAGCGCTGTGCGTGAGCAGGGGAGCGTCGTCGCCCGTCTGCGTCTGATCCATCGATAACTCCCCTTCGACGTTGTAACACGGATTTATCATTGTAGTGCATGAGTGTCACGTTCACGTAAATTTGGGTATGAGCGCAAAGAACGTCAATGTATCGACGAGAGGATATTCCATGACTACCGATCAGCCGATTGATGTTGCGATTATCGGTGGAGGCCCCGCGGGCTATGCTGCCGCCATTTACGCTGCGCGTGCCAACCTGACGACGACTGTGATTGAGCAGGGCATGTCGGGTGGACAGATCGCCACGACCAATGAAGTCGAGAACTATCCGGGCATTCCGCTCTTGAGTGGCGCCGAACTCGGCGAGCGTTTTCAGCAGCATGCAGAGGGCCTGGGAGCACAGGTTGCATGGAGCATGGTTACGGGTATCGATTACGATGCCGATACAGCGCTGTTTACGGTGCATCATGATATGGGCGATACGCTGGCCTCTAGCGTTATCGCTTGCATGGGTGCAACGCCGCGTCCGGCAGGTTTCGCTGGCGAGGATACGTATCGCGGTCGTGGCGTTTCATATTGCGCAACATGTGACGGCATGTTTTTCCGCGGAAAACAGGTCTTTGTAATCGGCGGTGGCAATTCGGCATGCGAAGAGGCGCTGTTCCTGTCAGACATTGCCAGCAGTGTGACCATCGTGCTACGCCGCGACCAGTTTCGTGCGCCTGATGGTGTTGTTCAGAAGGTGCTCGAAAAAGACAATATTACAGTTAGGTACCAAACTAGTATTGTGGAGCTCTCGGGCGAAGCTATGCCAACGATGATCACCTTTAAGGACAATGCATCCGGTGAGACTCATACCGAGTCATTTGAGCCTGGCTCGTTTGGCATCTTTGTCTTTACCGGCACGCAACCCCATACCGAGCTTGTTGAGCATCTAGTCGATCTGGCACCTGATGGCGGCATTCTGACTGATGAATCCATGGCGACCCGCACGCCAGGCCTATTTGCTGCTGGCGATATCCGTTCCAAGCGTTTACGCCAGGTTGTGACCGCCGTTTCTGACGGAGCCATAGCAGCAACTAGCGCATACGCGTTTCTCCGTGGATAAGTACGATAATATATCTTATGTAAGGTTGCTATCAATTAACTAAATGGCGGGACGATGCATCAGTGCGCTGTCCCGCCAATTTTCTTGCCGGCTATGTGGTATGCAAAACTAGATAACCTAGAATACAATATAGAAAATGAACGGAGGACCTTTATGAACCACGTTAAACACGTTATTCCGATGTCCGATTCGTCGGTCAGTATTAAGCCTGAGGATATTCAGCCCACTGTGCTGCCCGATGCATTTATTCAGTCCGAAATCGTGCGCAAACTCAATACGTTGAGTCTGCCGCGCTATGACCAGTTGCCCAATGTGACGCTCTATCGCGACCAGGTTATTGAGTATGTTGCGCTGTGGATGGAGCCGCTGTCCATTTGCGTTGAGCAGCCCGTCATTACGCCATCGATGATCAACAACTACGTGAAGGTCGGCCTGGTGCCTGCTCCGGTCAAAAAGCAATATGGCCGCGAGCAGATTGCCCGTCTGATCGCTATCTGCATTTTTAAGCAGGTGCTACCTATTGCTGCTGTGCAGGCACTCTTTAACATTCAGCGATTGAGCTACGATGCCCCGACGGCCTTCGACTATGTGGTTGATCAGCTCGAGGCATCGATTCGTTCGGCGTTTTCCGTCGAGCCGACGCCGGTTCCCGATACGGCGCATCAGGTAACGCGTGAGTCGCTGCTTGTGCGCAGCGCGGTTTCATCCTTTGTTTCGAAGGCTTACTTGATGAGCTATCTCAAGTTCAACGGATTTAATAGCTAGCCGACGTATAAAACGGGCGGGACAAAGAGCCATCTGTCGCTTTGTCCCGCCCGTATTTTTGCTTGGTTGGACTTTATTTGCCCGAAGCTACGCCCATGCCGTAGCCGATGATGAGGCCGTGCATCTCGGCGTAATAGGAATCCAGGCCGTTGCAGGGCATGATGATGGTCTTGGAGCCGGGCCAATGCTCGACTATGCGGTCAGTAAGCGCCTGGGCTCCAGCTTCGTTCTCAACGTGATCGATGATGACCTCGCCGCCCGTAAAACCCTCGGTTTCCATGGTGTCGATGATCTTGTTGAGCATCTTCTTTTCGCCACGCGTGTGCCCGACGAGTTCGATTTTACCGGCCTCGCTCGCCGTGCCCAAAATGCGGATATTGAGCTTGTTGGCAATGACGCCGGCTGCCTTAGGGATACGTCCGGCTTTAGCGAGGTTTTCGTAATTGCACAAACTGAAGAGGATTTTGCTGTTCTGTTCAAGGCTATCGAAGTATGCGCAAGCATCCTCGAATGAGACATCCGGGTTGCTTGCAAGATAGCGGTCAAACAGCAAGAAAATGAGGTCCATTTTGCCGCCAGCTGCGCGTGAATTGACTAGATGAATCTGTCGGTCGGGCTCCTCGGCAAGAACCATATCGCGAGCCGTGGCTGCTGCGTTGTAGCTGCCCGACACGCCCTCAGAGATCGGCATGCAGATGGTCTTGTCTGCCAATTTGAAGAGCTCGGCCCACTCCCCTACGCTGGGACAAGCGCTTGAAGAAGCGTTCGTCTCCGCCTGAACAGCGCAGTTGAGCTCATGTACATCGAGCGAAAGGTCATCGACGAAATCACGCTCCCCCACTCGAATTTTGAGGGGCGCAAATGCAAAGGTGGTATGGGGCGCGGTCGGTTGCCAATCGCGGAGGTTACAGCTTGAATCGGAGATAAGTGCCCAGCTCATAGAGGGTCCTTTCTAATAGTTCCTCAACAATTATAGCCATCTTGCAAACCGAATGTACGGCTATCTAGTTTTGAATACTAGATAGCCGTACAAGATTAGAGACATAAGAATAGACCTCGCGACTTTAAGCCACGAGGTCCACATTCACACGCTGTGTAAGATGACTTAGTAGCGCACGAAGATATAGTTGTTGTTCATGCCGGCGGCAACGGAGCTGATGATAACACCTGTGTTGTAGTCGGAAGCATGAATCATCTGACCACCACCGATGTAAATGCCGGTGTGGTACGAGTTGACCACAACGTCACCGGGCTGCGGATCGGACACACGCGTCCAGCCCATAAAGGTACCCGTGGTGCCGAGGCGGCAATAGCGACCAGTGAGGCAATAGCTAACAAAACCAGAGCAGTCGAAGCTGTTCGGGCCAATTCCGCCCCAGGAATAAGCGCAACCAAGCTTGCTGTATGCACGCGAGACAACAGAACCGCCATCGACGGACTGGCTCGGAGCAGAAGGCGTCGGAGCCGGAGCAGGCGTGGAGGGCTGCGGCGTCGGAGCGGGTGTCGGCGTAGGAGCCGGAGTGTTGCCGCCCTGGTTGTTATTGCTGGTCTGACCACCGTTGTTGGTGTTCTCGGTCGTACCGGCAGTCTCGTTGCTCACCGTGGCCTTCTCGGCAGTACTGGCGTTGATGCCGGCCTGCAGCGCGGCGTTGGCCTCGGCCTCGGCGGCAAGCTCGGCCTGCAGCTGCGAATCCAGGGAGTTTACGACGTTCTGGGCTTCAGCCTGCTGAGCATTAAGCTCGTCGACCTTCTTTTGCGTGGCGGCGACGTTCTTCTCCTGCTCGGCCTGTTTATCGGTTAGCTGCTGCTTAAGCTCCTTGACCTCTTGAATGGTCTGAGCCTGCTTATCGGAAACTTTGCCGTAGTAGAACAGACGGTTGAGCATATCGCTCAGATCATCGACACCCGTCAGAACCTGAAGCAGGCTCAGACCGCCGGTTTTGTACTCGCCGGCGACATAGGTCGAGAGCTTGGCCTGACCATCGGCGATCTCCTGCTGCTTTTGCGTGATCTCGCCGGCAGTCTGATCGAGCGCCTGCGTCTGCGTGGCGAGCTCATCGTAAATCTGCTGGGTTTGGGTACCGATCTGCTCGAGCTTCGTACGAGCAGCGGCAAGGTCGGATGCGGTATCGGCGTAGGCAGGAGCCGCGAGGCCCAAGCCCAAAACACAAGCGAGGGTTGCCGTAGCAGCGCAGCATGCCATGTTTTTGTGCGTGTTTGCTGTGCGCATGTAGCTTCCTTTCCAGTAACTAAGGGTAACGGCTAGTCTACCGTCACCAGGCTAAAGAGCTCAACATCTTCGTCAGTCGGCGTGAGCTTCTCGCGCGGGTTGAGAAACGCAAGCTCAAGGATACACCCGTAGCCCACAAGCTTTGCGCCCATATCTCGCACAAGTTTACCTGTTGCCTCGACGGTTCCGCCCGTCGCAATCAAGTCGTCCAGAATCAACACGGTATCTTTAGAGGTAATGGCATCGGCATGGATCTCGATAGAGTCGGTGCCGTATTCGAGCTCATAGCTCTGGCTCACCGTCTTGCGGGGCAGCTTGCCCGGTTTACGTGCGGGAACAAAGCCGGCGCCCAGAGCGACGGCCACGGGAACGCCTACCATAAAGCCGCGAGCCTCGGGACCCACGACCTTGGTGATTCCCATGCCGGCAAAGTGCTCGGCGAGGGCATCGGTCATGGCTTTGAGCGCCTCGGGATTGCCAAAGAGCGGCGTGATGTCTTTAAAGACGACTCCGGGCTCGGGATAGTCGGGGATGTCGACGATTTGAGATTCGAAGTCGTACATTGCATGGCCTTTCAATGGGTTGCCGAAATATCAACAGCGGTTATTTGTCCGCGGTGACGGTGCCGGATTGCAAAGGGGCGACGACCTTGAGCGGCTTTACGAGAGAATCCTCGTTCGAAGCCGGCGCGGTAGTTTCTTCGTTTTTGGCCTTGGTGGACTCGGAGCGAGCAATTTCCTCATCGAGTGCATCGATGTCGGCGTCCTCGACCACGGCGTTGAGCGATTCAAAAACGCGGTTCTTGAGCAGCGCAGTGTGCACACCCTCGGTCAGGTCGTGAAGCTTCTTAAACGCACGCTCGAGCTTGGCGTCGCGCTCGTCATCGGAGGTATCCATGCCGAGCATGCTCACGAGAACCTGCTCAAACATCGAAGACTCGCGGTTTGCCGACGATACGTACTGACGCAGGTTGCGCGGCTCGATATGGAAGCGCGACAGCTCGGAGCAGTAGCGGATGATCGGAAAATCGCGACCATCGACAAGCTCGCGATTCTGCGGACTCTTGATAATACGGATAAGGTCATTCTCGGCGAGCGACCGGATAAACGAAATCTCGACGCCCAGCATATCGGGAATGGTCTCGATGGGATGCAGCTTTTGCTTAGTCTCCTTGGGCTCCGTCTTGAGCGGAACATCGGACAGCAAGCCCACCTCGTAGGCGAGCGTTGACAGGTCCGTGGCGTTTTCCAGGCGCTGCTTAATCACGTTGAGCGGCATATAGCGGGTCTTCTGCAGGTGCAGAATGACCTCCAGGCGATCAACGTCCTCCTTGGAGTACTGACGGTATCCCTTAGGCGTACGATGAGGGGTAATGAGCCCCTCATCCTCTAGAAATCTAATTTTTGAGTTCGAAAGATCGGGGTATGCGCCTCGAAGTAGGTTGACGACTTGGCCGATACTCAGATAGTTGCGTTCGGCCATGCCCTACTCACCGGTTTCGATGCGCTCCGGCGTGCTCTCGTGGTAGATGAGCGTAAACGTACCGATCTGAACGGAAGAACCGTCGTGCAGCGGGGCTGCATTGACGATGGCACCGTCGACCCAGGTGCCATTGAGCGATCCCAAGTCCTCGATGCGAGCGCCGAGGCCCTCGCGAATAATGCGCGCGTGGCTGCGCGAAACAGTCATGTCGTTGAGGAAGATGCCGTTCGCGGGATCGCGGCCGATGGTGGTCACGTCGTCCTCGAGCTCAAAAGCGGCACCCGTCTGCGGACCCTTGACGATGGACAGAACGGGGGCGGTGATGCGCACGTTGGCCATGAGGTCGGGAACGGTGACGTCGCTTGAAGGCACGCGGAATACGCAGGTAGCGTCAGCAGTCTTATCATTCTGAGGCATATTGTTAACCATGTTGTCCATGACAACCCCTAACTTATCGCGGACGTGCCGCAAATAATGAACCGTACGTAATCATACCCCAACGAATCAGTCTTCGATTTCAGGGTTCAGAAAGTCGATGTCCTCGTCCTCGGGATGCGCGAGAGCCTGTTTAATGGCCACTCCGCCCTTAATGGAGTAGATGACAGCCGTGAGCATGGAGAAGATCACGCCGCCGTACACAAAGAAGATGCCGAGGGGCACCGAGCTTCCGTTGAGGCCCGGGAAGGCCTTAAGGGTTGAAGGTAAAAGATGCAGGCCGTCAATAACGGGGAAACCGAGCAGCATGAGCGAGAAGCCGGTCATGAGCAACGCTGTGGCAATCTTTCCGGGGAAGACGACATCGATGGGGCGACGGTGATAATGACGCACGATAAGCGTGCCGATGCCCAGATAGATGTCGCGGCCAATAATGAGCACGCAGACCCAGATTGGCAGCTCTCCGCGAACCACCAGTCCCAGCACGCCGGTGAACAGCAACGCACGGTCGCAAATGGGATCCATGACCTTGCCGAGCCACGAGACCGTCTTAGTCATGCGGGCGATCTGACCGTCCATCCAGTCGGTGGAGGCGGCAACGGCGTAGATAACGATGGCGATGACGCGGTTGTTATCCGTCACAAACAGGTACAGAAATACCAGGGTGAGGATCAGGCGCGTAAAGGTAATGAAATTGGAGATCGTAAAGATCTTATTCGACGGGTAATCGGAAGTGCCGATAAGCTCCTTTTTGATCTTCTTTTTGATGCCCACAGGACTCCCCCGCTGGTTAACGACAAAACTTTCGATACTATACCCGTTCCGGCGATGTCTATCCAGCGCAGCCATAGAGAGTCCAGACATGTGGAGGACGCCTCTGGGCTGCGCTGGATTCTGCATTTGTGTACATCAGCCTCCAAAAGCGACATTTTTCGGCATCTTTGGTGGCTGGTGTACACGTTTTGATTCGGTGATTACATCGATCGGGAAAGTTGTTGCTTTAAGCAAATGCGTGCGGGTCGAGATTGGCTGGCGCCAAAAGAGCCCAACGGCTGTTACGGCTTCGTTAGAAACGCGCCCCACCATGGATGGTGAACCCGAAAGGTAAGACGCGCGGGCACGGTGAATCGGCCCGCGCGCCCGGAAGAGAAAGGATAAACCCATGGGTTACATGCTCGAGACGCGCGGGCTCACCAAGCGCTTCGGCCGCGGCGACCAGGCGCAGGACGCCGTGGCCGACGTGAGCCTTCATATCCGCGAGGGCGAGGTGTACGGGCTGCTCGGTCCCAACGGCGCCGGCAAGTCGACAACGCTCAAGATGATCTGCGGGATGCTGCGGCCGACGGCCGGGGAGATCCTCTTTGCCGGGCACGCCTGGCGCCGCGAGGACCTCTACGCAATCGGCAGCCTCATCGAGGAGGCGCCGCTCTACCCCAACCTCACCGCGCGCGAGAACCTGCGCGTGCGCACCACGCTGCTGGGCCTTCCCGAGAGCCGCATAGATGAGGTGCTCGCCACCGTGGACCTCGCGGACACCGGGAAGAAGCGCGCCGGGCGCTTCTCGATGGGCATGCGGCAGCGCCTGGGGCTCGCGCTGGCGCTGATCGCCCGGCCACGCCTGCTCGTGCTCGACGAGCCCACCAACGGCCTCGACCCCATCGGCATCGAGGAGCTGCGCGACCAGATCCGCGGCTTCGCGGCGGCGGGTACGACGGTGATCGTCTCGAGCCACATCCTCTCCGAGGTGCAGCAGATGGCGGACACCATCGGCATCATCTGCGGGGGGCGCCTCGCCTACGAGGATGCGCTTCGGCCCGGGCAGGACCTCGAGGAGCTTTTCATGAGCTTCTGCCGGGAAGGGCGACGAGCGCGCGGGGAGGTGGCGGCATGACGGGCGAGAAAGGCGGCCTGCTCGCGGGCCTGCGCGCCGAGGCCCTGAAGTCGCGCCACGCGGCGCCGGTTCGCCTGGCCGTGCTCATGGCGCTGCCGATGCCGCTGCTCGGCGCGATGCCCTACCGGGGCGTGCAGATCTTCAGCGCGTGGAACTACTGGTACGCGCTCTTCCTGCCCGTGTCTCTCTCGCTCGTGGTGGCGTGCGTCGCGCGGGCGGACGCTCGCACGCGGATGCGGGGGCTTCTGGGCCTGGGCTTCCCGCTCGGGCGCGCCTGGTGGGCCAAGGCGCTCTGGTGCCTCGCGCTCTGCGCGCTCTCGAACCTCGTGGTCTTCGGCATCTACCTCGCGGGATCGGCGTTCTCCTCGCAGGGCCTCACGGCCGCGGGCACGCTCACGATGCTCCTCTGCGCGCTCGCCAACACGGTGACCGCGGCGTGGATGATCCCCGCAGGGCTCTTCCTCACGGCGCGGCTCGGCATGCTCGCGGGCATCCTCTGCCCGCTCGCCGCGCAACTCGTAGGTGGGTTCGCCTGGTCGTTGGTGCCGCTGCCGCAGCTCTTTCCGCCGTCGGCGAACATGGTCATCCCCACGAGCTTCATCCCCGTGCTGCCGAGCGGCGAGCCGCTCGCGGCGGACATGGCGCTCGGCGGGGCGCTCATGGCGGACGGCATGCTCACGCTGGCGGGCCTTGCGGTCTGCGCGCTCGCGTTCGCCGCGCTCACGGCGGCGGGCGCGGCCTGGTTCGCGCGCTCCGAGGAGAGGTGATGGCCATGACACGACTCTCCGACCCGACGCCGCGCATGACTCTCCCGCGGGCCCTGCTCTCCGAGGCCCTGCGCCTGGCGCGCTCCCCGCTCACGGCGGTGCACCTCGTCTGCGGCCTGGCAGCCGGTCTTGCCTGCGGCGAGTACTTCTCCGTAACCCGATGGGACCCGGCGCTGGGCGCGGACGCCTACGCCCAGTTCCTCGGCGCCCTCATGCCGCTCATGTCCGCCATCGTCTGTGGGCTCGCCGTGGACGACGAGCGCGCTGCCGGGCGTCTCGCCAACCTCACGGCGGTCCCCTCGCGCGGGCGCGCCGTCGCGGCGAAGCTACTCGCCCTTGCGGCGCTCGGCGCGGGCGCGCTGGCCGTGGCGCTTGGCGTGTTCGGGGCCGTGCTCGCCGTTGCCGGGCGCCTGCCGCTCGGGCCCGCTCCGCTTTCGGCCGCCTGGGCGGGCATCGTGCTGGGCAGCCTGCCCCTCTACGCGCTGGGGCTCGGCGTGGCCCTGCGCCTCGGCCGCAACGCCGCCATCGGCGCCGGCGCGGCGGGTATGCTCCTCGCGTTCTTCTCAGTGGGCGGACTTGCGCACGGCCTCATGACCGGCGAGCTCACCGGTGCCCTGGCGACGCCCCTGAGCTGGGTGCCGCTCGCCTGGCCCGCGCGCCTGGGGTCGCTCGGGGTGGAGGCCTTCATCGACGCAGCACGCGTGGCGGGCCCTCTCCTCACGACTGCGCTCGCTGGCCTCGTGCTCACCCTGTTAGCCGACGCCGTCCTTCTCGCCTGGTTCTGCCGCTTCGAGGACGGGAGGGCGGATGCGTAGGAGGCCGCTCGCCGCCATGCTCGTCCTCCTCTCCGCAGCGCTCGTCCTGGGCGGGAATGCCCTGCTCGACGCCGGCTGGGGGTCGGCGCTGCGCTCGATCACCGACCGCGTGCTGCCCAACCCTGAGATAGCCATGTGGGCGCCCGCGCCCGAGCCCGGCAGCCACGCGAGCTCCTACGCCGACGCCACTGGGGCGGGGGCAAACTACGTCTACCTGGTGGACGCGGCGGACGACAGAGGCAAAGTCCGAGAGCTCCAGCTCATCTTCTTCGGGCGGGAGTCGGACGGCGAGGGCTGGCTCGAGATCGAGGCGCGCGGCGGCTCGGGTGTGCGCTACCGCGCGTGCGACGCGGCCGAGGCGCCCGCGGCTTCGCGCAGGGCTCTGGACCGCTGAGCGCGGCGCTAGTACAATTCCGACGAGAATTTCAGGAGGTCGAACATGGCGAGGATACTGGCAGTGGATGATGAACGGGCGATCCTCGACGCGCTCGCGCGCGTCCTCGGCCGCGACGGCCATGAGGTCGTCAGGGCGACGGACCCGACGTCGGTCCCGGGGATGGACCTCTCGCGCTTCGACCTCGTGCTCTGCGACGTCATGATGCCGGGGCTCGACGGCTTCGAGCTCGTGCGGCAGATCCGCCCGGACTTCGACGGGCCCATCGTCTTCCTGACCGCGCGCGTGGCCGAGGAGGATGCCGTGGCCGCCTACGGCCTGGGCGCCGACGACTACGTCCGCAAGCCCTTCGGGGCCGCGGAACTGCGCGCCAAGGTCGCGGCCCATCTGCGCCGTGAGCGCCGGCCGCGCTCGCACGCCCTCTCCTTCGGGGAGGTGCGGATCGACCTCGGGGCGCGCGGTCTCGCGGTGGGCGGCGAGGCCGTGCCGCTCACGCCCACCGAGTACGCCATCTGCGAATACCTCGCCCGCCACCCCGGGCAGGTCATGAGCCGCGCGCAGATACGCGAGGCGGTGCTCGGCTGGGAGAGCGACGCCGACGACGCGGCCATATCCATGCAGGTCAGCCGCGCCCGGAGGAAACTCTCCGAGGCCGGCGCCGATCCGATCGCGACCGTCTGGGGGATGGGGTACAAGTGGCAGCTCTGAGGACTGGGGCGCGAGGTCGCGGGGGCATGCCGCTCTCCTTCGTCATCGCGCGCTACTTCGCCTACGCGTTCGCGGCGGTCGCCACGGCGTGGTTCGCCTCGTTCATGGCGCTCTCCGCGGCGATCAACGCGGGCTTCGTCTACGAGGCAAGCTGGGGGCCGGCCAATGCGCGCGAGGTCGCGGAGGGCCTGGCGCGCGACGGCGTCTGCGGACAGCAGGACGTGCCGACGGCGTACCGCTACCTCATCCTAAATAAGGACGGATACGTGCTGATGACAGACCTCGAGGGCACGCGGCTCGAGGACGCAACGGAAATGGCCCGTGCGGCACTCGCCACGGATCCGGGCACAGTGGAGATCGAGGGCGGAGGCTCGGGCCTCACCTACGCCGCGTTCCCGCTCAAGGGCGGCGGGGCCTGCGCACTTGCCAGCGAGTACCTGCCGCAGTGGGTCTCGCGTGACCTCGCCGGCCTGCTTCCCAACCCGCAGAACCTCATGCTCGTCGGCGCCGCTGCGGGAAGCGCGCTCGCGCTCGCGCTCGTCGCGCGGCGCGCGAGCCGCGTGATCTCGCGCAAGATGGCGCCGCTCGCGGAGGCGGCGGGGCGCGTCGGCGCGGGGGAGCTCGACTTCGCGGTCGGCAGCACCAACGTGCGCGAGGTGAACGACGTCCTCGCCGCGATGGACGCCATGCGGGTCTCCCTCGCCGAGTCGCTCGAGGCCCGCTGGGCCGCGGAGCGGGGGCAGCGCGAGCAGATGGCGTCGCTCGCCCACGACCTCAAGACGCCGCTCACCGTGCTGCGCGCCAACGCCGACTTCGTGGCGGAGGAGTTGGAAGACGAGAATGACAGCGACCTCGCGGCCGCCGCGCGCGACATAGCCGGCAGTGTCGAAAGGCTCGACGGCTACGTGCGCCTGCTCATCGAGGCCTCGCGCGGGTCCGGCGGGGCGGAGAGGGCCCCCATGCGGCCGGCAGAGCTCTGCGAGCAGGTTCTCGCCGAGGCCGCCCAGATCGCCCGGGCGCGAGGCGTGACGCTCGACGCGGCCACGGGCCCTGCTGTCGCGGGCGCGCCCGAGGCCCCACTCGACCGAACCGCCCTGGCGCGAGCCGCCGCGAACCTTGTGGTCAACGCCGCCGAGCACGCGCGCTCGCGCGTGAATGTCTCCTGCGATGTCGCGGGCGGCCACCTCGTCATCGAGGTCGCCGACGACGGACCGGGCTTTTCTCCCGCCGCCCTCGAACGCGGCTGCGAGCGCCTCTTCACAGACGACTCGTCGCGCTCTTCGCGCGACGGAGGCCGCCACTACGGGCTCGGCCTCCACGCCGCTTCCGAGGCCGCGAGCGCCCACGGGGGCTCCGTCTCGCTCGCCAACGGCCCCTCGGGCGGCGCGGTGGCCACCATCGCGGTCCCCCTGTGCGAGATCTGACGACTTCCTCGATGTTTACCTCGACTGCGATATGTCGCTCGCCGAGGCCGCGACGAGATGGTGTTGCGTCTGCCCCATTTGGTGCTTCTAGCTCAAATTTGATCTGATGTAAGGCCCGTGCAATCCTGCATGGGCCTTTCTTTTGGCAATTGCTCGACCGATTCGTGGCTTGAAACACAAATAATCGAGTTAAGGAGACATGGGGTCATACAGCGGCTCTCAGGGCGCCTGCCGCACTCCCCCCCATTGCCTCTGCTGCGTTCTCGTATAGAGACTATCCCGTTTGGCATATCGTTGCAATCGCCCACTTGTCCACCGATCAAGTGAACTGCTGGAATAAATACAGCGACACGCTTGTTCGTTACAGTCGCTATATCTGTGTAAATCGCCGCGATAAATACAGCCTGTACTCGGCTGTATACCAGCTACGCGTATGTAGATTCACATCGCGTTAATAAATCGGCTCAAGCGTGTGCAAAACGCGCAAGTAGCCGCAAAAGGCGATTATCGCGTAGGTAGATTATTGGCACCCTGTTGCCTAATCAAAATTAAGCAATTGCTTAAAACAAAAAGGTCAGGCACTAGGTGCCTGACCTGCAAACTTCTGGTCGGGACGACTGGATTCGAACCAGCGACCCCTTGACCCCCAGTCAAGTGCGCTACCAAGCTGCGCCACGTCCCGAAGCTTTTGTTTGTTGCTCTGCTCTCGCTCGCAACAGGGAGTATATTAACCCGAAACTTTAGACTTGTGCAAGAACTTTTTTACAAATTTTGAAGCAAGTCCAAAATTGTATCTGCGAGCTGGGGTTTTGTTAGCACGGGAAGTTCTTGCGTGCCCGTTGTGCTCACAATCCAGGCCTTGTTAGTGTCGGTTCCAAAGCCCGAATCGGCGCGCGAGACATCGTTAGCGATAATGGCATCGCAACCCTTGCGGGCCAATTTGCGCTCGGCGTACTCGACAACGTTATCGGTCTCGGCCGCAAACCCGATCACGCATCGTTCGTCCTTCTGGCGCGAGAGCTCGGCCAAAATATCGATCGTCTCGACAAGGTCGATACGATCCAGGTGTTCGTTGGCTTTTTTGAGTTTGTGGTCCGCAGGGGCCGCCGGGGTGTAGTCGGCGACGGCAGCCGCACAAATTGCCGCATCGGCCGTCTGGAAGGCGCTCAGCGCCGCCTGCAGCATCTCTGCGGCGGTCTGCACGCGTACGCACGCCACGCCGCGGGGAACATCGAGCGATGTCGGTCCCAGCACGAGCGTGACCTCGGCACCGCGGCGTGCGGCCTCCCCTGCCAGGGCGACGCCCATCTTGCCCGACGACCGGTTACCGATGAAACGCACCGGGTCGATCGGTTCGTGCGTGGGGCCGGCGGTGATGACGATGCGCTTGCCCGCCAGGTCCTGAGGCGCGGGGTTGAGCACCTCACAGACAGCCTCGACGATGTCCTCGGGCTCGCTCATGCGTCCCGTGTCCACGTCGCCGCAGGCAAGGTAGCCGCTGCCCGGACCCACCACATGGACACCGCGCTCGCGCAGCGTGGCCATGTTGGCCTGCGTCGCCGGCGCTTT
>UQTR01000062.1 GCA_900544065.1 uncultured Collinsella sp.
CGAGATGTCTTAGGGTCTCGTGGGCTCGGAGATGTGTATAAGAGACAGCGTCACCATTGGCGGGCTCGATTGGAATCGCGAGCTGAGCCCCTGGGCATGCGACGGGACCGTACGCGATGCCGAGCCTTTCGGCGGCCAAGCTGCCGATTTTCTTGATGAGCTGCTGAATCAGATAATCCCCCAGGTCGAGTCGTCGCTTCCTCAGCCGCCCACCTGGCGCGGCATTGCCGGCTACTCGCTCGCGGGCCTCTTCGCACTCTGGTCCCTCTGGCAAACCGACGCCTTTGACCGCGCCGCGAGCGCATCGGGGTCGCTATGGTTTCCCGACTTTGTCGACCGTGCCAGCACGGCCCCTTTTGCCGGCAGCCCGCAAGCCGTCTACCTGTCACTCGGCAAAAAGGAAACCAAGACGCCCAACCGCATGATGCGGCATGTACTCGACGACACACGCGCGATGGAAGCGTTGCTCGTCGAGCGCGGCATTCCAACAACGCTGGAGCTCAACCCCGGCAATCACTTTGCCCAAACCGACTTACGCATGGCCCGCGGCATCCACTGGATACTGACGCATTAAAAATGGTGCCCACACGCATATACGCATGGGCACCATATCTTGTTTTAGCTGAACGCAGCTGCTACTCAGCAGCCTCCTCAAGCTCGGAGACATCAAACTCAAAGTCGTTACCCGGCAGGATGGCGTTGAGCACGATGCCCACCAGTGAGCCCACGGCAATGCCGGACAGCGAAATGGTCACGCCGCCCAGCTCCAACACGATGGCGCCGGCGGTGCTGTACGCGATGCCGAGCGAAAGCACGAGCACCAGCGCGGCAACCAGCACGTTGCGGTTGTTCTGGAAATCGACCTGGTTCTCGATGAGGTTGCGGACGCCCACAGCGCTGATCATGCCGTAGAGCACGAGCGACACACCGCCGATAACGCATGCCGGCATGGCGGCGATGACCGCGGCGAACTTGGGGCAGAACGAAAGCACGATGGCGCAACACGCGGCAATTCGAATTACGCGCGGGTCGAACACGCGCGTCAGGGCGAGCACGCCGGTGTTCTCGCCATACGTAGTGTTGGCCGGAGCGCCAAAGAGCGAAGCCAGAATCGTGGCAAGGCCGTCGCCGAGCAGCGTGCGATGCAGACCGGGATCGGCAATGTAGTTGCGCTCGCAAGTCGAACCGATAGCAGAGATATCGCCGATATGCTCGATCATGGTCGCGAAGGCCAGCGGCATGATGGTGATGATGGCCGTCGTGGCAAGACCGTTATCGAACTGCGGCCCAAAGAGTGCAAACACGGTGTTGTCCCACACGATGGGCAGACCGACCCACGGAGCGGCGGCAACGCCCGAGAAATCAACCTCGCCGAGCGCAGCCGCAACGGCATAGCTCACCACAACGCCCAGCAAAATCGGCACAATCTTGACCATGCCACGGCCCCAGATGTTGCAGATGACGATAACGGCAACGCCAATGACAGCCACAAGCCAGTTGGTCTGGCAGTTAGCAATAGCGGAGCTCGCCAGGATCAGACCGATCGAAATGACGATGGGGCCAGTCACCACCGGCGGGAAGAAACGCATGACACGCTTGGCGCCAAAGGCGCGGAAGAGCGCCGCAAGCACCGGATAAAGCAGGCCGGCGCAAGCAACGCCCAGACAAGCGTAGGGCAAAAGCTCGGTCTCGCCGTTGGGCGCGATTGCGGCATAACCGGCAATAAAGGCAAACGATGAGCCCAAAAATGCCGGCACCTTACCGCGCGACAGGAAGTGGAACAGCAGCGTGCCCAAACCGGCAAACAAAAGCGTTGCCGAAACCGAGAGACCGGTGAGCACGGGCACCAGCACGGTGGCGCCAAACATGGCAAACAGGTGCTGCAGACCGAGCAAAAACATGCGCGGGCGGCCGAGCGACGATGCGTCGTAGATGGCATCGCTGGCGGCGGGCGTCGAGGACTGGGACATGAGAGTCCTTTCAAAATGGAAGGGCGCTCGAGCATAGCGGATTACCTGCCCGAACGATACGATCCGAACCATTGTACGCGATGCGCCATGTCTCGCACGCGCCGTCACCTGCGAACGTTACCGCTATTTCCAAACGCGCTCGGCAATACGCTTGACCAGCGCGATCTTTGCCCATTGCTCGTCCTCGGTCAGCTTGTTGCCAATCTCGCAGCTGGCAAAGCCGCACTGCGGAGACAGATACAGGTTCTCGAGCGGAACATACTTTGCAGCCTCGTGAATACGCTCGACGATGGCATCCTCGTCCTCAAGCTCAGCGGCCTTGGTGGTCACCAGGCCCAACACGACCTTCTTGCCAGGGGCAACGTACCTCAACGGCTCAAAACCGCCGGCGCGCGGCGTATCGAACTCCAGGTAAAATGCGTCAACATCCTCGTTTGCGAACAGGTATGGCGCGATGGGGTCATAGCCACCCTCGAAGGCATAGGTAGAGTGGTAGTTACCGCGGCACACATGCGTGTTAATGACCAGGTCGTCGGGCTTGCCCTCGATAGCGGCGTTGTTGAGCGCCACGCCCAGCTCACTCACCTTTTGCAGATCAACCGGGCTCATGCCGGTCTTGGACACAAAGTCGGTATCGCAATAGATGCCCCAGGTGCAGTCATCAAACTGGATGTTGCGGCAGCCTGCAGCGTACAGGTCGGCGATCACCGTACGATAAGCGGCTGCGATGGCGTCGGCAAGTTCCTCATCGGTCTTATAGACAGCGCGCAGGCTCTCCTGCTGGCCATCGCAGCGGTCGAGCGTGACCTCAGAGAACGTCTGGATAGGCGCCGGGATGGTCTGGCGTGCAACGTGGTCCTCGCCCTCAAGTGCCTTGACAAACTTAAAGTGCTCGACGAAGGGGTGGTTCTCGCCGCTGATGGAGCCAGTCACCACGGCGGTATCGGCCGTGGTCTCCTCGTCGTGGAACATATATCCCGTACGCGAGGTGCGACGCTCGACGCCGTTCAGCCCCCACATAAAATCGAGGTGCCAGTAGCTGCGGCGAAACTCGCCATCGGTGATGACCTGCAGGCCGGCGGCCTTCTGCTTTGCCACCAAATCGCGAATAGCATCGTCCTCGACGGCCTTAAGGCCGGAAGCGTCAAGTTTACCCGCGACATAGGCGGCACGGGCATCCTTTACAGCCTGCGGACGAAGAAAACTGCCGACGATATCGGCGCGAAACGGCGCGTTCGGTTGAATCGAAGTGCTCATAGATATCTCCCTTTGCATTGGTTGCTTTACTGGGACAGAGTATGAGCGCTCATATGGCCATCGTAAAATATACGTTTATAACAGTTTGATATAGATGCTTCCTATATCAGTCTGGACTGTCATAAAGAGACTTGAACCGTGCGGAGCACAGCAGCCTAGATATGCTGACGAATCGCGTCGATATAGGCCCGACCGTAGCGCGTGAGCGTCGTGTTCTTGCGCGTAATAATGCCGATCTCCATGTACTCGTCCACGTCGAGCGGAATCGAGATAATGCCGGGGCCGTTGAGCTCGTGGCTGATCACGCCCGAGCATACCGTGTAGCCGTTGAGGCCCATGGCCAAATTGAACAGCGTCGCACGGTCACGCACGCGGATATTCTTGCGACGCTCAAAGGTCGAGGTCAGCTCCTCGGAATAATAAAACGAGTTATAGCTGCCCTGCTCGTAGGACAGGAACGGGTAGTCTTCCAGATCCTCGAGCGTCACGCTGGAGCGGCCCGCCAGCGGATGGTCGGCGCAGACGAAGACATGCGGCGTGGCGCAGAAGAGCCCTTCGAACACGAGCTCGTTGGCCACCAGCATGCGCTCGATGACCTCGCGATTGTGCTCCGACAGATACAGGATGCCCAGCTCGCTTTTCATATGCGCGACATCCTCGATAATCTCGTGGGTCTGCTCCTCGCGCAGGGTAAAGTCGTAGCGCGCGGCATCGAACTCGCGGATCACATCGACAAACGCATTAACGGCAAAGGAATAATGCTGGCAGCTCACACTAAAGTGCGGCACCTGCTCGGACGTACCTTTGTACTTGCCCTCGAGCAGGTCGGCCTGGTCGAGCACCTGGCGCGCGTACCCCAAGAAGGTCTCGCCTTCCTCGGACACAATGACACCCTTGTTGGTGCGCTCAAAGATATGCACACCCATCTCGTTTTCGAGATCGCGGATCGACGCGGTAATCGAAGGCTGCGACACAAAGAGCCGGCGCGAGGCCTCGGTGATGCTGCCGCATTCGGCAACTTTGACGACATATCTGAGTTGCTGGAGCTTCATGGCTTTCTCCCTAGACGTTCGTGACGTCAAAACCCGCCGTGTCCATTTGGCTCATAAACGACGGCATCTCCCCCGTCGCGGCGCAGGCGGCAATCTGATGCAGAGCCCCGGCAACCGCATCATCTGCCGCAGCGCCAATATGCCAGCGTGCGGCAGCCGTGACGGCCTCGTTGGCATTGGCGACTGCAACGGAGTTAGGAACGGCATCGATCATGGGCAAATCGTTATCGGAATCGCCAAATACGGCCACCTCGTCGGGCGTCAGGCCCAAAGCGCGCGCCAGCTCCAGCGCAGCGCAGCCCTTGTCCCAGCCGGTCGGAAGAACGTCGAACAGGCGCACGCGGTTGTTGGGAAACACGAGTGAGAGCTCCGGCACCTCAGCGGCAACACGCTCGCGCAGCTCGGCGAGCTCCTCGCGCGAACGGGCACTCCAGATATTCGCCTTGTATACCGGGGCATCGTCAACGACAGGACGACAGGGAGCCTCTTCGCCCTTGAGCCACGCGTTGCCGCCTGACTTCATGGCGCGACGCACACGCTCGGGATCGCTTGTCACGCAATAGGCATCGTTATTCCAAAAGTCATCACCCAGACGGTAGACCTTCAAATACGTATCGTCGGTCTCCTGTTCAAAATAATCGGCTAAGCGCATAAGGACATCGTTATCGATTGCGCGCGAAGCGACTACTTCGCCATCGACAAACATCACCTGGCCGTTGCAAAACGCACCGGTCGAGAAGCACTCGGAGCGATTGCGGAACATCCAGCCCATCGCGGACGGCTGACGACCCGAAACCGGCCCAAAGTGCAAACCCGCCGCCTGCATGGCATGAATACCCTCAATGGCGTAGTCGCTGGCGCCGTCATGCCCGGCTGGAATCAGTGTATCGTCCATATCGGTCAGCACAAGTTTGATCATAAGGTCCCCTCGGTCATTCTTAATCCCATCTATTGTACCGACCTGCCAAAAAGGGACAGGTTTATTTCGGCAGGTTTCATCTGGGAAAACGCAAAGTCCCAGTTGTTACCTGCCAAAATAAACCTGTCCCTTTTTGGCAGGTGCGCTAGTATAGGGAACAACAGATTCGATGCGGGAGTGCCGGCGGTGCAAACCACAAGGCTGAGAGGGCAATGGGCCCAATCCTTTGAACCTGTCAGTTAATGCTGGCGTAGGGAGCATGCCGCCTTTACAGGGGCGCTGTCTATGCACAGCGCCCCTTTTCTATGCCAAGGAGGCATGTGCAGTGATTGATTCGGAACAGCTTAAGCAACATATGGTCAAGGCCGTGGAGGAGATTCGCGCTACCAATCCGATGGCCGGTTCCATCACCAACACGGTGACGATCGACTTTGTCGCCAACGCGCAGCTCGCCGTGGGCGGATCGGCCGCCATGGTCTATCTGCCCGACGAGGGCGAGGCACTCGTTGCCGGCGGCGGCGCCATCTATCTCAACATGGGCACGCTCTTCCCCATTTACGAGCAAACGATTCCCCGCGCGGCCAAGGCGGCACACGACGCCGGTAAGCCCTGGGTGCTCGATCCGGTGGGCCTGGGTATCGGTAGCCTGCGCACCCAGCTGGTCAACGAGCTCAAGCAGTACAAGCCCGCCATCGTGCGCGGCAACGCCTCCGAGATTATCGCGCTCGCCGGCCTGTGGGGTCTTGAGGGCGAGGCGGCCGATCTGAGCCGCGTGCGCGGTGTCGATACCACCGACACGGTCGACGCCGCCCGTGGTGCCGCCGTGGCGCTCGCTCGCCACACCGGTGGCGCCGTTGTGGTCTCGGGCGAAGTCGACCTGATCACCGACGGCACGACGGTGGCCAAGTCTCACGGCGGCAGCCCGCTCATGTCCAAGATCACCGGCTGCGGCTGCTCGCAGGGCGGCGTGCTGGCCGTGTACGCCTGCGCCGCCGACCCGTTTACGGCAGCCGTCTGCGGCACCGCCGTCTACAACGTGGCCGGCACGCGCGCCGCCGCTGTCGCCGACGCCCCGGCAAGCTTTAAGGTCGCCTTTATCGACGAGCTCTACCGCGCAACCGCCCAAGACATCGCCGATAACCGACTCGAGCTCGAGGAGGCATAGGCCATGTCCGAGCCCGCAACCAATGCCGGCATGAACACGCTCGTCGCCGTGGCCATCGCCCCGTGCGGCACCGGCGATGAGCTATCCGCCGAGGTCGCCGAGGTCGTGCGTGTCATTCGCGAGAGCGGCCTGCCCAACCGCACCACCTCCATGTTCACCGAGATCGAGGGCGACTGGGACGAGGTCATGCAGGTCGTGCGCGACGCAACCTTTGTGTTGGCGAGCAAGGGCATCCGCACCGAAGTCGTGCTCAAAGCCGATATTCGACCCGGATTTACCGACACCATGACCGGCAAGCTCGAACGCATGGAAGCGCAGATCAAAAAGCAGGAGGAAGCACGATGAGCATCCGCGACAACCTTGATATCTCGGCCTATCTGGTACTCGGCCCCGAAAACACGCTCGGGCGTCCCGTGGGCGATGTGGTGGCCCAGGCGCTCGACGCCGGCTTTACCTGCATCCAGGTGCGCTCCAAGGTGGCAAGCGCCCGCGAGATCATTGCGCTGACGGGCGACGCCGCGCAGGCAATCGCACAGGCCGGCAAAACCGGTCAGGTTGCCCTGCTGATCGACGACCGCCTGGACTGCGTACTCGCCGCGCGCGAGCAGGGTATTGCTGTCGACGGCGTGCACGTGGGCCAGAGCGATATTCCCGTCGAGGTCTGCCGCAAGCTTCTGGGCCCCGATGCCATCGTGGGCCTTTCGGCCCGCTGCGAGGAGATGCTCGAGTACGTCAAGACCGCCGACATGAGCCTAGTCGACTACCTGGGCATCGGCCCGCTCCACGAGACCGAAACCAAGCGCGACTGCGGACGCGCGGCCGACGGCTCTATCATCACCAAGAGCTTTGAGGACCTGGCCGCACTCCACGCGGCAAGCCCCGTGCCCATCGTGGTGGGCGGCGGCGTCAAGACGGCCGACCTGCCGCAGCTCAAGGCCACCGGCGTCGATGGCTTCTTTGTGGTGAGCGCTGTCTGCAGTGCCGACGACCCCTACGCCGCCGCCAAGGAGCTCGTCGACACCTGGCAGCAGGCATAAGTCTAGGCCGAGCAGCCGATCCGCGGCCTCATATCTTCAGCAATGGAAAGCGCATCCCAGTTTGGACCTCCATTCCGGGATGCGCTTTCCGCATGCGGCTCCGTTGGGAAACCCCATCCCATTCCAGGCGCAAATTCTGGGACGCCGTTTCCAAAACCCGCCGTCGGGGAAACTGCATCCCGTTTTGGATGCCGATTCCGGGGCGCGCTTTCCGCTACGGGCCTCTCGCGGAAACCTCATCCCATTTTTAGCGCCGATTCCGGGATGCGCTTTCCGCCGAGTCCACGGCAGTTTGCTCTACTCTGCCAGATACGCTTCCAGCGCCGGCAAGGTCGCCTCCGCATCGTGGCGGCCGACCTGGTAGATACGCTCGAGCTCATCCGGCTCGCGGCACAGCGACGGCACCTTCACCGATTCGCTCGGCCGCACCACAAAGACCTCGCCGGCAGCCTCACGACGCGCCAAGTCATCGAGCGTGGCATTGTAGACCTCATGCCGATGCTCAAGCGCTGCGACAAACTCCGGATAGTGACGAAACACGCGACGCAGCATGGGCATCACGCTGTTGGGCTGCTTCACAAAGCCCGCCGGCTGCGTGAGTACCACGATATTGCGGTCATACCCCTGCGCAAACAGCCATGCACTGGGAATAGAATCAGCCACGCCACCATCCAGATACTTATGCCCGTCAATAGCAACGGGACGCGTCGCCACAGGAATCGCAGACGATGCCCGGATCCACTCGATATCCCTCTCGTCGCCATAGGGCAGGTCGTGGTAGACGGCCTTGCCCGTCTCGATATCGGTACACACGCACGTAAATCGCATGGGGCAGGCGCGATACGCCTCCAAGTCGATGGGATCGCGCTCGATAGGCACCTCGTGATAGGCAAAATCGGCATTGAACATATCACCGGTTCGCAGCCAGCTGGTCACACCCGCATAGCGCTTATCGGCGCAATAGGCCTTGTTGTAGCGAATGGCACGGCCGATCTGCCGCGATTTAAAGTTGTAGCCAAACGCCGCGCCCGCCGAGACACCCACCATATGGTCGCAGGTCAAAGCGTGCTCCATCCAAACGTCGAGCACGCCCGCCGTATACATACCGCGGTAGCCGCCTCCCTCGAGCGCCAGCCCCACCGTGCGCGTCATATTTGACTGTGCCATGCGACCATCTCCGTTCCTGCGTTTTAAAACGGGACAAGTATACCCGTCAACATATATCGTCCCAGTCGCATTTTTATCGAGCATCGCATCGCCGCGCTACCGTTTGTCGAATAATAGCCGCCCACAGTATGCGCACCCATATCCCCGCACTCGAGGAAAGCGGCTTTATGGTGACGCTCGACAAGCACATTTGGCAGATTGCGCCCACCGACCGCGATCAAGGCCGCAGCACGCAAATCATTTCATCGATGCTCGAGATGGCGCAGTCGCTCCATCTGCCCGTCGCGGTCGAAGGCGTCGAGACAAACGAGCAGGCGAACATGCTACAACAAATGGGCGCCCGCTACGCTCAGGGCTTCCTCTACTACCGCCCCATGCCGGCGAAGGATTTTGAGGCATTGCTCGATGGTGGCAATAACAACTGATACGTTCGCACGCAAAACGCCACCGTCGAAGGGAACATTTGTCTCCATTAGCTAACTTATATCCCCAATTCAAACCAAATTGGGGATATGATACAAACCGTTGTTCCGCCCAAGGAGGTTATCCATCATGAACGAGTCGTACCGCATGGGCGAGCAATCGATTATTGCCTATCTTCAGCGACTTGCGAATGGCATCTCGACCGCCGAACTCGATGTTGCCGCGCTGCCTGCTGAGCTACGCGCCGTTGGTGAGCAACTGCAAAAGACGCATGCCATCCTGCAACAAGAGCGCCAGCTGCTTGAGCGCAACGCCTATATCGATCCGCTCACCAACTTGGGCAACCGCAACGGATTCGACCGTCACGTCGAGCAACTCTGGCGCAAAGGCGACCCCTTCACCTGCGCCTATATTGACATCGACCATCTCAAGCATTGCAATGATAGGTTTGGCCACGCCGAAGGCAATCGCTATATTCTGAGCATCTGCCGCACGCTCTCCGAAACCATGGAACACGATGAGATGCTGTTCCGTATCGGTGGAGACGAGTTTGTGCTCATCTCGCTCTCCGCAAACGAGACTGAACTCGAGCAGCGCTTGGAGCAGGTACGTACCGGGCTGATCGAGGCGAGCTCAGGCGGCAAGGCGCCCATGATCGGCAGCTTTAGCTTTGGCTGCTCGCGCGTCGATCCACTTGCTGGCGACACGCGTCGCCAGATGACGATGGATGCCGATCGCAAGATGTATCGCTATAAGCTTATGCATCGTGTGCAGCAACCGAAAGACGATGACGCGCCGCAACGCCCAATCGTCGATCAGCTTCCCTGCAACGACCGGGTGTTCCAAGCGATCTCCATGAGCTCCGAGACGCGCTATCCGTTCATCCTTAACCTCGATACTGGAGAATCGCAATGGTCGGTTAACGCCGTGCGCGATTTTGACCTGCCCTCCCAGCACCCTTTTAACTCACTCGACATGTGGCTCGCCCGCGTCCACCCCGAGGACCGCGACAACGTACGCGCCGAGCTCGATATGGTGATAAACAGCACGTGGCACTTCCACTACATGCAGTATCGCGTAATGGACGCCACCGGAGCGTACGCGCTTTGCGACTGCACGGGCTACCGCTTGGACGGCACCGATACCGAGCCCAACATGTACGTGGGCATTATCATCAACCGAAGCCTAGCGGATACGACCGACTCAGTAACGGGCCTGGGCGATGTCCACGCACTGGTCAACGCTATTGGAGAGATGCGCCACGTGCCGCACGAGGCAGGTTTTATTGCCATTAAGGTCGACGATATCGCCGAGGTCAATGCCCGCTTTGGATTCGATGCAGGCGACCGCGTGCTCGCCGAAAGCGCCGCCTGCCTCATGGATTGTTCGCGCGGCAAGGGCCGCCTGTTCCGCTCAACGGGGCCGATGTTCGTGGCACTCTTCGATGAGCTCGGCCCCGAGGCAATCGACGAGATCGCAAGCGACATCGAACGGTTCCTGGGTACTCCCGTGCTCATCGGCTCGCTTGAATATCAGCCGCCCATTCGCGTGGCCACGCTCCATCTGGACGGCGTCGACCGTCAGCCCGTTTCCATTTTGAACGAGCTCAAAGCGTTGCTCGGGAAAGCCGTGCAGGTGCCAGGTACCAAACTGGATTAGCGCCGCGCCCGCGCCGCCTCCCCCATCGTGCGATAATCCTCTGCAGAAGTCACCAAAAGCAGAGGGAGTTTGTGATGAAGGTTCTTTTGGTCAATGGCAGCCCCAAGGCAAACGGCAACACCGCCCGCGCACTCGCCGAAGTCGCCGAGCAGCTCATTGCCGAAGGCATTGATACCGAGGCGTTTCAGCTGGGCGCCAAGCCCATTCGCGATTGCATCGGTTGCGGCCAGTGTGGCAAACTTGGCGGTCGCTGCACCTTTGACGACGACGTGGTGAACGAGCTCATCGCTGCCGCCGAGCAGGCAGATGGCTTTGTCTTTGGCTCACCTGTCTACTATGCGCATCCCAGCGGACGCATCCTCTCGGCCCTCGATCGCGTATTCTATGCCGGAGGCAAAGCCTTTGCACACAAGCCGGGCGCTGCCGTCGCCGTCGCCCGTCGCGGCGGTACGTCGACGACCTTCGACGTGCTCAACAAGTACTTCACCATCAACCAAATGCCCGTGGTTGCTTCCACCTACTGGAACAACGTGTTTGGCCGCGTGCCCGGCGACGCCGATGGGGATGCCGAGGGCCTTGCCACCATGCGAAACATCGGCAAAAACATGGCTTGGCTCCTGCGCTGCATCGAGGCGGGACAAGCCGCCGGTATCAACGCGCCCGAGGCAGATCGCGCAACGACCAACTTCATTCGATAGAGCGGCGGGGCCATGAATATTCAAATCTTCGGGACTAAGAAGTCGTTCGATACCAAGAAGGCCCAGCGCTATTTTAAGGAGCGCCGCATTAAGGTGCAGTTTATCGACCTTAAGGAAAAGGAGATGAGCAAGGGCGAGCTCACGAGCGTGATGCAGGCGGTCGGCGGCATCGACAAGCTGCTCAACCCCAAGGCCAAGGACGAGGAGATGCTCGCGCTCATCCAGCACCTCACCCCTAGCCAGCGCTTCGACAAGCTGCTCGAGAACCAGCAGGTTCTAGCCGAGCCCATCGTGCGCAACGGCAAAAAGGCCACCGTCGGTTATTGCCCCGATGTATGGGGAGCCTGGGAGTAGCCTGTGTTATTTGCCAGCGCGTGGGTATAAGAGCAGGCGTTTGGCATATGATTCAACTGTAAGCCATGTCTAACAAAGGAGGGCACATGCCCAACAAACCCGTGAAGATCATCATGCTTACCGGATACCTCGGTGCCGGCAAGACCACGCTGCTCAACCACATCCTCGCTAACGACGGCGGCATCCGCGCCGCCGTGATCGTCAACGATATCGGCGAGATCAACGTCGATGCCAGCCTCATCGCCGACGGCGGCCTTTCCGAGACCGACGACCTCATCCCGCTCACCAACGGCTGCATCTGCTGCACGCTTTCGGATGACCTGGCCAACCAGCTGCAGGGCATCGCCGATTCGGGCAACTTCGACTACATCATCATCGAGGCATCGGGCATTTGCGAGCCCATCCCCATCGCCTACACCATCTCGAGCTTCTGCGATGAGGCTAAGGTGGGCGGCGAGCCCAAGCTCGCGCTCGACAACATCGTGGCTGTGGTCGACTGCGCCCGCATGTACGACGAGTTCAACGGCGGTCGCGACCTGCTGGCCGAGGATATCGACGAGGACGACATCGAGAGCCTGCTCATCCAGCAGATCGAGTTCTGCTCCACGCTGATCCTCAACAAGACCGACACCGTGACGCCTGAGCAGATTGCCGAGCTCAAGGCCATCGTGCGCAGCCTGCAGAAAGACGCCGTAATTGTCGAGGCCCAAAACGGCGAGGTCCCCATGGAGGAGCTGCTCGATACCGACCGCTTCGACTTTATGCGCGCCTACAACTCCGCCGCCTGGATCGAGGCCATGGAGCATCCCGAGGAGCACGACGACCCCGAGGTGCTCGAGTACGACATCGAGACCTTTGTGTACTCGCGCCGCAAGCCGTTTGACCTGCAGAAGTTCACCGATTTTGTTGAGCAGGAGTGGCCCGACGAGGTCATCCGCGTCAAGGGTCCGCTGTGGCAGACCGGCGATCCGGACATGTGCTACATGTTTGAGCAGGCCGGCCACCAGATGCGCCTGATGGAGAACGGCCTGTTTGTCGATTCGGCGCCCGAGGGCGAGAAGCAGAAGATCATCGACGAGAACCCCGAGATCATGCAGATTTGGGACGACGAGACGGGCGACCGCATGACGAGCCTGTGCATCATTGGCCGTCACATGGACAAGGATGCGCTCATCGCCTCCCTCGATGCCTGCCTGACCGACTGGCACCGCGCCTAGGTTTATCCAAGCGGGCATTTTCCGCCCACGTAACCGCCTAACCACCACGAAGGTACCCTTCGTGGTGGTTTTTCGTTCTGAGCCAAGGAGATTCATGTTCAATATCGTGCTGTATGCACCCGAGATTCCGGCCAATACGGGCAATATCGGCCGTACCTGCGTGGTCACCGGCGCCCATCTGCATCTGGTGGAGCCACTGGGCTTTTCGCTCGATGACAAGACGGTACGTCGCGCCGGTCTGGGCTACTGGCAAAACTTGGACGTGACGACCTATGCCGGCTGGGAGGATTTCCTTGCGCGCAACGGCCTCTCCCCCGCCGACGAGCGCCTGCATCTGCTGACCAAAAAGGCGCGCCGAACCTATGCGCAGAGTACCTACCGCGATGGCGACTACCTGGTCTTTGGCAGCGAGCTGTCTCTTATACACATCTCCGAGCCCACGAGACCCTAAGACATCTCGTA
>UQTR01000063.1 GCA_900544065.1 uncultured Collinsella sp.
CTTAAGCGCAGCGTCGAGCAGGTGGGTGGCGGTGTGGTTTCGGCGCAGGAAACCACGGCGCTCGGCGTCGAGCGCGGCGGTCACGGCAGCACCGACGGTCAGCGCGCCCTCGGCAACGTGGGCGACGTGAGCATACAGGCCGTTGTGGTTCTTGGTGTCGGCAACAGTCAGCGCAACGCCCTCGGCGGAAAGCTCACCGGCGTCGCCCTGCTGGCCACCCATCTCGGCGTAGAACGGGGTGCGGTCGAGCACGACCTCGACGTCCTCGCCGGCGGCAGCGGACTCGACGGACTCGCCGTTGCGAACGATGGCGACAACCTTGGCGCCCTCGATGACGTCGTTGTCATAGCCGTCGAACTCGGTCGCGGCAACCTTGTCGGAAAGCTCGACCCACACGTCGTTGAAGCTACCCCAGGCGTCGCCCTTGGCGTTGGCGCGGGCGCGAGCCTTCTGGTCCTCCATGCAGGCGGTGAAGCCGTCCATATCGACGTCGTGACCGGCGGTGCCGGCGATCTCGACAGTCAGGTCGATGGGGAAACCAAAGGTATCGTGCAGCTTAAAGGCAACGTCGCCCGGAAGGACGGCTCCCTCGGCAAGTGCGGCCAGGGCCTCGTCCAGGTAAACGCGGCCGTTGTCGAGCGTCGTGGAGAAACGCTCCTCCTCGGAGGCGACGATGCCCTTGACGAGCGCGACGTTCTTGAGCAGCTCGGGATAGGCCTCGCCCATCTGAGCGTTGACCTCGTCGATAAACTTGGTCAGGAAGGCACCCTCGATGCCCAGCAGGCGACCGTGGAACACGGCGCGGCGGAGCAGGCGGCGAAGGACGTACTCGCGACCCTCGTTACCGGGAAGGATGCCGTCCGAGATCATAAAGTCGACGGCACGGGAATGGTCGGCGATGATGCGCAGGGAGCGGCTGGCGCCGGAGTAATCGTCGGCGTCATAGGTCTTGCCGCTAATCTCCTCACCGAGCTTGATGAGGTGCTGCATCAGATCGCCGTCGTAGTTAGCGGTTTTGTGCTGCATGATAGCGGCCATGCGCTCCAGACCCATGCCCGTATCGAGGTTGCGGTGCGGCAGCTCCGGCATGGAGCCGTCCTCCTGGCGGTCGTACTGGGTAAACACGAGGTTCCAGAACTCAAGGAAGCGGTCGCAGTCGCAGCCGGGCTTGCAGTCGGGGCTGCCGCAACCGACCTCCTCGCCCATGTCAAAGTAGATCTCGGAGCACGGACCGCAGGGGCCGGTGGGGCCAGCGGCCCAGAAGTTGTCGTCCTCGCCCAGACGCGAGATGTGATCCTCGGCAACGCCCAGAGAGCGCCACACGTCGTGGGTCTCGTCGTCCTCGGTAAAGACGGTGAAGTACAGGCGGTCAAGCGGCAGCTTGAACTCCTTGGTGATGAGCTCAAAGGCCCAAGCGCAGGCCTGCTGCTTGGAGACGCCGCCAAAGGAGAAGTCGCCGAGCATCTCAAAGAAGGACAGGTGACGGCCGTCCTCGCCGATGCAGTCGATATCGTTGGTGCGGACGCACTTCTGGCAGGAGATAGCGCCGATCTCCTTCATGGTCTTCTTGCCCTGGTAGTACTCCTTAAACTGGTTCATGCCGGCGTTGGCAAGCAGCAGCGAAGGATCGTCGGGAACGAGGGACGAAGAAGGATAGAGCTTAAGACCGCGCTCCTCAAAGAAGTTGAGAAACTTAGAGCGAATCTCGGCCGTAGTCATTGACGGGTAGTCAGCACTCATAGAGGGAATCTCCTCGGTTTCACATCGAAACAGTTCAAACGTAACGATATTACCATCCCACCGCGCCTGTGCAAAAAAGAGGGCCGCCAAACAGCGACCCTCCAGCGAAAGTGCACGTTATTTAGGACAGTCGTATTCTTTGAAAAAAAATGGCTGCTGTAGAATTACATATAAGACTCACCCGGAAGGAGCGATCAATGAAAAGCAAACGATTTGTCCTGAATGTCCTTCTGGTAGTAGCACTTTTAGCGCTCTTAGCCTTCTCCCGCTGGTACGCAAACCAACCAGCATTTGGCTACATATTGTACGCGGTAACGTCCGGAAATAACACTTATTGCGTACTACGCGCAATTGACATCCTCTATTTCTATGTGGCCGGCCCCTTATCAATCGCTTTGCTCGTGTTTCTTGTCTTTTACAACATAAAGAAACGCTAACAGGCCTATTTGGAATCCGAATCGTCCATGGAGCCGTCGATGCCGGTTTTGGTGTCGTCGTCCGTATTGGAATCGTCATCCTTGGCGAAGGGATTCTTGAAAAAGCCTGTCGCGTCGGGCTGAAGACCCGAGAGCTTAATCCAAGGATTCTCGAGCTCGGGCTTGGGCATTGCCCGGGCCTCGGGCGCAGTCTCGTTGCCGATGAGCTCGGACTCGTAAATGAACGTATCGTCTCCAAGCGCGTCGTAGGCGGCGACCGGGTTGCCCTCGGCATCACGATACGGCGTGCCTTTAAACACGGCGCCATCATATGCCACGAGCTGGCGACCGGTCTCGTTCTCAAAGTAGTAGACGAAAATGCCCTTGAGGGCCGCGCACAGCGGGATGGCGATGACCATGCCGATGGGGCCCATAAGCGCCGAACCGATAACAAGGGCCGTCAGGCTCATAATGGGATGCACCTGAACCGAGCTCTGCATGACCTTAGGCGAAATGACGTTGTCGGTGACATTTTGTGCCACCATGGTCACGATCAAGGTCCACAACGCCAGCATCGGGCTGAACATAAAGCCGAGCACGGTGGCAATCGCCGCGCTCACCCAGGGACCGACGACCGGGACCAAGTGCATGATGCCGGTAAAGATGGCCATGAGTGCCGCATACGGATGGCCAATGAGCGTAAAGCCGATAAAGGCGAGGATGCCACCGCAGATGGACGTCACGACCATGCCGCGCATATAACCGCCGACCGAGCGCGAAAGAATCGCGACCATAAAGCGGTACGAGGTCTCCTTTTCCTGACCGATGATGGTGCAGACCTCGTGGTGCATACGGGGATAGTCGCAGGCCAACCAGTAGGCAAGCACCAAGCCCAGGAAGATGACGAACAGCTGCGAGGCCGTATTGGTAATGAGCGGGAATACACCACGACCGAGCTCGGCGGCAATCTGTGAGACATACTTGGACGCCACCGTGACGAGCGAAGAAAGGTTATCGTCCAGATACTCCTTGAGCGGCGTGTTGTTGAGCGTCTTGGCATGCGAGATCATCTCGTTGAGGTCGCCACCAGCAACACGAAGCTGCTCGGGCAGGCGGCTCAGGACTTCCATGATCTGACCAAAGAGAATCGGCGACAAGATGCAAACGACGCCGACGAGCATGGCAACGACCACAATAAGCGCGATAAGCGAACCGATGCCACGATTTACGCCATGGTGCTCGAGCCAGTTGGTTATCGGCGACATCACAAAGGCAATGATGGAGCCGACTGCCAAAAACTCGATAACCGGCGCCAGGATGCCCATAAGGTTAAAGATGACGGCAGCGATGACAATGCAGCCGACGACGCCCCAAATGCGCAGCGTCAGAATACGGGTGTCGCGAAGCGTGCGGTCGGTTTGTTGGGGGTGCTCACTCATGAACGAACCATCACTCCGTCGGGGTCGATCTTGTCCTGAATCTTCTTAAGGGTACGGCGCAGCAGGCGCGAGACCTGCACCTGCGAGATGCCCAGCTTCTTGGCAATCTCGATCTGGGTCATGCCCTTTACGAAGCGCAGCTCGATAACCTCGCGCTCGCGAGGCGAGAAATCGCGGATGGCTTCCTCGATTACCAGGCGATCGTCGGTAAAGTCGAGCTCGTTGTCGTCGTCGGCGTAGCGATCGAGAATCGAAGGCGCATCGTCGGAATCGGACGCACCGGGGGCCTCGATGGGCACCGAGGTGTAGGCCGAGGACGATTCCATGGCTTCGAGCACCTCGTCGACGGTCACGCCCAGGTAATCGGCAATTTCCTCAACCTTGGGCGAACGCTGAAGCTCGTTGGTGAGCTTGTCGGTGGCCTGGTTAACCTTGGCAGAGAGCTCCTGCAGACGACGCGGCACGCGCACACTCCAGCCCTTGTCGCGGAAGTGGCGCTTAATCTCGCCCAGGATGGTGGGCGTGGCAAACGTGGTGAACTCGAGCCCGCGCTCGGGATCAAAGCGGTCGATAGCTTTAAGCAAGCCCAGATAGCCGACCTGCAAAAGGTCATCGAGCGGCTCGCCGCGATTCTTAAATTTGTTGGCAAGAAACCTTACCAGGTTCATATGGGACATGACGAGCTGCTCGCGTGCGTCCGGATCACCGGTCTCTTTATAGCGACGAAACAGCTCGCGGGTTTTCTCCTTGTCCCAAGCGGTCTTGCCGCTCCGGGAACGTTCGGTCATATTAGATATCCGCCTTGAGGTCGAGGGAAAGCGTTAAGGGCGCCGCAGTCTTTTCGTAGGAATCGCACACGCTTGCAAGAATGAGCTCGGCATACACGGCAGCCTGGTCATCCTCATCGACAGTCGCCTGGTCGCCAAAGGTAAAGGTCATGCCCACATGCGATTCGTCGACATCGAATTTGATCGAGATATCGTCGGAATCAACGGCCGTGCAGCCAAAGATGAAGGCTTCCTCGGCAGCCATACGGATGTCCTCGATTCGATCAACGGACATAGAGCACAGGGCGCCGACGTTGGCGGCCGTCATGCGCACCAAGCGCGCGAGACGCGGATCACCGGCAACGCTCAGCGTAATGGGGCAGGTTGCTTCGCTACTCATCGCAGGACTCCTCGGAGGTCTCGGCGGGCGTATAGGTGTAATACTGAGCAGTCTTGGCTGCGGGCTTCTGAGCCGCATCCGCACCATCGGCGGCCTCGTCCTCAGCCTCACCAATCAGAACGCGCTCGGTAGGCTGCTCGGCCTCGGTGGCGGCAGCGGCGAGCTTGCGATCGGCGTCGGCTGCAGGAGCCTTCACCTTATTGAAAAGCTTCTGCACGGCGCCCGCGGCAGAGTCGGTCACGCTCGATACGGCATTGCTGGCCTCGGCCACGCTGCCCGTAACCTCGGAGATGTCGCGAACGACCGCCTCAACCTCAACGAGGTTGGACGTCAGGGCGTCCACAGCGGTCTTGCTCGATTTGAGGAGCGGCTCCACCTGGGCAAGTGCCGGCGTAAGTTCGTCAACGGCGCCATCGAGCTTTGCCACCACGGGCTGAGCCTCGGCGATCGTGTTGTTGAGGTCGGTCACCGTCTTATCGAGCGAGTCGACGACAGTGCGGGTCTTGCGCAGTGTGAGCGCGAGCTCGATAACAGCCCACACGCCGGCAACGGCGAGCAGCAGCAGGGCGATTTGAATGGGACTCATACAAGCCTCCCGAAGGAATCGAAATACAGACGTTGTTAATGGTACCCCAAAGGGGACCGAACATGCCAAGCGTGAGATCGTGGGACAAAATAATCAGCAGCTACTTGGGAGCATTCCCGCTACGGTCGCGCTCGCTTTGCTCCACACGCCACTCTTCCCAGCCGCGGCCGGCAGGCTGCCAGAACGCGCCGCGCTCCAGGCCTTCGGGCAAATAGCGCTGATCGACCCAGCCTTCGGGATAATCGTGCGGATACTTGTACACACCGTACTCATCGCTGCCAGGGCGATGGCGATCGCGCAGATAACTCGGCACCTCGCGCATGCCGCTGCTATGGATGTCGGCCAGCGCCGCATCGATCGAGGCTTCGCACGCGTTAGATTTAGGCGCCAGGCACACATAGAGCGCAGCCTGAGCCAAGTTAATGCGGCATTCGGGATAGCCAATGACCTCGGCAGACTTAAATGCTGCATGTGCCACCAAAAGCGCCTGCGGATCGGCGTTGCCGACGTCCTCGGAAGCGTGGATCATAATGCGGCGCGCAATAAACTTGGGATCCTCTCCTGCATCGATCATGCGCGCGAGCCAATAAATGGTGGCATCGGGGTCGCTTCCGCGCATAGACTTGATGAACGCACTGATAATGTCGTAGTGCATGTCACCGTTTTTGTCGTACGAGAAGCCACGACGCGGGTTGGCAATCTTAACGTCATCCACGGTGATGGGATAGCGCTCCCCCGCCGCCGGCGCTGGCGTTCCCTCGGTATCTGGACGCGTTACGGCAATCTCGCTTGCAAGCTCGAGCGTCGTGAGCGCCGAGCGAGCATCACCCGCGGCCAGCGTGCAGATGGTCTTAACCGTATCCTCATCGGCCGAGAACTTGCCGTTCAGACCCTGCGGTACCTCGAGTGCACGCTCAATCAGCGTGGCAATATCCTCGTCCTTCAAGTGCTCAAGCTCCACCACGCGACCACGCGAGAGCAACGCCGAGTTGACCTCAAAGTACGGATTCTCCGTCGTGGCGCCAATCATAATGACGGTACGGTTTTCAACCGCATGCAAAAGCGCATCCTGCTGCGACTTCGAAAAACGGTGAATCTCGTCGATGAACAAGATGGTGCGACGGTCGTACGTATTCAAGCGCGTCTTGGCCTCGTCAATCACGCGACGCAGGTCCTTCACGGTACCCGTGACGGCGCTGACCTCGACAAACTCGCTCTTGGTATGGTTAGCGATAATGTGGGCCAGCGTCGTTTTGCCCGTACCGGCCGGCCCATATAGAATCACACTCGATAGCACATCATGCTCGATTGCCGCACGCAACCACGAACCCTTGCCCACGGCCTTATGCTGGCCCACGTACTCGTCGAGCGAATTGGGACGCATGCGCACCGCGAGCGGCGCATTTTTAAAGGAACGCTCGCGCGTCGAGGCAGAAAAAAGGTCGTCCATAGCCATCCCATGCATCAATCAAAAGCTTTGCTCGTCAACAGTATACCGAATATATACGAACTACCGTTCGTTAATATAGGTACGGTGTGGAAACTTCAAGCCCGGGAATAGCTTGCTCGTCAGCTCGCAGAAATAGCCGTCCGTCATGCTCGCGATATAATCCACCACCGCTTGATCCTTGTCGTCCTGCCAGGCATAGGTGCGATCGTAGTAGGAAAGCTGCTGCTCAATGCGCGAAATATGATGCTTAAAGATGTAAGAGGACTCGTCGCCTTTATTTAGATCCTGCAGGCAACGATCGTAGAGCTTTTCGAATGCCTCGCGCAGCTCCGCCTCGGAATCACCCTCGATACCGCCCTTGCTGTAGATCTTCTCGTAGTTCTCGCGCTTGGCCCGGCGGATCTCCTCAAACAGGTCCTCGCTCATCTCGATACGCGGTTTGCCGTAGCTATGCTCAACGATATCGATGGAAGCGTGCGTAAGGATCCAGCTGTTGTATGCTCCGCCCAGGTCATCGTCAAAGGCGTCGGGCGCCAGCAGGCCCGCCGCAATGGCATCTTGGCGATCGCGTCCAACATAGGCAAGGATATCCGAGATGCGAACCACGCAGCCCTCGAGCGTCATGGGACGTAGGTGCTCAATTGCGCTATAGCCCTTGGCAATGCAGTCCTCAACCGTCTGATCGAACTGGTCAAAGGAGCCCATGTCCGAAAGCTCAAAAACACGCTGCTCGTACTCGCCGTTATGGCACAACACGCCATCGAGCGTCTGGAGCGACACGTTGCGGCCGTACAGCGCATCGAGCACGCGAACCGACTGCACGTTATGGAAAAAGTAGCGACCCGTGCGCTCGTGGTAAATATCGTTGAGAAAGCGCTCGCCGGCGTGGCCGAAGGGCGTGTGTCCCAAGTCATGGCCCAGGCCAATCGCCTCGATCAGATCGCAGTTGAGCCCCAGGGCGCGACCGATATCGCGCGCAATGCGCGAGACAAGCTGCACGTGCAATCCGCGCCGCGACAGATCATCATTACTACGGAAGCTAAAGACCTGCGTTTTGCCTGCATAACGCGTGTACGCCGGAAGATGAAGAATCTTTTCGGTATCGCGCATAAACGCCGGACGCATGAGCGTGCCTTTGTCGGCAGCGCGATCAATACGACGAATGACCTGGTCGTCGTTGCAACGATACGGGTTGACGGCACCCGAAGCACGATCGGCGGAAATGCGCTCGACGAGTTCGGGCGACAACGCCGCGGGAATGCGGTCCATGCGCGCCTTAATGACGGCCGTTTCTTGATTAATTGCCATGGCATGCTCCTTAAGAAGGATGCGCAATCAGTTACAATGTGCAGCCCACGACCTCGATTATGGCAAATATCGGCACCAAAAACGGGAGCAATGGCAGGGAGCGCGATTTTGTGAGGAGGCAGGAGATGGCAAGGACCAGGAGCGCGACGGCAAATGCCACGATACCGCCCAGAGGGTCGAGCGTGCAAAGCGCGAAGAGTGCCTTGACATCTCCCATGCCGATGCCCGGGGTTTGGCGAAGACGACGCCAGAGGGACTCAGTCAACACAAGGGCAAGGTAGACGATGACCGCAAGACCAGCGTGGTCAAGCGCCGTGTTAACGCCTTTGTCGAGCCAAACGCCTGCTAATGCCGCCACCGCACACGCTCCGGCAAGCGTATTCGGAAACCGCCGCTCACGGGCATCAATCGCCGCGCCGGCAAAGATGCAAATCCAAAACGGGATATAGACCATCGAGCACCTCCTCGAGCTGCATTACAAAAGCAAAAACCACCACAAAGGGCCTGTCCCCTTTGTGGTGGTTTTGATGGTGGTTATTTGGCGCCTTGCATGACCTCGTCGAGGGTAACGTTGACGGCGTGCTGCGTCGGGACCCAGTCAACCTTCAGGAACAGCGCTGCCACCGTGATGGGGATATAGCTGAACATAAAGATCGGGAAGGTAAACAGGTTGGTTACCAGACGCCACTTTTGCGCGCAGTGAATATGCTTGTACTCAAAGATGGTCGTGAGCAGCGCCAGGATAAAGAAGGTCTGGTACATCATCGCGAAGGTCATAATGAGCGAGGCGGCACAAGCCTGCATCTCGACCTCGGTGGCCAAGAAGCCATGCGAAAGTCCGCCCACGATGAGGAAGGTCGCATTGGCGAGCATGGAGATCAGGGACAGCAGCATGCCCGGAGCGATGGTCATAAACATGTCGTAGGCAGCAAAGCGATGATAGCGGAAGGTCGATTTGACCAGGTGCTTACCGTAGGTAAAGAACACCTGGTAGAAGCCCTTGGTCCAACGCATGCGCTGTTTCCAGGACGCCTTAAACGTCACGGGCTGCTCGTCAAAGAACTCCGCCGGCGCATAACCGATGCGAATGCCGTGAATAGCGCAGAACGTGGTGAACTGGATGTCTTCGGTCAGCGTATGGAACTGCCAACCGTGCATGCCCTCGATCACGCTCGCCGAGATAAGGTAACCCGAACCCGAGACAGCGCAGGACGTCTTGCAGATATTACGCGCGTTGTTGAGGAAGCGAGCCTCACGCAAATACCAGGTGGCATTAGCTGCAGAGATCCACGAGCTGCCGAAATTCTTGGAGTTACGATAGCTCGTGACCACATGGAAGCCCTGGTCAAAGGCATCGTTCATCTTGGAGACGTAATCGCGGGAGATAACGTTATCGGCATCGAAGATAAAGTAGCCCTCAAACGTATCGGGATACTCATTGAGAATGCGATCGAAACCAAAGTCCATGACCCAGCTCTTGCCCTTACGAGCCAGGTCATTGCGCTCGTAAACAATGGCACCGGCCTCGCGCGCGAGCTGCGCGGTGTTGTCGGTGCAGGCATCGGCGACGACAAAGACCTCGATAAGCTCGGATGGATAATCCTGGTCCTTGATGGAGCGAACGAGGTTGGCGATCACGGCTTCCTCGTTATGCGCCGCAATAAAGAAGGCATAGCGGTGGAGTTTTTTGGCCTTGGGAGGCGCGACCTCGCCACGGAGAGCGCCGATGACAAAGAAGACCACCTGGTACAGAAAGCAGACCGTGAGCAGCGTGACGACAATCTGGTTGAAGATCACGATGGGCGTGTTAGTTTGTAAAAAGGCGAGCATGCAGGCTCCCAGGAACGCGTTACGTAAACAAACGTATATATTACCGTAGGGTGACCGAGTTCAAGAAACCACCTAATACTGGCTAGGCTTCGAGAAGACCGAGCTGCGGGACGATGTCGTCGCCGGCAGCGGTGCGGCCAAGCGAGCGCGGGGCCAGGTCGTCAAGAACCGCAGCGAGATCCCACGGCAGCTCGTCGCGGCACTCAACGCGATCCCCCGTCACGGGATGGTCGAATGCGACGCGCCAAGAATGAAGGAATTGCCTGGTCAGGCCCTGATCGGCGCGTACATCGCACTTGCCGTAGAGCGGATCGCCCACGCAGGCGTGGTTGATATGGCGCATATGCACGCGAATCTGATGTGTGCGGCCCGTAAACAGATGACACTCGACGAGCGTATAGCCGTCGTCAAAACGCGTGGAATCAAAGCGCTCGAGAACCTTAAAGGTCGTAATGGCCTGGCGTGCGAAAGGATCGTCCGAAACCGCCATCTTGACACGGTCACGCGTAGAACGGGCAATGCCGGTGTTAATGGTGCCCTCATTCATGGCGATATGACCGTGAACAAGCGTAATGTAGCGGCGGTCGAGCGTGCGCGTACGGATAAGGTTTTGGAGCGCGCGCTGGGTGTCGTCGTCCTTGGCCGCAAGCATGAGACCCGAGGTATCGCGATCCAAGCGATGCACGATGCCGGGGCGGTCCTCGCCCTGCACGGTACCAAGATGGTCGATACCGCAGTGAAAGACCAGGGCATTCGCGAGCGTACCGCTCTCATGACCATGCGCAGGATGGCATACCAGGCCGCGCTGCTTGGAGAGCACAATGAGATAGTCGTCCTCATAGCGAATGTCGAGCGGGATGGCCTCGGGAATCACATCGGCGGGGTCGTGCGGCTCGGGCAAATCGACCGAAATACGGTCGCCGGCTCGCACGGCGTACTTTTTGGACAGGCAGGTCTCGCCATTGACGCATACGGCACCGCCCTCAATCAGATGCGCGCAGGCAGAGCGCGTAGGGCAGCCGTCATTGGCGCCCAGATAGGCGTCAAGACGCTGACCAGCGGCATCGTCTGCAACAAGGATATGGATGTCGGCCATTAGCGCTCATTCCTTTCGCGAATCTTGCGGGCACGCTCCCCACGTTGTTTAGCCTTGCGCTTGGCGCGGGCCTCGTCACGGGCGTTAAGCTCGGCGGTCGCATCGACCTCACGGGCCGCGGGGCTCAAGAACATGTAGCCAAAAAGGGCGAGCACGACGCCCAAGGTAATGCCGATATCGGCCACATTGAAGACGGGGAAGTCGATGAAGGTGGTGGCAATAAAATCGGTCACGAAGCCAAAGGCCAAACGATCGATAGCGTTGCCGATAGCACCGCCCGCAACCATCGCCATGCCCACAACCTCAAGATGGGCGAGCTGGGGCGCACGAACGAGGTACACGGCAATAGCGATAATGACCGCCAACGCCAGCACGGCAAACGCGATGCCATGCCCCTCGCCCATGCTAAAGGCAGCACCGATATTGCGGACAAACATAAAGTCGATGACACCGGGGATGACGGTCACATGCAAAGCGTCGCCCACGGCACGAACCGCAAGCTTGGTCAGCTGGTCAACAAGCAGCACAACGAGCGCTACACCACCAGCAACACCCAACCGCCAACGCAAAGGCGGCGTCATATCCCCAGTACGACCCAAATCAATCCCCTACCCTCAAGAACATCGAATTACGTTTAGTGCAAGTAATCATCTTATAGTGACACGCATGAAACATGCAGCATATTCATTAACGAAAGCCAAATAACCAGCACAAAACAAAAGCGACATTCCGAAAACCGGAATGTCGCTAAATAGCTTTAGTTCCTACAACGGAAACGCCGCGTTACCGCGCCCTACAGCGCTTCGGCACAACGTTTGCAGATATGCGCATGACCGTTGTACTCGCCGACGGTGGTGCGAAAGTTCCAGCAACGGTCGCAGCACTCGCCCTCGGCAGCCTCAATAGCAACGGAGAGCTCCTCACCCTGGGTCAGTTCAACATCGGAGACGATGTAGAACTCGGCCAGGTCGACGGCCTTGTCGCCGGTCAGCAGCGCATACATCTCGGCGGGAACGACCGCCTTGACGCGGACCTGCTGGCTCTTGGTGAAGGTGCCGGCGAAGCGGGCATCCTCAAGGGCCTTGGTCACGGCGCTACGAAGCTCGAGGGAAGCCTCGAGCACGCCCTCGAACTCATTGGCCTCGTCGACCGTGATGGGCGACTTGTACCAATCGAGCAGCGCTGCGTACTTCTGGTGATCGACGCAGCCGGCGGGCGCATAGGCCATGGCCTCGTCGACCGTATAGGACAGGATCGGCTGCAGGTCGCGCATGAGCATCGAGAAGAGCTCGGCCAGCACGGTCTGGGCGCTGCGACGCTCGAGCGAGCCGGGCTTCTCGCAGTACAGACGGTCCTTCAGGGCGTCAAGGTACACGTTGGAGAGCTCGGTAACCACGAAGTCGTAGAGCGCACGGTAGGCGCGCGGGAACTCGTAGCTGGCGTAGGCATCGTCGACCTCGGCCTGAACCTGGGTCAGGCGGGCAACCATGAGCTTATCGAGCGGCAGCAGGTCGGCAAAGGCGACTCCATCGGTCTCGGGCTCAAACTGACCCTCGAGCTCGGAGAGCAGGAAGCGCAGCGTGTTGCGGAAACGACGGTAGGCATCGGACGTACGAGCAAGGATCTCGTGGTCGATGGACACGTCGGAGCTGGTATCGACCGAGGCGACCCACAAGCGGATGATGTCGGCGCCCATCTCGTCGCAGACCTTGTTGGGGTCGATGACGTTGCCGAGCGACTTGGACATCTTGCGGCCCTGGCCGTCGAGGGTGAAGCCCTGCGAGACGACCGCCTTGTACGGGGCGTGACCATTGGCACCCACCGAGGTGAGCAGCGAGCTCTGGAACCAACCGCGGTGCTGGTCGGAGCCCTCAAGATACACGTCCGCCGGATACTCCAGCTCGGGACGGTACTCGCAGACGGCCTTCCAGGAGACGCCGGAATCCCACCACACGTCGAGGATGTCCTTATCGGCCTTGAGGTGATGGCCGCCACACTTGGGGCAGACGCAGGCTTCGCCCAGGTAGCTCTCGGGAGCGTCGGTGAACCAGGCGTCGGAGCCCTTCTCGTGGAAGAGCTTGATGACGGCGTCGAGCGTGGCGTCGTTCATAACCTTCTCGCCGCAGTCGGCGCAGGTGTAGCT
>UQTR01000064.1 GCA_900544065.1 uncultured Collinsella sp.
GCGCCGCCCCGGCGATAACGGAGGCCGCAAGCCCCGCCGTCACCACGACGCCGAGTAACAGCCGTACATAATCAGCTCAACAAGGGCGACTCCTATGGGGTCGCCCTTTTGCTATTCCCGGCGGGGTCCGCGGGTAAAGTTTCCTGCTCTACAGTCCTGCGCAAGACGGAACGCACATTAAGTGCTTTCCTTTGCGTGCGGAACTCGCGATAAACTTCATATGCGCCCCTCCCGGGCGCAAGCAAAAGGGCTGGTTAGTGCCGCTCGCTATTTAGTTAGACAGTCTATTCAGTAGTCAGATTTCAGATCTGTAGATAGCCGCAGCAGCATCTTCCCAGATAAAACCGACCAAAACAAACCTATCCCTTATTGGCTGGTTTCCCGTGGGGCGGGCACTGATGAAGTTTATCGCGAGTTCCGCACGAACAGGAGGCCACTTAATGTGGCCTCCGTCGTGAGCAGGACTGTAGAGCAGGAAACTTCATCAGTGCCCGCCCCACGGGAAACCGGCGGGATATACAGGTCCAGATGGGGCTTTGATGCATGGGTGGTCTGTTGTTGTGCAAATGGGTATCATACTGTGGTTATTGCATCGACTCTGTGATGCATGTTTGTACGTTCCCGGCGGTCGGTTTGCCAGAAGCGCCCCGTCGGTTGTTTCAGACCCGTTTCGAAGAAAGGAAACCACACTAACCTATGGCAGCTAAAAAATCATCTCCCTTGAAGATCATCCCGCTCGGCGGCCTTGATGGCATCGGCAAGAACATGACGGTCTTCGAGTGCGGCGACGACATGGTGCTCGTCGACGCCGGCCTCATGTTCCCCGATGACTCCCAGCCCGGTATCGACCTGGTGCTTCCCGACTACACCTATGTTCTAGAGAACGAGGAGAAGCTCCGCGGTATCGTCGTCACCCACGGCCACGAGGACCACACCGGTTCGCTTCCGTATCTGCTGCAGGACCTCAACAATAAGGTGCCCATCTTCTCGAGCAAGCTGACGCTTGGCTTTATCGAGGGCAAGCTTTCTGAGTTCCGCATCCGCGCACCCAAGTTCCGCGAGGTCAAGGGCGGCAGCCATGTCAACCTCGGCGGCATCTCGCTCGACTTCTTCTCGATGACGCACTCCATCCCCGGCGCTCTGGGCGTGTTCATCCGCACCAATCAAGGCACCGTTATGCACACCGGCGACTTTAAGCTCGACCAGACGCCCATCGACGGCGTCACGCCCGACTATGCCGCTATCAGCCGCTTTGCCAAGCAGGGCATCGACCTGCTTCTGTCCGACTCCACCAACGCTACGGTCCCCGGCTTTACCAAGTCCGAGGCCGAGGTTGGCCCCAACCTGCTGCACGCCATCAAGAACGCCCCGGGTCGCGTGTTCGTCGCATCGTTCTCGAGCCACATCCATCGTTTGCAGCAGATCTGCGATGCCGCCCGCAAGTGCGGCCGTAAGGTCGTTGTGACCGGTCGCTCCATGCTCACGAACACCCGCGTGGCGCGCGAGCTGGGCTACCTCAACATTGATGACGCCGATATCATCGATGCCTTCGACATTGATAACCTGCCCGACGACAAGATCGTCGTCATGTGCACTGGTTCGCAGGGCGAGCCGCTGTCGGCCCTGTCCCGCATGGCCAACGGCGAGCACAAGACGCTCTCTATCCACGAGGGCGATACCGTCATCCTCTCAGCAACTCCCGTTCCCGGCAACGAGAAGGCCGTCCAGCAGGTCGTCAACAGTCTGGCCAAGCTCGGCTGCGACGTGTGGGATAAGAACCGCGCTCTCGTTCACGTTTCCGGTCACGGTAGCCAGGAGGAGCTCAAGCTCCTGATGGCCATGGCCAAGCCCACGTACTTTATGCCGGTTCACGGTGAAGCCGTGCATCTGCGCGCCCATGCCCAGCTGGCCCGCAAGATGGGTCTCAAGGACGATCATATCTTTATTCTCGACAACGGCGACACGCTCGAGATGCGCGGCGGTATCGTCAAGCGCGGTACGCCCGTCGAGTCCGGCGTCGTCTATGTTGACGGCCTACGCATCGGCGACACCGACCCCATCGTCCTGCGCGACCGTCAAAAGCTCGCCAACGACGGCATGGTCACAGCCGTTGCCATCGTCTCGCTCAAGCACAAGAAGATCGAGGCCATCGAGTTCTCGGGCCGCGGTGTTTCGTTTGCCATCGACGATCAATTCTCCGAGGATGCCTCCGCGTCCATCATGAAGACGATCGAGAAGGGCAAGTTTAGCTTTACCAGCAGCGGCTCCGATGCCATTCGCAAGGCCGTGCGCGATTCGCTCTCCAACTTCATTTGGAGCCGTACGCGTACCCGTCCGATGATCATCCCGGTCGTCATGGAGGTTTAGTTTGGCGCGCGGATCTGCACAAAACGCCAAAGGCAATAAAGCCAACAACCAACCGGCATCTGCTAAGGGTGCCGGTTCCCATCTGCGTGCCAATAAGGGCCATGAGGCAGACTTCGACGATTTTGAGCCCTTGGTCGAGCCTTCGGCCAATCGCGATATCGCCGGCGTGGTCATTGCCGTTTTGGCGATCGCGTCCTTCATTGCCGTTATCTCACCGGCAACTGCGCCCGTGACGGCTGCTGTTGCCGGGTTCTATCACCTGGGCTTTGGCCTGGGCGCCTACGTGCTGCCGATCGTCATCTTGCTTTTTGCCGCCACGCTCTTTTTGGGTGAGGACTCGCCGCTCAACGTGCGCTCTGTTGCGGGCGGCGCCGTGGTCTTTATCGCCGTCGTCTCCATTCTTTCGCTGATGGTGCCGGGCACGAGCGATTCGTGCGACCTTATGTTTACGCCGCAGAACCTTTCCGTGTCGGGCGGCTACATTGGCGCCTTTATCGCAAGTGCCTTGCAAAACGCTCTGGGTAAACCTATCGCCATGGTTGTCTTGCTGGGGCTTGTCGTCGTTGGTTTGGTCATTATCGGTTTTTCGGTGGGTGGCGTTTTGCGCTCCGCACGCGATCGCGCTGCCGATTTTGCCGAACGCCGTCGTGCCGATGTCAACGCCAGCCCTTGGGGTGACGACGAAGCCCTGTCGGTGCCCGGCGTTGCCCGTCCGCACCTGAGCATTCTTCGTCAAAAGGGTTCCGATGCTGCCGTGACCACGGTCATGGGCAACGATGTGGACCCGGTTTTGGACGATGACGACGAGGACGATGACCCGTTTGTCGACGTATCCGAGTCGGTTGAAGCCGAGCGAGCCAAGACCACGCTGTTGCCGCGTCGCCATGCCAAGAAGGGCAAGTCTACGCCTAAGCTCAATACGAGTGAGCCCGACCCGTCTTGGTCCGATAGCGAGATTGAGCTCACCGAGGGCGATGACGAGGACGACGAGGCTCCGATTGAGACCGCAAAGACAACTTTGCTGCTGCGTCGCCATGCAAAGCGCGGCCAGGTAACCGGTCAGCTTTCGATGGAAGACAACTCCGATAAGATCGACGAGTCCGAGCCTCCGTTTGCCGTGAATCCCGTCTCGGCCGCACCTCAGATTCCCGACTTCCTGAAGCATCCCAAGGTTGCCGATGCACCTGCCACGAGTGCTGTCGAATCGACTGCGGCTCGTGATGGGGGAGTGGACGACGGCGCCGCAGATAACGAGGGCGAAGAAGAGGACGGCCTTAAGCTTCCGCCGCTCGAAATCCTGCATGCCAACCCGCAGTCGGCTTCCGCTGCGTCTTCGGATAAGGAGCTGGAGCAGACCGCTGAGTCGCTGCAATCCACCTTGCTTGAGTTTGGCCGCAGTGCCCGCGTGGTCGGCTGGATCGCCGGCCCCACGGTGACGACCTTTAAGCTGCAACCTGGCGAGGGCGAGCGCGTGAGCAAGATATCGAGCCTCGAGGACGATATTGCGCTTTCGCTCGCTGCCCAGTCGGTGCGTATCTTTGCCCCGATCCCCGGCACCTCGCTCGTGGGCATCGAGATTCCCAACCGCAAGCGCCAGAACGTCAATCTGGGCGACGTGCTGCCCTATGTGAAGGGCGGTCCGCTCGAGCTCGCTATCGGCCGTGACGCCGAGGGCACGCCGGTTGTCGCCGACCTCGCCAAGATGCCTCACCTGTTGATCGCCGGTACGACCGGTTCTGGTAAGTCGGTGATGATCAATTCCATCATCACGACCTTGCTCATGCGCGCCCTTCCTGAGGATGTTCGCCTGATTATGGTCGACCCCAAGCGCGTCGAGCTTGCGGGCTATAACGGTCTGCCGCATCTCTATGTGCCCGTGGTGACCGAGCCCAAGCAGGCCGCGAGCGCTCTGCAATGGGCCGTGTCCGAGATGGAGCGTCGCCTGAAGGTCTTCGAGCGTCTCAACGTGCGTAAGATCTCGACCTACAATGAAAAGCAGGCCGCCGGCGAGTTTGAGCATTACGACAACCCGCCGCAAAAGATGCCCTACCTGGTCATCATTATTGACGAGCTCTCGGACTTGATGATGGTCGCCGGTAAGGATGTCGAGGCGTCGATTGTGCGTATCGCCCAGCTGGGCCGTGCCGCCGGTATTCACCTTATCGTTGCCACGCAGCGCCCCAGCTCCAACGTGGTGACGGGCCTCATCAAGGCCAACATCACCAACCGCATCGCCTTTAACGTCGCCACGGGCATTGACTCGCGCGTCATCATCGACCAGATGGGTGCCGAAAAGCTCACCGGTTTGGGCGACATGCTGTTCTCAAAGGTCGACTGGGGCAAGCCTCGCCGTATCCAGGGCTGCTTTGTCTCGGACGACGAAATCAACGAGATTGTCGAGTTCGTCAAGTCGCAAAGCGAGCCCGACTACCACGAGGAGATTCTGTCCGCCGTGGCGCCCGCTTCCATGTCCATGGCGGGTGGCGGCGGCATTGTCCGCACCGGAGTCGCCGAGCCGCAAGACGATGATCCTCTCATTTGGGAAGCCGCCCATATTGTGGTGGAATCGCAGCTTGGCTCCACATCTGGCCTGCAACGTCGTCTGAAGGTTGGCTATGCGCGCGCCGGGCGTATTATGGACATGCTGGAAGAAAAGGGTGTCGTCGGTCCGCCCGACGGTTCCAAGCCGCGCGAGGTCCTGCTGGACGAGGAGGGGCTTGCCGCGCTGGAATCTGTCGACGCCGAGATGGCACGTGAAGATCGTGAGTTTGGAGGATTCTGATGGCTGCACGCTTTGGTGACATGCTGCTCGAGCAGCGTCGCCGAATGGGCCTTTCCATTCAGCAGGTCGCCAACACCATCAAAATCAGGCCGCAGATCATCGAGTTTTTCGAGACCGGTAACTTTGCTTCGATGCCGCCGCGCGGCTATGCGCAGGGCATGATTTCGAGCTATGCTCGCTTTTTGGGCCTCAATCCGCGCGAGGTCGTCAATGCCTACTTTGACGATCTGATGGCATATGAGCGCGAGACGTCGCAGCAGGGCGGTCGTTTTCAGGAAGCCGCTGGCTACGTCAATTCGCGTTCCTCGGTCGATAACGGGCGCTTCCTGATGGTTCAGGGCGGTCGTTCGACGCGTTATGGACAGCGTCCTCAGCAGGCCGGTTATATTACCGAGACGGGTTCGGGCGAGGAGATTCGTTCGCAGCGTGACCGGTTCCGCAGTACGCCGATGCCCGAGGACCGTGCACTTCCCGCTGCCCGCGGCGTGGCTCGTGACCCTCGTGCCGGCTACGGCGACGGCGGCTATTCCGATCGCGGTTACCGTGGGGTCTCTTCTGGTCGCTCTCGCGGTGGCTATGCGGATGCCGATACCACGCAGGTGACGCCGCGTCTTCGCTCTCAATCACAGCCGTATGGCCAGCGCTCTTCGGCTCCGCGTTCGGGCCAGCGTGGCTATCAAGGCCGCGGTGAACTTGCGCCCCGCTCGGGTCAGCGCAGCCTTCAGGGCCAGGGTAGCTATCGCGGCCGTTCCGATAGCAATCGTGGTCGTATGCCTCAGGGAGGCGGCCGCAGCAGTTCCAATCGTGGACGCGGCGGATCACGTACTCCTCAAAACAACGGGCTCGATCCGCGTATCGTCTACGCCGGCATCGGTGCCGTTGCGCTGCTGTTGATTGTGCTCATCGTGGTGCTTCTGCGCGGCTGCGCATCTTCGACGCCCGAGACCACGCCTGAGACGCCCGCTGTTACCAAGACGACGACCAAGAAGTCTTCTAAGAAGTCCGAAACGGTCGACGAGGACGAAGACACCGATGAGGCGACGGATGAGTCGGCTGATTCGGACGCTACCAAGACGACGGCAAAGAAGGAAGAGAACGAGGTCACGAAGGTCAAGGTCTCGGTTGCCAAGGGAAAGACCGCGTGGATTGAGGTCAAGGTCGACGGCAAGTCGGTCTATGGCGCCCAGGCGACTGGCCCCTTTGAGCAGGAGTACACGCCCGAGTCCTCGATCGAGATCACCACGTCCAAGCCTTCCGATGTCACCGTTACCAAGAACGGTGAAAAGGTCCGTTACGATACCAAGACCTCGGGCGTGGCGCGCGTGACGATCACCGTTCCCAAGAAGGAGACGTCTGATTCCGAGAATGGTGAAAGTTCTGATGGTACCGACACCACCGATGGTACCGATACCACCGACGGTACCGATACCCAGTCCACGGATGGCGCCGATACCGCAACTGACGGTCAGACGCCCAGCGATTCTACCGACTATTCGTACGATAGCTACTAGGCCTCTCGTACGCGAAAGGAAACATCATGGCTAAAGATTCCAGCTTCGACGTCGTGTCCGAGGTCAACATGCAAGAGGTCGACAACGCCTTCCAGCAGACCACGCGCGAGATTTCCCAGCGCTATGACCTTAAGGATTCCGGCGCCACGATCGAGCTTTCGAAGGGCGACAAGCTCTTTACGATCAACGCCCCGGCCGACTTTGTCTCCAAACAGATTGTTGACGTGCTGAGCTCCAAGCTCATCAAGCGCGGCATCGACCTCAAGGCTGTCTCGTGGGATGCTCCGCAGGCGGCATCGGGTGGCACCGTGCGCGTGCTCGGCCATATCGTCGAGGGTATCGACCAGGCGACCGCCAAGAAGATCAACAAGGACATTAAGGATCAAAAGCTCAAGGTCAAGGTGACCATCGAGGCCGACAAACTGCGTGTTTCCTCTGCTTCGAAGGACGCGTTGCAGACCGTGATTCAGTTCCTGCGCGACCAGGACTACGGCCAGCCGCTGCAGTTCACCAACTACCGCTAATATCAATCGAAAGGACCGCTCTCCAACATGGATACACCGTTGGGCTCCGTGCTCTACATCACCCTCGGGTGCGCTAAGAACGAGGTTGACACCGACCGCATGCGTTCTCTTTTGACCGCCGCGGGCTACGAGGAGGCATTCGACCCGCAGGATGCCGATATCGCCATCGTCAATACTTGCTCGTTCCTCGCCTCCGCAACGTCCGAGAGCATCGAGACCACGCTCGAGCTCGCCAACGAGGTTCAGGACGGCGTTCGTTCTTGTCCCATCGTCATGTGCGGCTGCGTGCCGTCGCGCTATGGCGATGACCTGCCTGACGAGCTGCCCGAGGTCGCTGCCTTTGTGAAGGCCGACGAGGAAGATGGCATCGTGGCGGTCATCGATGGCGTGCTGGGTGTCGAGCGTGAGATTGCAGCCTATATCCCGCAGGTCAAACGTACCGTCGAGGGTGCTGTCGCTTACGTCAAGATTTCCGATGGCTGCAACCGCTTCTGCAGCTTCTGCATGATTCCCTACATCCGCGGCCGCTATCATTCGCGCAATGCCGAGAGCATCATCTCCGAGGTGCGCGACCTGGTTTCCGGCGGTGTGCGCGAGATCGTGCTGATCGGCCAGGACACGGGCATCTGGGGTACCGACTTTGCCGACGAGGACGTCGCCGATGGCTCGCCGCGCAATCTGGCGCAGCTGCTGCGTGCCGTCGCCGAGGCCGTGCGCCCGCACAACGTCTGGGTCCGCGTGCTCTATCTGCAGCCCGAGGGCATGACTGACGAACTCATCGAGACGATTCGCGATACGCCCGAGGTGCTGCCCTATATCGATATCCCCGTGCAGCACTGCGACGCGCGCATCCTCAAGGCTATGCGCCGTTCTGGTTCGCGCCAGGAGCTCGAGGACCTGTTCCGCGATCTGCGTGAGCGTATCCCCGGCATCGTGATCCGTTCCACGGCCATGGTCGGCTTCCCGACCGAGACCGACGACGAGTTCCGCGACCTTATCGACTTTATGGACACCGTCGGCTTTGACTACACGAGCGTCTTTGCCTACTCGCAGGAGGAGGGCAGCCTGGCCGCTAAGATGGAGGGCCAGGTCGACGAAGAGGTCAAGCTCGAGCGCGCCCAGGAGGCCATGGACCTGGCCGAGTCGCTCGGTTTTGCCGCCACCGCCGCACATGTGGGCGAGCGCGCCCAGGTGATCGTCGACGGTATCGAAGAGACCGAGGATGGCGCCGAGCTGATCGGCCATGCCTGGTTCCAGGCGCCCGATTCCGATGGCGCGGTGCATCTGGACGCCAGCGAGGCGTCCGTGGGCGATATTCTGACCGTCGAGTTTACCGATAGCTTCTGCTATGAGCTTATCGGTCATGTTGTGGAGTAGGAGAGCGTCGTGGCTAACGAGAGCAATAAGGAACTGACGAGTGTCTGGACGCCCGCCAACATCGTGACGTGCGTTCGCATCGTCTTTATCCCGGTGTTCATGATCGTGTCGGCGCTGTCTCACACAAGCGTTGCCGGTACGGATTTGAGCACCTTCGACGGCCCGCTCGCCGCTGCCGCCTTTGTTCTGTACGTCATCCTGTCGTGCACCGATAAGGTTGATGGCTACCTGGCTCGTTCGCGCAACGAGATCACCGACTTCGGTAAGTTCCTGGATCCCATCGCCGATAAGTTGCTCGTGTTCTCGGCTCTGCTTCTGTTCTTGGATTTTGGTACCGTAACCGTGTGGTCGGTGTTCATTATCTTGTTCCGCGAGCTGCTGGTGAGCGCCCTGCGCATGGTCGCGAGTGCGGCCGGTGTGGTCGTTGCCGCCGATAAGCTTGGCAAGTACAAGACGGCGACGACGATGGTTTCCATCTGCGGCTATCTGTGCGTCTTTGCGATGGCCGGTCTCCAGCTGGGGCCGGTGTCGCTGCTGCTCGGTGTCTATTCGGTGTCGCGCTTCCTGTACGCCGTGGCCGTTGTCTTGACCGTTATCTCGGGCGCTCAGTACTTCTGGAACTGCCGCAAGATCGTCTTTTCGGTCTAGGTCCTGGTAGGCATGACGGAATCATTTGAGCAGATTGCCGCGCATAACGAAGAGCTCGCACGCGATATTGTCGAGCGTGCAAGCGTTCGTGGTGTGACGGTTTCGACGGCCGAATCTCTGACAGCGGGCATGATCGCCTCGACGATCGCCGATATCCCCGGCGCTTCGGCGGTGCTGCGCGGCGGTGCGGTGACGTACTGCGACGAGATTAAGCATCGCGTGCTCGGCGTTGATCAAGAGACGCTCGACCGCTATACCGCGGTGTCGTATCAGACGGCGCGCGAGATGGCTGCCGGTTCGCTGGAGCTGTATCAGAGCGATATTGCCGTGAGCGCAACGGGCTACGCTGGGCCCGGTGGAGGGACCGAGGACGATCCGGCTGGAACCTTTTATATCGGCTGGGCGTATCGCTCAGCCGATGGGGGAGTGCCGGTCGTGGACTCCATTCGTTGTCACTATGAGGGCGATCGTTCGTGTGTTCGTGCCCATGCGGTCGCGGAGGCATTGGGTCGGATTGCCCTTGTGCTCATCTCTATGGAATAGACGTGTTTTAAGGGGCCTTAGGGCTCCTTAATTGTGGAGATGGGGACCTCCTGCGAATTTTATCTTTGTGCAGGTAGTTGTTGTGTTTTTTCTCGTCATGATTTTCTTGGTTCGCCTGCGGTCAAGTTTTTGGTCAGTGTTTGGTCGGCGTTTGGTTGGGTTTTGGAAAGGTCGGCTGCATATGATTTATCTGAACGGTTGACCACGAACAGCCGTTCGTTTATTATCGATGCAGGTTGTTAAGAGGAGGGCTTTTCATGGCCAAGAATTCAGGTCCCGTACGTACCGTTCATGCTCGCACGACGGGTAAAGAGCGCGATGAGATGATCGCCACCACCAAGGCCGAGATCGAGAAGAAATTCGGCCAGGGTTCCATCATGAGGTACGGCGACGGCGGCCCCGAGCTTGAGGTCGAGGCCATCCCCACGGGCGCTCTGGCGCTCGATGCCGCACTGGGTATCGGCGGTGTGCCGCGCGGCCGTATCGTCGAGATTTACGGTCCTGAGTCCTCCGGTAAGACGACGCTTTCGCTCGAGATCCTGGCCGAGGCCCAGGCAATGGGTGGCGTTGTGGCATTTATCGATGCCGAGCATGCGCTCGATCCCACGTATGCCGCGCGTATCGGCGTGGATATCGACGAGGTGCTCATTTCTCAGCCCGATACGGGCGAGCAGGCGCTCGAGATTGTTGACATGCTCGTGCGTTCCGGCGCCATCGATGCCATCGTTGTCGACTCCGTCGCCGCGCTGACCCCGCGTGCCGAGATCGAGGGAGAAATCGGCGACACTACGGTCGGTCTTCAGGCTCGCCTGATGAGCCAAGCGCTCCGCAAGCTCGCCGGCTCGCTGTCTAAGTCCAACACGACGTGCATCTTCATTAACCAGCTGCGTGAGAAGATCGGCGTCATGTTCGGCAACCCCGAGACCACGACGGGCGGCCGCGCCCTTAAATTCTTCTCTTCGGTGCGTATCGACATTCGCCGTATCGATAGCATTAAGCTTAAGGACGAGGTTATCGGTAACCGCGTGCGCGCTAAGGTCGTTAAGAACAAGGTGGCAGCTCCGTTCCGTTCTGCTGAGTTCGACATTATGTACGGTACGGGCATCTCTAAGGAGGGCTCGATTCTGGACATGGCTGTCGAGTGCGGCATCTGCAAGAAGATGGGCTCCTGGTTTGCCTATGGCGAGGACAAGCTCGGCAACGGTCGCGAGGCCGCCAAGGCGTTCCTGCGCGAACACCCCGATTGCGCTGACGAGATTGAGCATAAGGTCCGCCTTGCCTGCGGGCTTGAGTTTGATGACGATGCTCCGTCCGAGGTCGAGCTGACCGATCAGCCTGCGCCTGAGGAGTTTGACGAGCTTTACGCCATCGATGGTTCCGCCATGCTCGATGATGACGACGAGTAGCGGTTACGCTCATGTCGTATACGGTGACCGAGGCCACGGTCGTCTTTCCCGATAAGAAGGCGGCCTCCTCGTTCTCGAGCGGGTATGCGTCCAAAAAGCCTTGCGCACATATCGATTGTGAGCTTGAGGGCGGTTTTGAGCGGTCCATTTGGATTCCCGTGCGGGTCGCGCGGCTGTATGTCAAAAACCGTCCCGATCTTCCCTGTGAATGGGACAACTTTCGTGAGGCGGTGCAGCTCATCGAGCGTAAATGTGCACTTACCATGGTGACCGAGATGTTATCGCGCCGCGACCATGCGACGGGTGAGGTCCGTGACAAGTTGGCTCGCTACGGCTTTCGCCAGCCCGCGATTGATTTCGCCGTCGAGCGCGCCACCGAGTATCGCTTTTTAGACGAGAACCGCTTTTGCTCGTACTTTATCGAGGAACGCAAGCGGCGCGGTTGGGGACAGCGCAAAATCGAGACCGAGCTCAAGCGACGTCATGTTGTGCTCGATGACATTCCCGGTTATCCCGAGGATTATTTTGCCGTCGAAGACGATTTGGCGCGTGCGTCAGCCCTGCTCGCCAAGCGGCGTGTTCCAGAGACGCGCGGATTCGAAAAACTGGTTCGGTTTTTGATGGGCAAGGGCTTCTCGTATCACATCGCCGCCGATGCCGTTAAGGCACGCCTCGATGCCGAATGCGAGGAATGTGCGCTTTAGGCGTATGCGTTTTGTGGCCCCGCCGTTCACCGCGTTTTAGCCGCCGTACTGGGGCCATTTATTTGACAGTTGTTGTGGTTCAACGTACGATAAACATTGTCATTTGCTTTGTGATATGTGCTCATCTGTGATGAGTTTGTTTATATGTTTATCTGTATCCGACCCGCATAAGCTGCGCCCATATTACTCAAATGTCGCGAGCCGTTCATAAGGACGGTTCGCTTTGTTGTGTAACGAATCCATAAAAAGGAGTGAGCATGCCTATCATTGCAGCGCTCGTTGGCATCGTTTTGGGTGCCATCGCCGCCATTGCCTACATGCGCACCGCCAAGCAGGGTAGTCTTCACGAGGCCGACGAAAAGATTCAGTCGGCACACGCACAAGCTGAGTCCCTGATCGGTGATGCTAAGCGTCAGGCCGAGACCCTCAAAAAAGAGGCTCTGCTCGAGGCTAAAGAGGAGATCATCAAGAACAAGCAGGCCGCCGAGGCCGAGGACAAGCAGCGTAAGAACGAGATTCGTACGCTCGAGAACCGCGTGATGCAGCGCGAGGAATCCCTCGATCGCCGCAACGACGCTCTCGACAAGCGCGAGCATCAGCTGTCCAGCCAGGCCGGTCAGGTCGAGAAGCGTTCTCGTGAGCTCGAGGAGCTCTGCGCAAAGCAGACCTCCGAGCTCGAGCGTATCGCCGACCTTACCCGCGAGGACGCCCACAAGGAGCTCCTCGATAAGGTTCGCGGCGAGGTCACCCACGAGGCCGCCACGATCATTCGCGAGTCCGAGCAGCAGGTTCGCGCCGAGTGCCACAAGACCGCCCAGGAGATTTTGTCCCTGGCGATTCAGCGCTGCGCTGCCGACCACACTGCCGAGGTCACCGTTACCTCCGTGCACATTCCCTCTGATGACCTTAAGGGCCGTATCATCGGTCGCGAGGGTCGCAACATTCGGACCTTCGAGCAGGTTTCCGGCGTCAATCTCGTGATCGATGACACGCCCGAGACCGTCGTTCTTTCGAGCTTCGACCCGGTCCGTCGTGAGACCGCCCGTGTCGCCCTTGAGAACCTCATCGCCGACGGCCGCATTCACCCCGCCCGCATCGAGGAGATGTATCACAAGGATGCCGACCTGGTTC
>UQTR01000065.1 GCA_900544065.1 uncultured Collinsella sp.
CTGGTGATCTCCGCCTTGAGAGGGCGGCGTCCTAAACCGCTAGACGAACGGGCCACATGACATCTGCACTGCCGTGCTGCGAGGAAATATATTACGGGACAAAAAACGTCAGCGCAAGAAGAAATTCCAAATTGCCAAAAAATTGTCGGCAGGTTATGGAACACGCAGGTAAACTAGGTAGCTAATTCAAGTTAAGATGGACCAAAAGAGCTTCGCGATCGTTGGGAATGTTGTCTTCGATCACGGCGTCGAGGGCGGAGTTGAGAAGCTGCCCCAGTTCCGGCCCGGGCTTGACTCCAGCACGGATCAGGTCGCCGCCGTTGATGGCGAGCATCTTGAGCGTATAGGGCTCCCCCGCCCTCAGCAGCTCGTGCGCCATCGCGCGCATCTCCTCAATCGTCTCAACGTAATAGAAGCACGACGGGGCCTTGCCAAGTGTGTCGGCACGCTTAAGGTCCATGAGCTCGTCAATCAGGCGGGCCGTGTCGACGCCCTCACCCGAAAGCGCGCGCATCATATTGAGCAGACAGGAGCGCTCGGGGCGCAGCGGCTTGTCATGGTATTTGATGAGCAGGCACACGTCGCGCACCAAGTCGTGCGAGAGCGCCAGGCGATCCATAATGACGCGCGCTTTCTTGGCGCCGAGCTCGGGATGACCGTAGAAGTGTCCGCTGCCGGCGTGATCGACCGTAAAGCACTCGGGCTTGGAGACATCGTGCAAAAACGCCGCCCACATAAGGCTCGACGATGGCGCGACGCCGTCGCACAGCGCCAGCTCCCCTGCCACCGTCAGCACACGGGCGATATGCTCGTAGACGTTAAACGCATGATAGACACTGCGCTGATCAAACCCGCGACCCGCTGCCAACTCGGGCACAGCGGCACAGATGAGCTCGGGATAGCGAAGCATCGCGTCTCCCCCATGACCGGTCGAAAGAATGCCCTCGAGCTCAATACCCACACGCTCGCGCGCCACGGCATCGAGCAGCGGCGCGCGCTCGGCAAGCGCACGCTTGGTCTCGGGCTCAATCATAAAGTCCAGACGGCAGGCAAAGCGCACAGCACGCAGCATGCGCAGGGCGTCCTCGTTAAAGCGACGCTTGGGATCGCCGACAGCGCGAATCAGCTTGCGCTCCAAGTCACCCTGGCCGTCGTAGCGGTCGACAAGCCCGCGCTCGGGATGCCAGGCCATAGCGTTGACGGTAAAGTCGCGGCGCGCCAGATCGTCCTCGAGCGAGGCGGCACGCTCCACACTCTGGGGATGGCGACCATCGGTGTAAAAGCCATCCAGACGGTACGTGGTGACCTCGATACGCTCGCCATCGGAAATAGCCGTGATTCCGCCAAATTTAATGCCCGACTCCACGACCGCAATATCAGCGGCCTCGAGCGCCGCCTTGGACTCCTGCCACAGACCGCTACAGCACATATCAACATCGTGGCTGGGGTACCCCATCAGGGCGTCGCGCACCCAACCGCCCACGTACCAAGCCTCAAGACCAGCCGCCTCAAGCGCGCGCAGGACGCGCAGGGACGCATCGGACGGTTGAGTACCGTTGAGCGAAACATTGCACATGCCTATGGCCTCCTGCGACTATCAAATTGGCTATCGATTGCGTCTGCAAGAAGTCTAGCAAGAAACAGCCTCCACTGCACACGCAAGTCCGATAAACAAAAACGCATCCGTCCTAGTCTAAGACGGATGCGAAATAATCAAACTATTCAGACAAGGTGCCGGAACTAGCAGACCTGGCGAACCTCAATGTGCTTCTTATATTCGTCCACCTTGGCAAAATCGCCCAGACCGGGGCACTCGACCACGTTGGCGCCGGTGGCCATCGACAGACGGAGGGCATCCTCGACGCGCTCGGGGGCGTCGTGCCACACGGACAGGAAGGCGGCCAGCGAGGAATCGCCGGCGCAGACGGTCGACAGCAGCTTGACGTCGAAGGTGCGGTTGGCAAACCAGATATGCTCGCCGTTGGAGAAGTACGCACCGGCGCCACCGAGGGTCAGCAGCACGTTCTTGGCGCCCTTGGCGTGCAGCTCGGCCATCGCGCCCTTGACGGACTCGTCGTCGCCACCGCTCACCTTAATGCCAAAGATGTCGAGCAGCTCGTCGTCATTGGGCTTGATCAGCAGCGGCTCCATGGCAATGAGGTCTGCCAGCTGATGGCTCGAGATGTCGAGGACGAACTCGGCCCCCTTGGCCTTGACGCGGCGCAGGACCTCGGCCAAGAAGCCCTCGGAAGTGTTGGGAGGCAGCGAGCCACTAATGACCAGGCAGGTCATGTCATCGAGCGAATCGATAAGCTCAAACATCTCCTGCTCGTTGGCCTCGTTGATGGCGGCACCGGCGTTGACCATGTTGTACTCGGTGTCGGGTCCGGCATTGAGGAACACGTTGACGCGCGTGATGCCGTCGGTCCACACGGGCTTGACGGGCACGCCCAGGGCCTCGGCGCCCTTAACGATAAACTCGCCCGAGAAGCCGGCGAAAAAGCCCAGGATCGTGGTGTCGACACCGTAGTGATCGAGGGTGAACGAGACGTTGAGACCCTTGCCGTTGGGCGTGTAGACGGCGTTACGGGTACGCGTGACGGTGTTGGCAGCAAGGCCGTCGCAGGCGATGTTGTAGTCAATGGCAGGATTTGCAGTGAGCGTGTAAATCATGAATGTTCCTTTCACGAAGTAACGTGTTGATGAAAGTATATTCCACCCATCGGTAAAAGGCTAGGACAACTCGGTGAACGGTGTGGAAGCGATGAAGTACGGCAGAACATCTCTCTCCAATGACGGAACAAAATAGGCGCCCCAGCCGAAACCGGGGCGCCGCATGCGCACGAATATGTCGCGTTTCGATTACTGACGATCGAGCTTGCGGACAGCAACGCGCTTGCTGTACTCGTCGACGTGACCGAAGTCGCCGATGCCGACGGACTCGGCAACGTTGGCGCCGGTGGCCATAGCGAGCTTCATGGCCTCCTCGACGTTGTCGCGATCCCTGTACCACTTGTGCAGGAAAGCAGCGAGGGTGCAGTCGCCGGCGCAGACAGAAGAAACCAGCTTGATGTTGAACTCACGCTTGGCGTACCAAATATCCTCGCCGTTGGAGAAGTAAGCGTCGCCGCGGCTACCACGGGTGAGCAGCACGTTCTGAACGCCAGCGTCGTGAGCCATCTTCATGGCAACGCGGACCTCGTCGTCGGTGTCGACCGGCACGCCGAAGATGGCCTTCATCTCGTGATGGTTCGGCTTGATGAGCAGCGGCTTCTTGTGAGCGAGCTCCTTGAGCTTGTCGGAGGACAGGTCCAGGACGACGTCGGCGCCACGAGCCTGAGCGTGCTCCATGACCTGAGCCAGGAAGTCGGGCGTAGCTTTGGGAGGCACGGAGCCGGAAACGATCAGGCACTCGAGATCGCCCGCGGTGTCCAGGATGTTGTAGAGCTCCTCCTGGTGCTGCGGCGTGATCGGAGCACCCGGGTTCAGGATGCCGTACTCGTGCTGGCCATCGTTGACGTAGGTGTTAATGCGCGTGATACCGTCGGTCCAGACCGGGCGGCAGAGGCAACCCAGGTTCATGACCTCCTCGACGATGAACTTGCCCGTGAAGCCAGCGAAGAAGCCGAGCGCGACGGTGTCGACGCCCATCTTCTTAAAGGCGAAGGACACGTCGAGGCCCTTGCCGTTAGCCGTGTAGCTGGCCGAGCCGGTGCGGACGTTCTCGTCGGGCTCGAGCGGAGAGCTCGAAACCGTCATGTCGACAGCCGGGTTAGCGGTTAGCGTGTAGAACATTTACAGTACCCCCTGTATATGTGAGGGCCGCGTGGCCGGCCCATTCCAACCACGCGGTTACCTCTGATACCAAATTAGCGAGCTGCGGACTCAAGCAGTGCCTTGACCTCGGCGGCGGTGTTGCAGGCGAGTGCCTTCTCGGCGAGCTCGTCGCACTCGGCCTTGGTCCACTGGCTGATGGTCTTGCGGGCGCGCAGGATCGACGGAGCGCTCATCGAGAACTCCTCCAGGCCCCAGCTGATCAGCAGCGGCTCGAGCAGCGGATCGGCAGCGGCCTCGCCGCACATACCGACCATGATACCGGCCTTAACGCCGCTCTCGATGATGTTCTTGAGCGAGCGGAGCACGGCGGGATAGTACACCTGGTACAGGTTGGAGATGGTGTCGTTGCCACGGTCGGCGCACATGGTGTAGCCGATAAGGTCGTTGGTGCCAATGGAGAAGAAGTCGGCGACCTCGGCCAGACGGTCTGCGAGCAGCGAAGCGGCGGGCGTCTCGACCATGATGCCGACCTCGATGTTCTCGTTGAACTTGCGACCCTCTTCGGTCAGCTCGGCCTTGCACTGCTCGACGAGCTCCTTGACAGCCAAGACCTCCTCGACGCAGGTGACGAGCGGGATCATGATCTTGACGTCACCGAAGGCGCTAGCGCGCAGCAGAGCGCGGAGCTGGACCTTGTACTGGTCGGGATTGGCCAGGCAGTAACGCACGGCGCGGAAGCCCATGAAGGGGTTGTCTTCCTTGACCATGTGCAGATACGGAATCTCCTTATCGCCGCCCACATCGAGCGTGCGGATGATGACCGGAGCACCCTTGAGCGCGCTGGCGACCTTGCGGTAGGCGTTGAACTGCTCCTCCTCGGAAGGAAGCTCAGCGGAGTCCATGAACAGGAACTCGGAGCGGAACAGGCCGATGGCCTCGGCGTCATGATCGAGCGCGTTGGGCACATCATCGGGGTTACCGATGTTGCAGGCGATGATCTTCTTGATGCCGTCGGCAGTCACAGAAGGCTTGCCGCGGAAGGCCTCGAGGGCCGCCTTCTCGGCAGCGAAGGCCTCGGCCTTGGCGGTGTAAGCGGCAAGCGTCTCCTCGTCGGGATCAGCCTCGACAACACCCTTGCCACCGTCGACGACAACGGTCATGCCGTTGCGCAGTGCGGTGCAGCTGTTGGAAACCGAAAGGACAGCCGGGATCTCGAGGGCACGAGCGATGATCGCGGAGTGCGACGTGCGGCCACCGGTCTCGGTGACGATACCGGCAACGTGCGCCTTATCGATCGTGGCGGTCATGGACGGCGTAAGGTCGTGCACGACAACGACGGTGTTCTCGGGCAGGACGGAGAGGTCGACGACCTCCTTGCCCAGCAGCTCGGCCAGAATACCGGTGCGGATATCGGCGATGTCGGCCGCACGCAGACGGAACATCTCGTCGTCCATGGACAGGAACATGTTCTCGAACATGGTCGAGGTGTCCATGAGCGCCTGCTCGGCGCAGGTGCCGCCGTCAATGGCGGCGTTGATGGCATCGGTCATGCCCGGGTCCTGAGCCAGGACAATGTGTCCGCTCATGATCTCGGCCTCGGCCTCGCCCACCGTCTCCTTCATGTGGTCGGCCTGAGCCTGGGTCTTCTCGCAGAAGACCGAAAGAGCGGACTGATAGCGCTCCTTCTCTGCTGCCGAATCAGCAACCTCGTGCGGCTCAAACGTCAAGTCGGGATCGACGGCGACCATGACGGTGCCGATACCGATGCCCTCGGAAGCGTTGACTCCCTGATACATTCCCATTCCTCTCTCCGTGTCATGTGATAAAGCGTTTTGCCATATCCATGACAAAAGAGCGCAGCTACCTTACAACAGGTCACTGCGCCCCCAAATATGAACTTAGTTGTTCAACATGCGACCCGTTTGAGTTCTACTCGCCAAGACCGCTCTTGATGAGCTCGATGGCAGCAGCCAGAGCCTCGGCCTCGTCAGCGCCGTCGCACTTTACCTCGACCTCGGTGCCGCAGGGGATACCAGCAGCCATGAGGGCCATCGGGGACTTGCCGTTGACCTCCTTCTCGGGGGTGACGACCGTCACGTCACAGGCGTACTTGCCCATGGTGGAGGCGAACAGACCAGCCGGACGCATGTGCAGACCCTGAGGATTAACGAGGGTAGCCTTCTCAGAAACCATAATTGACTCCTTTTTGTGTTTAACCCCTGTCATGCATGTGGCAGGAGTCAGATTCACGACGTTGTTTATATTAACTCACATCAAACGGTTTTTCATTGTGTTTCACACGAATTGTTGGACAGATGTCGTATCCCTGCGCTCGCCCGCCGGGCGGGGCGGTTAAGTTTGCTGCTCTACAGTCCTGCGCAAGACGGAAAGCACATTAAGTGCTTTCCTTTGCGTGCGGAACTCGCGACAAACTTAATCGCCCAGCCCGGCGGGCGAGCTGCGGAAACTCGGTCGATCCAGAGTAATGTCGGCTGAAAAGAATTCTGGCTGATGAACTGTTCGCGATAAAGACTCGATAGGTAGCCCCCTCTATGCCCTTTTATAAGTTGCGGTGAAATAGGGACAGAATTTGGGGTTGAATCGTTTAAACAGTCCCTATTTCACCGCAACTTATTTGGGGATGAAAAAGGCGGAGGCCCTGGGGAGGGACTCCGCCTTATATACAGGGGGGCGATGTTATTCGCGTACCGCGGAATTAGACCAGACGGGCGTTGATCGTCTTGGCGATCTCGGCGGCGTCGGTGGAACCCTTGACGGTGCCACGGAAGTCCTCGTCCATGAGCGCCTCGGCGACCTTGGACAGGATCTTGAGGTGCGTGGTGCCAGCCTGTGCACCAGGGATGAGCAGAGCGATGGCCACGTTGACAGGAGCGCCGTCCATGGTATCCCAACCGGTCACGCCGGACTCGTCCTTAACGACGATGACGGCAGCCTCGGTAATGGCGTCGGACTTGGCATGCGGGATGGCGAAGCCCTCCATCATGCCCGTCGTGCCCTCGGCCTCGCGGGCCAGGAAGGCGTTCATCACGGCGTCGGCGTCGCTGGCGATACCGGCCTTGACAGCCTGGTTGGAAACGAAGCTCAGAGCCTCGTCACGAGAAGCGAAGTCCTCGGCGACAAAGACGTTCTCGACCTTCACGAAGTCGGCAGCCTCGGCCTTGGGGGCCTCGACGGCAGCGGCCTTGGGGGCCTCGACCGGCTGAGCAGCGGCGGCGGGAGCTGCCTTCTGGTTCTTCTCGAAGTCGTACTTCTTGAAGGCCACGAACAGGATGCCACCGACCACAGCGCCGATGAGGATCGCGAGGACCCACAGCGGACCATTCTCGACAACGGGCAGGACCAGGAAGCCACCATGAGGCGCCGGATCGTGAACGTTGAACATAATGGTCAGGATCGAGGCGATAGAGGAACCGAGCATCATGATGGGCATGACGGGCCAGATGTTCTTGGTCATGAACGGAATGGCGCCCTCGGTGATGTGGGTGCAACCAAGGATGAGGTTGACGATACCGGCGTCGTGATCCTCCTGGCTGAAGTACTTCTTGCCGACAACGACGGCGAAGGTGGTGATCAGCGGCGGAACGATGCAAGCTGCGGAGACGGCAGCCATGAAGTTGGTGCCGAAGTTGTAGGTGTCGGTGCCGACACCGGCGGCCAGGGCCTCGGTGAGCATAGCGGTACCGGTGACGTAAGCAGCCTTGTTGACCGGGCCGCCCATGTCAACGGCGCACATGCAGCCGATGGCAAGGCCCAGGACAATGGCGCCAGAGGCAGACAGACCCTTGAGGAAGTCCATCATGGCGGTGTTGATGGCAGCCATGGGGCCGGAGATGCCGAGCATGACCAGGCCGACGATGGCAGTCGAGAACAGCGGGTACAGGAAGATAGCCTTGAGGCCGTCCAGATTCTTGGGCAGCTTGGAGAAGACCTTCTCGAGCAGCAAGATGACATAGCCAGCGAGGAAACCGCCGACGATGCCGCCCAGGAAGCCGAAGCCCACGCCGGCGCCGCCGGCGTCGATCATGCCGGTCTCGGCGTTAACGGGCAGGCCCTGGATGGCGATCATACCGGCAACAAAACCGGGGACGAGCGCCGGGCGCTTGCCGATGGACTCGGCGATGTAGGCGGAAAGCACGGGAACCATGAGGTTCATGGCGATGCCGCCGATGATCTTGAGCATAGCGGCAAAGCTGTTGTAGTCAGACGCCGTCGAATCGAAGGACGTGATGCCCCACAGGAACGAGACGGCGGTCAGGACACCACCAGCGACGACGAAGACCAGCATGTGGCTGACGCCGTTCATGAGGTGCTTGTAGATGACGTGACCGATGGACTCCTTCTCCTCGACCTCGTCCTCGACATCGGCGGAAGCGGCAACCGAGTCGTCGCCCTTGGCGCGGAGCGCGCGGTCAATCAGCTTGCCGGCGGCCTCGACGGACAGGGCCTTGGAAACACCAACGGAAACCATGGGCTTACCGGCGAAACGCTCCGCCTGGACATCCTTATCGGCTGCGACGACGACGGCCTTGGCACCGGCGATCTCACCCTTCGTGAGCTCGTTCTCGACACCGACCTGGCCATGGGTCTCGACCTTAATGGTGAGACCGCGCTCGGCAGCTGCCTTCTCCAGCGCCTCCTTCGCCATGAAGGTGTGCGCGATACCGGTCGGGCAACCGGTGGCGGCGATGATGTCAAACTTAGCCATGTGTCCCTCCTTCTTGAGTTCTGCGCCCGCGGGCGCTCCCCTACACGCGCCTCGTGGCGCGCTTTTCCACAACTGAAAGATACCAACCCACCGCTTGCGTGAGAAGAGACAAGGTGCAATTCTCCGGTGAAAGGTTCTTTCATAACCGTAAACGGTAAGTGAAAGTTTACCATCAACACTTGAAACGGCAAGGTGTATCTTGTAATTGAAACTGCCCATATACTATGGCATGAAAAACGAGTCCGATTTTCATGCCAACCAGGAGCCATCCATGACCGATAGCAGCAAGAGCGCGCTCTCCCTCATTAGCACCCATAAGGGATACAGCGAATCCGAGCAGCGCATTGTCGACTATATTCTGGAGAACCAGTCCGAGGCTCCGCGCCTGACAGCCGCCCAGCTCTCACGAGCTGCCGCCACGTCCGAGGCGACGGTTTCGCGCTTTTGCCGCAAACTAGGCTTTGGCAGCTTCCGCAGCTTTCAGTTTTCGTTGGCGCGTGACTTGGAAAGCCAGCGCAACGAGGGCCTGACCGACGAGGTCTCGCTCGACAACATGGAGCAGAGCCTCAAGAATATCCTAGCTGCCAAGGTGAGCGAGCTGAATGCGACGATCGACGGCATCGACCACGAAACGCTGGCAGCCGTTGTGCATGCGCTTAAGAATGCCGGAGTTATTGAGTTCGCCGCCGTGGGTAATACGAACGCCGTCGCGCTCGATGCGACGTTTAAGTTTTCGCAGCTGGGCCTGCGCTGCATGGCGAGCACCATTAGCGAGACATCAATCGGCTTTGCGCTCACGTTGCGCCCGGGTGACGTCATCGTGCTCATCTCAAACTCCGGCAAATCGCGCCGACTGAATCGCATGGCAAAAGCGGCTCGCGACTGCGGTGCCACCGTAGTCGTCATCAGCAGCGACAGCAAGTCTCCACTTGCGCGCCTGGCAGACTACACTTTTAATACCGTCAACCACGAGGCGCTGCTGACGACGGGTGACTTTGCGTTCTCCAAGATCAGCGCCACGATGATCATCGAGGTTATCTACAACTTCCTGCTGCCCGAGATTGAAGACGCCCGAGAGCATATCAGCTACTACGAGGAGCTCATCCAACCGGATAAGGTCGTAGAGTAAAACGCGTAGTGGGACAAAATTTCAGTCTATTTTGTCCCACCAACACCGCTGATACGACCTAGGCTCGAGCTTCTTCGAGCATCTGCTTGGCGTGCGCTAGGCTTGCCTCGGACTGATCGCCGCTGAGCATGCGGGCGATCTCGGCGGTACGCGCTTCGCCGGTTACCTCGTCCAAATGCGTCTGGGGAACATCGCCCGGCTCCTTGCTGACAACATAATGCTTGTCGGCCATGACGGCGACTTGCGCCAAGTGGGTTACGACAATCACTTGATGCGTAGCGGCAAGATCGGCCAGCACACCAGCAAGAGCACGAGCCGTGGAGCCGCCGACACCGGCATCGACCTCGTCAAATACCAGTGTGTCGACGCCGTCAGCATTACCCAAGACCACCTTGCTCGCCAGCATAACGCGGCTCAGCTCGCCGCCCGAGGCGATGCGGCGCAGAGGGCGCGGCGTGAGGCCGGCACCGCTGCGATACAGAAGCTCGTAGCTCGAAGGGCCCGCGGGTGTCCACTCAGCACGGGGAAGATCGCGCGACTCCCAGACGAGCTCGGCGCCGCCCATCTCCAGGCGAGCCATCTGGCGGCCAACCTCGTGACAGAAGCGCGGGGCCGCCGTATTGCGGGCGCGCTTAAGTGCCTTGGCAGCGGCAAACAACTCGCGCTCAGCGCTCCCGAGCGCCTCACGCGCCTTTTTGATCTGTTCATCGCCATCATCGACCAGGGACAGCAGCTCTTGCGAGCGATCGCGCATGGCAAAAACATCGTCCATGGTGGGGCCCCACTGACGCAACAGGCCCTTGAGGTCGGAATACCGCTCACGCATGCGAGCGAGCTCGCGCGGGTCGAAGGCGACGCCATCGCGATAGGCACGAAGCTCGTTCGCGCAATCCTCAAGTGAGATACAGGCATCCGAAAGCGCATCGGCAATGTCGCCCAGTTTGCGATCGACGGTAGCCATTCGGGAAAGTTCTGCCACGGCGCTGTTCACGGCGTCGAGCGCTCCCCCTTCGGAGGCAAGCGATGCATGGGCATCGTTAGCTGTGGCAACCAGTACCTCGGCATGTTCGGAGCGCGGCAGCAGTTCCTCGAGTTCCTCATACTCGCCCGGTTTGGGGTCGACCTCGCCGATGCGCTCGAGCGCAAAGCGCGCTTCCTCGACGCGACTCCCCCGCGCACGTGAGGCCTCCTCGACGCGACGGACCTCCTTGGCAGCCGCGCGCGAGGCTTTAAAGCAAGCACGGTAGTGCTCGAGCGCCTCGAGCGCAGAGCGTCCCGCCCAGGCATCGACCATCGCAACGTGATGCGCCGGATCGAGCAAGCGCTGGTGCTCGTGCTGGCCGCACAGATCCATCATCACGCCGACGCGCTCCGAAAGCTCGCGCACACTGGCAATGCGACCGTCAATCTTCACGCGGCTGCGGCCCTCGGCAGAAAGGCTGCGCTGTACGGTGAACCCCTCCGTGTCGTGCGGCCCGTCGAAGAGTCGCGCCTCGACGCTCGCCAGTGCCTCGCCCTCGCGCACCGTCGACGAATCCGCACGCTCGCCCAAAATTAGCTTGAGGGCCGAGAGCAGCGCGGTCTTGCCGGCGCCAGTCTCGCCAGTCAGGACAGTCAGGCCGGCACTCGGCACCAGCGTCGCCTCGCGAATGAGTGCAATGTTATAAACCTGCAGCTCATCGATCATGACGGACTCCGTAGAATACGCGGCTCACCGAGTTATAGAAGCTCTCGGGGCCGTAATCCAGCAGCAACACATCTCCGGGCCCGCGGCGCACCGCCACGCTCTCAACGGTGCCATCGCAGGTAATAAACTGTCCATCGATAGCGATCGCCGGAACGCTCGGGCGATCATCGGACATAAAGATTTCGACGACATCACTCGGCGAGGTCAAAAAGGCACGAGCCTGAATGGTGTGCGGCGCAATGGGTACGCAGACCATGCCCGTGTAATCCGGACTCACGATAGGACCGCCGGCACTGAGGGCATAGCCCGTGGAGCCGGTTGCCGTGGACACGACCACACCATCGCCGCGCAAGCGATCGATATGGTGGCCCGAAACGGTGATGTCGAACTCGACCATATCGGACAGCGGACCGCGGGTAAGCGCCATGTCGTTGAGGGCGAAGGTGCGCACGACATCCTTCGTACCGTCTTCGCGCACGGACACGATATCCGCGGAGATGGTGGCGCGACGGCTCACGTGCAGCTCACCGGACAGGGCGTCGCTCACGACCTGCAGGATGTCGCGCTCCTCGGGGCTCGCAGCAGTTAGAAAGCCCAGGTGACCATAGGAAAGACCGAGGATAGGAATCTCACGATGGTTGAGGATGCGGGCAGCGCGCAGCAACGTACCGTCGCCGCCGAGCGTAATGACCAGATCGGAGCCGTCAATATCAGGCGTGCTCTGAATCTTGGATCGCTGGTCGGCAGCCCATGCGACCTCATAGCCCTGGCGAGTCAGCCAAAGCTCGAGCATCAGGCCGCTCTCGACCGCCTCTTGCTTGTAGTAATTGGGAACCAGAAAGACCTTCATAGCGTTGCAGCTTTCTCGCTCATAACCGATACCTGGGATTGCAGCTCGTCTTGCGAGCGATCGCCGGGGTCAAATCTCGTGCCGTACAGGAAAAACTCAACGTTGCCCTTGGCACCATGAATGGGCGACACGCACACATCGACCGGGAACAGGCCCTTGGCAGCAAAGAGTTCAACCGCCGCCACGAGTGTATCGCGGCGCACGGCGGGATCGGTCACAATGCCGCCCTCGCCCACCAGCGCCGCCGGAGCCTCAAACTGCGGCTTTACGAGCGTGCAGAATGCACCCGTAGGCGCCAGGCACGCCAGTACCGCATCGATAATGTTCGCGATGCTGGTAAACGAGACATCACACACAGCCAGGTCGATAGTGCCGGCATAGCCAAGCTCAGGCAGCTGCGTCACGTTTGTGCGCTCATGCAGCGTCACGCGATCGTCCTGGCGCAACGACCAATCGAACTGGGCGCGACCCACGTCCACCGAGACAACGGTCGCAGCTCCGCGCTTGAGCAGACAATCGGTAAAGCCGCCGGTAGAGCAGCCCACATCCAGACAGGCAAGGCCCGTCGGATTGATGCCAAACGCATCAAGCGCGCCTTCGAGCTTAAGACCGCCGCGGCCAACATAGGGAATGCGCCCCTTCACATGCAGCGGCAGCCCCGGGATCACCTTAAGGCCCGGCGAAGTCAAGCGCTCACCGCCACTCGAGACCAAGCCGGCCATAAGAGCGCGAAGGGCATC
>UQTR01000066.1 GCA_900544065.1 uncultured Collinsella sp.
TGTATAAGAGACAGTCATAGCTTTTTGCCATAAAGCGAGCGACGTGCACATGGCTGCGCTCCTGGTGGCAGGTGAACTCCGCATCGGCAGACTCAAACGTGCCGTCGGCCGTATACCAACCAGTAAAGACGTAACCGGGATTGGGCGTCGCCTTCAGGGCAACCTCCGCGCCGCGGTCGGCAAGGATTCGGCTCGCCTTGACGGTGCCGCCCTCCGCAGGATCGGCGAGGGGCACGCAGACGGTATCGATAGGCACAAAGGCCGCGGTAATGACGCAGTGCCCGGTTTTGCCGCGAGCTTTGGCAACCAACGTGGTCTCGTGCTTAAGGCTCTTCAGGCGCCCGTTGACGTACCAACCCCAGAACAAATAGCCAGGACGAGCCTTGGCCGTCAGATGAAGGGTCTCCCCCAATTTGAACTTATCGGTCGCAGGCTTCACCACGGTCCCATTGCACGTCACGGTACCGCCGAGCCATGAATCGGCCGTGACCATGACCTCGGGCTTTGAGTCGGTAAAGATCGCGGTATAGGTATCGCTCTTGGTGACCTTAACGACTAGCTCGGCAGATTCGTACTCCTTACCGGAGCCGTCCTTCCAATGGTCAAAACGATAGCCGTCGTTGGCCTTTGCCTTGAGCATCACCGTATCGCCGTATCCGCAGGTAACAGAAGACGCCCCCGGGTGGCCCTCGATCTCAACCGTACCGCGCTCCACAAAGGTCTTTTTTGCCTTCGCCGTCACGGTATACGTGTTTTCCTCAAACACCGCGCGCACGGTGCATTCCACGTCCTCGGGATAGAACTCAAGGTAGCTGGGGTCGGTGCCCAAAAGCAGGTCCGTCTTGGCGTCGTACCAGCCCTTAAAGGCAAATTGTTTGTTCGCCTCGGCCGTGAGCTCAATGCTCAGCGTGGCAGGCTCGCCCTTCATGCAGTAGCCCTCGCCGTGCACTAAATATTTGCCCGCCATGGCCGCGGCCGGCTCAACGACAACGTCCACCTTGCAGGCACGCGTAAACTTCGCCTGGACCACGCAGTCGGTAATGGGCTCAAAGGTATAGGAGCGATCGCTCGAAACCAGCGTCGAGGTGGCATCCGAGCCGCCGTTGCTCAGGTACCAACCGTCAAAAATATAGCCCTCAGATGGCGTGGCCTCCGCGGTCACGCGCTCGCCCTCGGGAACCTCGAGGGCCATGCTGGCAGTCTCGCCGCGCTTCAGCGTAACGGTACCGCCCTCGAGCGGGTCGGCCTCGGCACGCACGGTATGCGTATCTCTGCCGTCCATCACAGCCTCGATCCGAGCATTGCCGTTAACGCGGTATTCGCAAACTTCCTGCTTGTTGGCAATTGTGACGCCCTGTGCATCGGTTTCGCGCCACTCTACAAACCGGTACGTCTTCTCCGGATTGTCGGGGCGCACCTTGGGCCGCATCGTAAACGTAAGGATGTCGCCATCCTTCGCGCGAACCTTGCCATCCACGACTGGCATGCCATCGCACAGCACCTCGGCGCTATCGAAGGGATCGGTATTCACCAGAATGGTCTTGTCCGCCTTGCGGAAGCGCGCAACCAGATGGCGGTCGACCTCGGCCTTGAAGATATACGTGCGCTCGGGCGAAACCTCGATGCCGTCCTCAAACCATCCCACAAAGGCATAGTCAGGACCCTCACTCGCGGTGACCATAGCCTGATCGCCACGCGTAATGCTCTGCTTTACGGGGCTTGCGGTGCAGCCTGTCGAAAAATCGGCCTGAATGCCATCGGCTTCGGCAACCGCCGTAATCTCGACTTTTTTCTCGAAAACGGCCGTCATTTTTACAACCTCGGGCGTCAGGTCCGTGATCGTCATCGTCTTGAGAGGAGATGTCGAGACCTCGACGCCGTTCTCTTTCCAGCATACGAAGCGATAGCCGGGATTGGCGACAGCCTCGAGCGTGGCGACCGTCCCCTCATAGTGGATACCGCCTCCGGTAACGACGCCGCCCACCTCGGGCTGCGCGGTGGCAATTATTTCGATCTTATGGTCGCCATGAGGCTTGGGCTTCTTGTGGTCGTCGATGATGTCCTTAATCTCCTTGAGCACCTTCGTGCCGACGGCGGCAACATCCTCGATATTGTCGGCCATACCGATCTCGATTACCGCATCGGCCGCGATGGGATCGACGATCTCGCCCAAGCCATACATGGTAGCGAGAACGGCCGCAGCCGTAATCGCGGCGATGAGCGCGGCCTTCAGCGCCGCAAGTGACTCATCGGGGTCAGTCGCCTCCCGGAAATGCGCGGTGTACTGCACATCTCCCTCGAGCACAAACGTGTAGGACGGACCATCGTCGCCGGAATAGACAACGTTACCGAGGGCATCGGTCGCATAGTCAAACACATAACCGGGCGACGGGACGGCCACGACCGTGACGCGCGACCCGATACCGTAAAGACCGGTGGAAAGGAACTGCCCGAGCGGCTGCCCGTTCTCATCGACCCCATCCACACTCAGCACAACGCTCGCCTGCGGAGCGCAGTATCGCGGAGTGATCTCGATCCTAGCGTCAGTCTTGTCCTCGGACACAATCGCGTCCGCCTTGTCCACCGTATAGGTAAAGTCGAGCTGATCGCTCACGGCGTAGGCATCATCGCCCTCACCCAGATACCAGCCCAGGAACAGCGCGTTATCCGTGACGGCGGAAACCTCAACCGTCTCGCCGGCATTGCGATAGCAGTTTTGAGCGGTAACACTCAGGTGCGCAAAGTCCTGCGACGAGTCGGTCGCCTGCGCATCGTTGATGTGCACCGCATAGTCCTTGAGCTTAAAGCGAGCCTCCAGGGACAGGTCCTTATCCGGCGTAAACGTGTAGACCATCTCTTTGGAGATGTACTTGCCGGACTTGGTGTCATACCAGCCCTTAAAGGTAAGGTTGTCGTTGAGCATCCCCAAAGCACCGGCATCGAGCGTGACCTCGGCGCCCGCATCGATCGTCGTCGCGCCGGAAACATCGGGCAGCTCAACGCCGTCCATCAGCTTGCGTTCGCCTTTATCGATCGTTTGGGCATAGGAGATCTGGAACGACGTCGGCTCAGGCTTCTTAAGCTGTAGCGTGCCCTTGGTCTGGGTTTCAAAATGTGAATAGCCATCGTCATACACGAGCTTTACGGGCTGTCCGTCCATCGACTCGTCGAAGACGTCGCCATCACAGGGAGTTGCCGTAAGGTACTCGCCGAGCTCTTCCTTTATGAGCGCCTCGTAGTTCCAAATCGATACCGTATGCGGGTAATCGAGCTCGACGCTCATGCCCTCGAGCGAAATGGTGTCCCCCGGCTCATAGGTCATGTTTTTGGGGTCGCAGGAGATCTCAACGTTCTCGAGCACCTTGCCCACCGGGACGGGCAGGCAGCCGTTGCACCTCTCCCAAACAGCTTTGGGATGCCCGTTGGCATACTTCGGAATCATCTTGGCGGGGACCATGACGGTCATGTTGTATTTGGGGAACGTGTCGGTGTTAATGAGCACCGCATGGTTGCACCCAAAGAACACGGTCTCGAGATTGGTACTGCCAAACGCCTTTTCCGGCAACTCCTCGATCTTGGAGTTATATGGCAGCGTCAGCCCGCCGCTCAAGTCGGTGCCGTAGAAGCAGGTGTGGCCAAGCGTTTCGACCGTTGTATTGCTCTCGAGCCCTGTGGTAGCAAGGTTCGAGCAGAACCTGAACGCGCAAACGCCAATCGATGTAATCGAGGCATTCTTGTCCAGGCCGGTATCGGTCAGGGCCTTGCAGCCTTCGTAGGCTCTGTCGGGAATCGATGTGAGGCCGACAACCTTGTCGAGCCCCGTGGACACCAGCCCACTGTCGGCAAACGCGGCGTCACCCATCGAGCCAATGGTAGTAGTCTCGCTGATGTTCAGGCTCGCAAGCGACTCGCAGCCATAGAACGCCTCTTTTCCGATGGTGCCGATGGTCATACCGGAAAGGCTGATATCGGCGAGATTCGGGCAGTTATAGAAGGCGTGCAATCCGATTTTGGAAATGGAGCTATTCTCAAAGCGCACTGAGCGCAGATTGGTAGAGTCGGCGCAGAGCTGTGCGTCGACTTCATCAACCCCGTAATCGACAATCAAATTCGTTACCATTCGACCATCGACAGAGTTCTCGCGCGGGTTGTTTCCATCGATTTCTACCGTAAGATTTCCGTTTGCATCGCACGGATACGGATAGTAGTTGGGCATGAGCTTGGCATACTCGTAGGCCGCCTGCTGCAGGTTGCCCTTGCTGTACGCGACAAGGCGCGTGTAGCCATCGTCATACACCAACTGTATGGGTTCTCCGTCCATCGACTCGTCGAAGACATCACCATCGCAGGGGGTCGCCGTAAGGTATTCGCCGAGTTCGTCCTTTATGAGCGCTTCGTAGTCGCTATCCATCGTCGAATGAGGATATTGAAACGTGACGCTCATACCCTCGAGCGAAATGGTGTCACCCTGCTGATAGGCCATCTTGTCGGGATCGCGCGAGATCTTTATCTTTTGGAGTACCTTACCCACGGGGACGGGCAGGCTGCCATTGCAACTCTCCCAAACCTCTTTGGGGCGACCGCTTGCGTATTGCGAAACCATCTTGGCAGGGACCATGACAGTCATGTTTTGCTTGGGGAACGTGGTGGAATTAATGAGTACAACATGGTCGCACCCAAGGTACACGGTTTCGAGCTTAGAGCCATAGAACGCACGGCTCGGCAGTTCCTCGATTTTGGAATAAAGGGGCAGCGTCAGCCCGCCGCTCATATTGGTCCCGGAAAAACAACCTTCGCGGAGCGTCTTGATCGTCGTATTGTTCTCGAGTCCCGTCGTCGCAAGGCGAGAGCAGTTTTTGAACGCATTAACGCCGATTGATGTGATGGATGTGTTCCCGCCCAGACCGGTATCGGTCAGAGCGCTGCAGGCATTATAAGCGTTCTCAGGAATCGAACTGAGACCAACGACCTTGTCGAGACCCGTAGACCGCAGCCCGCTCCAGGCAAACGCGGCATCGCCCATAGAGCCGATGGTAGCAACGTCATTAATGTTCAGGCTCGTAAGCGATCCGCACCCAGAAAACGCCTCTGTTCCGATGCCCCCAATGGTCATACCGGAAAAGCTGATATCGGCGAGATTGGAGCACCCAGAAAAGGCGTGTAGTCCAATTGAAGAAATAGAGCTGTTCTCAAAACGCACCGAACGCAAATTGGAGGAATACTCACAAATATATCCGGGGACCCCATCCACTCCGTAATCAACGATCAGATTGGTTACCAATTTACCGTCGACAGAGCTCCCGTACGGGTCGTTTCCATCGATCTCTACCGTAACGCTTCCGCTTGCATCGCACGGATACACATAGCCGTTCGGCATAAGCTTGGCATACTCGTAGACCGTTGGGTCCTCATACACGAGGGGATCGACTTCGCTGTCATCGGACGAGGGTTCCGCCGTGGCAACCAAGCTCTTTGCTGCATCAGAATCGGTCGCGGAGATCGAAAGGTCTTGGGCCAAGCTCGACGTGGAAGTGCTGGTATCCGAGCTGGACGATTCGTCCTGAGCGTTATTCGTTTGGTCGGAAGCTGTGGATGAGCTGCCCTCGCCCGAAGATGACGCGTTATCGACCGCATGGACTTCAGCGTCAGAACTCGAGTCGGTCTCTTGGGCCTCGCTCTCGACGGCGACCGCCCCGGCATCATCGGCATAGGCTGTGCTGGGAGCAAGGGGTATCGAGGTCACGATCATCGCGACCGAAAGATAGACGACTAAAAACCTATAGAGGGCAGCAGTGATCCTGTTCATAGGAACCTTCCCGCAATTCGCAAAGATACAGAGTCCCAGTGTGGGCCATCATTTCACATTACCCTGTATAAGCGACAATGCGGGAAGGTAGCGTAAACGGTTTATCTAAGGGCGCAAAAGGTTGGTCTAATCGCAGCTCAAATCGCGCAGAGCCTCAATCGCCATGTCGACTTCCTCGGCCGTGTTGAAGTAACCAAACGAGAACCGAACCACGCCCTGGCGCTCGGTTCCCAGCGCACAGTGCATGAGCGGGGCACAATGGGCACCGGGGCGCGTAGCAATCCCCCACCCCTGCATGAGCGCGTCCGAAATCTCGGCCGAATCGATATTGCCCACGTTGAGCGAGACGATCGCCGAGCGTGCTGACTGGTCGAAGGCACCGTAGAGTTTGATTTCCGGAATCTCACGAACACCGGCGAGAAAGCGATCGGCCAGGGCGCGTTCGTGAGTCGCGATCGCTTCAACTCCACCCTGTGCCTCGATAAAATCAAGGCCTGCGGAAAGGCCCGCTATGCCGTGACCGTTGAGCGTGCCCGCCTCGAGCCGCGTGGGCCACTCCATGGGCTGCAACGCATCGAAGCTGTGCACGCCCGTGCCGCCCATGGCCCAGGGCGCCACGTCGACGCCCTCCGCCACGGCCAGGCCGCCGGTGCCCTGCGGGCCCATGAGCCCCTTGTGGCCGGTAAAGCACACCACGTCGAGCCCCATGGCCTGCATATCGATATGCGCCGTACCGGCAGACTGCGAGGCATCGACGATCACAAGCGCACCCGCGGCATGTGCCAAGGCCGCCACGCGCGCAATGTCGACCGCGTTGCCGGTTACATTAGAGGCGTGCGTCACCACGACAGCACGCGTGTCCGGCGTCACCAGGCGCTCAAGCTCGTCATAGTCGAGCACGCCGTTCGCATCGCAGCCGACATGCTCAACGTTCACGCCCCGCTCAGCCGCCAGGCGGTTGAGCGGGCGCAACACGGAGTTGTGCTCGAGCACCGTCGTGACCACGCGGTCGCCGTGGCGCACCACGCCGTTAATAGCCGTATTGAGCGCCGCCGTCGAGTTGGGCGTAAAGCACACATGGTCGGCACGCGGGCAGCCCAGCAGGCGCGCGAGCTTGGCGCGGCAACCGTGGATGGTGCGCGCGGCATCGAGCGCGCCCGACGTGGCGCCGCGCCCGGCATTGCCGAGCGAACACATCGCCTGCGTCACGGCATCGATGACCGCTTGCGGTTTGTGCATGGTCGTCGCCGCGTTATCCAGGTAGATCATCGCACGACCTCCCACATGTCAATCACGGTAAAGCCCTCGGTGGGAACACCGGCCGCGGCAAGCTCGCCGCGCAGCAAATCCTCATACGAAGGCAGTGCCTTCCAAGCCAGGCCGCAGCCGGCCGCGACCTCCCCGGGCACGGGAATCGTGCGCCCAGGAAGACCGCGCTCGATGCAAAGGCTCTCGCACCCCATGGCGGCCGCCGTGGTGGGAAACGTGATGACCAGCGCCGGGCGCTTCTCCCTCATGGCAATCCCACCCAAGCACTACGGGCGCACGACGCGCACGGCCTGCTCCATCTTCTCCACGATCACGTACATGTTGGTGACCTCGCCCACCGCGAGCTGGTCCTTAATACCAAAGTGATCGAGGCAGGTGCCACAGGTGAGGATCTCCACACCTTGCTCCGCCAGGCCCTTCAGGTCATCAAGCACCGGCGAGCCCTCGACGGTGAGCTTGGCGCCGCCGTTGTAGAACAGCATGGTCGCGGGCAGCTCCTCCTGCTGCGTCACGGCAAAGATGAAGGCCTTCATGAGCTTGTGGCCCAGCTCGTCGTCGCCACGGCCCATGCAGTCGGTGTAGACGGAAATGACGAGCTTGCCCTTGCCGGCGCTGGCATCACAGAAGGCAGCGCCATCCTGCTCGGGATCGGCCACGGCAACGGCGCCAGAGGTCGCCACGGTCACGTGCCACTCGGCGTCAGAAACCTTCTCGAACGAGGCCGTGCAGCCCTTCTCCTGCGCCATCTTGGAGATGTTCTTGACGGCGGTCTCGTTGTCGACCGAGGTCACGACAGTGCCCTCGCCATCGAGCTGCTTGAGGGCCTTGAGCGTCTTGACGACAGGCAGCGGGCAGGCATCGCCCATGGCATTGACTTCAATTTTGGTAGACATAGCTTTTTTCCTTTCGAATAAATCGTTTTAGAACGGTGCATAGTTCAATAAACGTGTCGTTAACGGACAACGCGGACGGCAGGACCGCCCGGCTCCGCCTCGCACACGCGCCCGACAACGGCGGTAACGCGCCCCTCGGCATGTAAACGACGCGCAAGCTCATCCACATCAGCAGCAGGCGCTGCGATGAGCAGGCCGCCCGAGGTCTGCGGATCGTACAGCGCATCCAGCATTCCCGGCTCCAAGTCATCGTCGGCCGCCACGCGCGGGCCAAAGAAGTCCTGGTTGCGGTAGGCGCCGGCAGGGATAATGCCCAGACGCGCCATATCGAGCACCTGGTCAAAGAGCGGCACCGCCCCCGACGCAAGTTCAATCTGCGCGCCCGAGCCTTCGGCCATCTCGCACGCATGCCCGATCAGGCCAAAGCCCGTGATGTCGGTGCAGCCGTGAAGCTCGAGTCCCTCGGCCAGGCGAATCGGCGCCTCGTTGAGGGCGCGCATAGAATCAAACATCCGGCTGGCCTCGTCCTGCTCGATGAGCTCGCCCTTAATGGCCGTGGTGATGATGCCCGAGCCGATCGCCTTAGTCAGCAGCAGAACATCGCCCACGCGTGCGCCGCTGTTGGCGAGCATGCGGTCGAGCGCGACAAAACCGCTCACGGACAGGCCGTACTTGGGCTCGTCGTCGTTGATGGTGTGACCGCCCGCGATGGAGCAGCCCGCCTCGACGCACTTGTCGGCACCGCCCGCCAGAATCTGGCCGGCAACCTCAACGCCCAGACAACTGGGTATGCAGAGCAGGTTCATGGCGTGGCTCGGCCGCCCGCCCATGGCGTAGATGTCCGACAGCGAGTTGGCCGCGGCGATTTGGCCAAACAGGAACGGGTCGTCGACCATCGGCGGGAAGAAGTCGATGGACTGCACGAGGCCCAAGTTATCGTCAACGCGAAAGACGCTCGCATCGTCGGAGGTATCGAACCCCACGAGCAGGTTGTCGTTATGCACATTGGGTAAGTCGCCCAGGACCTGGGCGAGGGCTCCGGGAGCCAACTTAGCGGCTCAACCGCTCGCAGCGGTCATGGACGTGAGCTTCACGATATCGTCAGCCATCGATTCCTCCTCTCATCGGTCAATCAGTTCTTCCCAGTATACGCATGAATGCAGGCTCACGACCGATGCATTAATTGAGCGCCTGTGCGCGAATCGCCGCGCCGATGGCACCGGCAAAGCGGGCCTGGGGCGAGGTAGTGACCGGCGACCCCAGCAGCTCGCCCAACCGCTCCACCACGAAGGCGTTCTCGCACAGGCCACCGGTCAGGTAGTACGGGGCGCCCGCGGCCTGCCCGGCCATGGTCGCAACGCGCGAGACCACGCTGTCGATCACGCCACGCGCAATGTTCTCGCGCAGCTCACCGCGACCGATTAGGCTGATGACCTCGCTTTCGGCAAACACCGTGCACATGCTGGATATCTTGGTGGGCTCACCGGAACGCGCCAGGTCGGCCATCTGCTGCTGGGAAATGCCCAGGCGGTCGGCCATGATCTCCAAAAAGCGCCCCGTGCCGGCGGCGCACTTGTCGTTCATGGCAAACTTGGCCACGCGGCCACTCTTAAGTTGGATGACCTTGGTGTCCTGACCGCCCACGTCGATCACGGTGCCGTGATCGCCAAACAGGCGCACGGCACCGGTACCGTGGCAGGTGATCTCGGTCACGACCTTGTGCGCATAGGGCACGGCGACACGACCGTAGCCGGTCGCGATCACGCGAGCATCGTCGGCAGTCACGTCATAGCCGGCCGCTGCTAGTGCCTCGCGCAGCCGCTCGGAAGCATCGACCGAGGAGAACCCGGTTGGCTGCACGCACGTCCACGCCACCAAACCCTCCCCGTCAACCACAGCGGCCTTAGCCGCCGTAGACCCGATATCGATCCCGATCCCTATCATGGCTCTCTCCCAATCTAAACATCAAAGGTAGCGGCGCGTTCAGGCGCCTTGGCATCCTCCCTCACATGTGACAAAGGGACAGTCCCTTTGTCACATACCGTCACCTACAGGGTTTCGATGAAGGCGGCGATGCGGGTCTCAATCTGGCCCATGTCGCCATTGCTGTAGTCGGTCTCGATCTTCATGTACGGAATACCCGCACCCTCGACGGCCTCCTGCATGCGTGCGCTCTCAACGTTGAAGGTGTGGCAGGCCTGTAGCACGCTCTCTACCACGCCATCGACGTGATACTTCTCGCACATGGCCAGCGTGTTCTCCATACGACCGTCGTTGGGCGTCATGACCGAGCAGTTGATATCCAGGTAGCGGTCGGCGATGGCGCGCAGGATGTCGGGAGCCTCCGGATCGATCATCATGGCCGCCGTGCGCTCTCCCGAGCAGTCGTCCATGCACACGACCACACCGCCGTTGGATTCAATGGTGCGGCCGATCTTGTTGATCACACCGCCCACCGGGCAGCCAGTGATCAGAATGCGCTTGGCATCTGCCGCGACCGGGCGCTCATCCGCGTCATAGGCTTCGCTCAGCTTGGCAACCTTTTGCTCCAGCTGCTGCGTATAGGCCTCGATATCAAAGCTGAACGTACCGGCAAACATAGTGCTCATCAGGTCGACGCCGCTCATGACCGCCGGCTGGTTGGCCTGCAGCGCAAACATCTCGAGCTGGGCCGCACGCAAGCGGTTGCGACGACGGACGGAAGCGCGCAGGTCATCGTCGGTAATCGTGATGCCGTAGAAGCCCTCGAGCTCCTCCTTGAGCAGGCGGCACTCCTCGTACCAACCCTCACGCTCGTAGGCACGGTCGCGACCCTGCGGAAGATGCAAAATGTGCGTGCGCTTGAGCTCGTTGAGTAGCTCGTACATCTTCTTCTTGCCGTCGCAGGTGGTCTCACCGATGATCATGTCGCTAAAGTACGTAAACGGGCACTTTTGCGAATAGGCAAAACCGTACGTCGACTTGATGAGCGGACACAGATTTGCCGGCAGCACCTTCTCGGCCTCGGGAATCACCTCATCGGACGTACCGCATAGAGCGACACTTGCGGCCCCCGCGGCATCGATAATCTCGAGTGGCGTATAGCTGCACAAGAAGCCAACCAGGCGATTGCCCGCCTGCTTGTAATCCTTAACGCGAATAAACGCGGCCTTGCGCTGCTCGTTGAACTCCTCAAACGTGGACGGCAACGGCTGCTCAATATATTCCGACATATAACTCCTTAACAAACCTTTTAGCCAACCAAGGGAACGGCTTTCCCAGGTGCCCGAGGTTACCGTGAAAAAGGAGCGCCGCGTACTTTGGTATGCAAGCGATGGTTTGAACGGCAAGATCGGGTGCCCGGGAAAGCCGCCGGGACGAATAGCCCTAAATGGTTTCCAAGAAAGCCTCAATCCTGGTTTGCAGTTGGCCTGCATCCTCGCCGGCGTAGTCGGTCGTGATGTGCATAAACGGAATGCCTGCCTCCTCGGCGGCCTTCTCCACGGCAAACGACTCCATCTCGTAGAGCGTGCAAAACTGCAGGGCCACGTCGACGATACCGTCGGCATGCAGGTCCTTGGCCATCTGGACAATGTCCTTCATACGCTGGTCGTTGGGCGTAAAGACGGCGCAGTTGATCTTAAAGTAGCGCTCGGCGATGGCGTCGAGCATCTCGTCAACCGTCTCGCCGGACTCGTCGACCAGGTCCTTGTAGTAGCGCGAGCCTGTGCAGGACTCCTCGCCTACCACAACGCCGCCGGCCTTCTCGATGAGGTTGAACAGCTTCCAGTTGGGCACGGCCATGGGCGTACCGGTGTACAGGATGCGCTTGGTCCCCTTGGGTGCCACGCCCTCGCCGGCCTCGACACGCTGCTCGCACTCAGCCGCCATATCGTTGATGGCTCCGGTCAGACGCGGCGTGTCGTCCATAAAGGCGGCCTGAACGGTCAGCAGGCTGTCGAGACCGCTGATGGGCGCAGGGTCGGCAGCGCGGGTCGCAGCGAGGCGCTGCAGGGCGCGGCGCTTCTCATTGACGG
>UQTR01000067.1 GCA_900544065.1 uncultured Collinsella sp.
AGCCCGTGGGTTATACCCTAAGAGCAAACCACCCTTTTTAAGGGTGGTTCTGATTCGTTAGCTTAGTAGCATGCGGTCGTTGGCGAGCTCGCCGCCCGAGACCTCCTCAAACTTCTGAAGCAGGTCGGCCACGGTGAGCGACTTTTTCTCGTCGCCCGCCACGTCGTAGATCACGTGGCCCTCGTGCATCATGATCAGACGGTTGCCCAGACGGATGGCGTCGTTCATGTTATGCGTGACCATGAGCGTGGTCAGGCGGTTCTCGTCGACGATCTCCTCGGTCAGGTTGAGCACCTTAGAGGCCGTCTTGGGGTCGAGGGCCGCCGTGTGCTCGTCGAGCAGCAGCAGGCGCGGCTTGGTGAGCGTGGCCATCAGCAGGGTGAGTGCCTGGCGCTGGCCGCCCGAGAGCAGGCCGACCTTGGCGTTGAGACGCGTGTCCAGACCGAGGTCCAGGCGCTTGAGCAGTTCAACGTACTCGTCCTTCTCGGCCTTGGTGACGCCCCATGAAAGGCCGCGACGCTGGCCGCGGCGCTTGGCGAGGGCCAGGTTTTCGGCAATTTGCATGTCGGCAGCGGTGCCGCGCATGGGGTCCTGGAACACACGGCCCAGGTACTTGGCGCGCTGTGACTCGCTCAGACGCGAGATGTCGGTGCCATCGAGCTCAATAACACCCGAATCGAGCGGATACACGCCGGCGATCATATTGAGCAGCGTGGACTTGCCGGCGCCGTTGCCGCCAATCACGGTTACAAAGTCGCCATCGTTGAGGGTGAGGTCGACGCCGGTGAGCGCGCGCTTCTCGGTGACGGTGCCCTTGTTAAAGGTCTTCTTGACGTGCGAGAGCTTAAGCATCTGCCTCATCTCCCTTCGTGTAGGAGCTGCGGAGCTTATAGCGCTCCCAAACCACGGGCACGCACAGGGCCACGGCGACGATCACGGCAGAGAGCAGCTTCATGTCGTTGGCGTCCATGCCCAGCTGCAGCACGATGGCGCGGATAAGGAAGTACACCACGGAGCCAAAGACGGCGGAGGCAAGACGGACGCTAAACTGCGTGAGGCCGCCGGGCAGCAGGCGACCGAGCACCTCGCCGATGACGATGGCGGCAAGACCGATAACGATGGCGCCGGTGCCCATGCCAATGTCGGCATACTTTTGACTCTGGCAGATAAGCGCACCCGAAAGGCCGATGAGGGCGTTGGAGAGCACGAGAGCGATCATCTTGGTGGAGTTGGTGTTGACACCCAGGGCGCGGATCATGTACTCGTTGTTGCCGGTGGCACGCAGCGCCGAGCCGATCTCGGTGCCAAAGAACCAGTACAGGATGGCGACGATGGCCACGGCCAGCACAATGCCTAGGATAATGGCAACAGTGGACTGCGGCAGGCCCGTCATGTTGCTGACGGATGAGAAGATGGTGCCCTTGGCAAGGATGGGCGTGTTGGACTTGCCCATGATGCGCAGGTTGATGGACCACAGACTGATCTGCGTAAGGATTCCGGCGAGGATTGCGGGAATCTCAAAGACGGTGGTCAAGATGCCCGTGACGGCGCCCGCGATGGCGCCGGCGCACATGCCGGCCAGCACGGCGAGCAAGGGGTCGACGTTATTGTTGACGATGAGCACGGCGCAGACACAGCCGCCGAGGGCAAAGCTGCCGTCGCAGGTCATATCGGGGATGTCGAGCAGGCGGAACGTGATAAACACGCCAAGCACCATAATGCCCCAGAGGACGCCCTGCGAAACGGCGCCCTGCAATGCAATGAGCATGCTTCATACCTCCTAGGATAGGGTGGACACGTGATTTTCCATAATAGCGATACCAATGCATAAAAGAGCTGCGAACGGATGTTTTGTCTCATCCGAAACAAGCAGGGCGAACGCCGGTCTTTAGCGTTCGCCCCAAGGACTCAGATATTGAATAACGCGGCTGTGGCGCGCGTGCGGGCCCTAGACGCGTTACCGCGCATGGCGCTACTCGTCCAGAGCGGAAAGGTCGATACCCAGGGCCTCGGCCATCTCGTCGTTCTTGACGACGACCAGGTCCTTGCTCGAGAGGTGCACGATAGCCATATCCTCGGGCTTGGCTTCGCCCTTCAGGATCTTAACGGCCATCTCGCCCGCAGCGTGGCCCAGATCCTCATAGTTGATGGAGAGGGTGAACAGGCCGCCGGCCATGCACATGCCCTCCTCGCCGGTCACGAAGGGGAGCTTGTTCTCCTTGCAGATCTGGCCGACCTGCGAAGCGCCCGCGGCGATGGTGTTGTCGGTGGGGGAGTAGAGCGCGTCGACCTTGCCCACGGCGGACTCGACGACGGACTGGATCTCGTTGGAGCTCGAGACGGTGAAATCGGTGTACTCCAGGCCCAGCTTGTCGAGCTCCTTCTTGGCGGCCTTGATCTGAACGTCGGAGTTGGACTCGGCGGTGCAGTAGAGCAGGCCGACCTTTTTAACGTCGGGCAGGACCTTCTGCATCATCTCGAGCTGCTCGGCGACCGGGGTGAGGTCGGAAGCGCCGGTGACGTTGGTGCCGGGCTTGTCGTTGTCCTGGACCAGGCCGGAGGCGGCGTAGTCGGTGATGGCACAGCCCACGATGGGGATATCGGCCGTGGCGCCGGCGGCAGCCTGCGCGGCGGGCGTGGCGATGGCATAAATCAGGTTGACGTTGTCGCCCACAAACTTGTCGGCAATGGACTTACACGTGGACTGGTCGTTCTGGGCGTTCTTCTGGTCGATCTTGACCTTAAGGCCGCTCTCCTTGATGGCCTTGACAAAGCCGTCGTTGGCGGCATCGAGTGCGGAGTGCTCGGTGAGTTGCAGAACGCCGATGGTGTAGTCGGAACCAGCGGCAGCAGAGCCGGAACCAGAGTTGCCGCCGCATCCGGCGAGCGGGGCGAGCGCGAGCAGGCCGGCGGAGACCAGAAGGCTCCTGCGGCTGATGGTGATGTCCTTCATATCATTACCCCCAGTATAAAAATGGCTGGAAACACTGCACTGGGACAAAGTGCAAGTGGGACTATAGTAGCGCTGATGTCCATTTTTACAACAGCCTGGCGGGTTTTTTAATACAGAATCGGATGGGCGGTACGGGTAGTCGAATGGGCGGCGGAGGGTCTTATGCGGCGGAGGAGGCGTCGTCCTCGTCCAGGGCGGCGAAGAGCTTCTTGCCGTCGAGGAGACGTGTGGTGACGTTTCTCATTCGGCCGATCTCTACGGTACGCAACGTGTCATCGGCGCCTCGCGCGTCATAGACTGTTCCCAGCAAATACGAGATGCCGTCTCGTTGCTTGATGGCAAAGGGCCGGAGTGTCATCCGTGCCACTTCGACCTCTCCGCGTGCCGTGACACTCGAAATATCAAAACTCACCGTGGTTCCGTGGTCGATGGCCTGCTCGATGAGCTCGCAGGCATCGATGCGCTTGACAGGCGTGTGCGTGGTCTTGGTGGATTTGCCGCCCACGCTTGGAGCGGGCTCGGGTGCATCGAGGTAGCCGCGAACGTCGGCGCTCGCCATGGCGACCAAGTGCTGCGCCATGCTCTTTCGAATGGCGATGGGCGTGGAGCGGTTGCGCATGACCATACCGTGGAGCCGGATGATCTCTTCGTCGGTGAGCGGACGGGTCAAGAGCCGATAACCCACGCCGCGCTTGTACTCAATTTCGTATCCGGCATGGCGAAGTGCGGAGATGGCGGTGTAGATGCTGCGGCGTGCCGCCGAGATGGGCATGCGGGCGGGGTCGTCGGGATGGGCGAGGAGCTCGACCAGCTCGTCGGAAAGCAGTGCCTTGTCCTCGCCGGTGTTCTCGCTCAAGAGCTGCAGGATGCGTACGGCGCGATAGGCTGCCATCGAGGCGGAGCCCCTGGTCGTGGTCTCGTAGTTTTCAACAACGGCTTCGGTCATAGCGCCCACGTCCTTTCCGTTTTTGGTGATGGCAGATCAGAGCCTAGGGCGCGAAGCCTGGCCAAGGACGCGTGACGCCTTGGACGGTCGATGGTTGCCGGCAAACGGCGGGTCGAGTTTTCAACAACCCTGCCTAACTGACCAAAACCTTGCCAAAAGCTTGACGGATGCTGTTGAAAAAGCGCCCCTCGGCTTGCCGAGAGGCGCTGGCGTGATGCACTGGAACGCGTTTGTTGGCGCTATGGCGATTAGAAGTCGGCGTTACCCACGGTACGAGGGTGCGGCAGGACGTCGCGGATATTGCCCACGCCGGTGAGGTACATCACCAAGCGCTCGAAGCCCAGACCGTAGCCGGCGTGCTTGCAGGAACCGTAGCGGCGCAGGTCAAGGTAGTACTTGTACTGCTCGGGATTCATACCCAGGTCTTTGATGCGGGCCTCGAGCAGATCCAGGCGCTCCTCGCGCTGGGAGCCGCCGATAATCTCGCCGATACCGGGAACCAGGCAGTCGGCGGCGGCGACGGTCTTGCCGTCCTCGTTCAGGCGCATGTAGAAGGCCTTGATCTCGGCCGGGTAGTCGGTTACGAAGGTCGGGCGCTTAAAGTGCTCCTCGGTCAGGAAACGCTCGTGCTCGGTTTGCAGGTCGATGCCCCAGCTCACGGGATAGTCAAACTTGTGACCGGCGGCGACGGCCTGCTCCAGGATTTCGACGGCCTCGGTGTAGGTAACGCGGGCAAAGTCGGAGTTGGCGACATGGTCCAGGCGCTCGAGCAGACCCTTGTCTACAAACTTGTTGAGCATGTTGAGCTCGTCGGGGCAGGTGGCCATAACGTCCTTAAGGACGTACTTGAGCATGGCCTCCGCGTTATCCATGTAGTCGTTGAGGTCGGCAAATGCCATCTCGGGCTCAATCATCCAAAACTCGGCGGCGTGGCGCGTGGTGTTGGAGTTTTCGGCGCGGAAGGTGGGGCCAAAGGTGTACACGTCGCCAAAGGCCATGGCAAAGTTCTCGGCATTGAGCTGGCCGGACACGGTGAGGCTCGCATGCTTGCCAAAGAAGTCCTGGCTCCAGTCGACCTCGCCGGACTCGGTGAGGGGCGGGTTTTTGGGGTCGAGCGTGGTCACGCGGAACATCTCGCCGGCGCCCTCGCAGTCACTCGTGGTGATGATGGGGGTGTTGACGTAGACAAAGCCCTGCTCCTGGAAGAAGCGGTGGATGGCGGCAGCCGCGACAGAGCGGATACGGAACACGGCGCGGAACAGGTTGGTGCGCGGGCGCAGGTGCTGCTGGGTGCGCAGGAACTCGACGGTGGCACGCTTCTTCTGCAGCGGGTAATCCGGGGCGCTGACGCCCTCGACCTCGATGGAGGTGGCAGAAAGCTCGAAGGGCTGGGGCGCATCGGGGGTCAGCTTGACGGTGCCGGTGCAGATGAGTGCGGCTGAGACGTTTTGGTGGGCGATCTCGTCGTAGTTGTCGAGCGCCTCGCGGTTCATGACGACCTGCAGGTCGCGGAAGCAGCTGCCGTCGTTGAGTGTAACGAAGCCAAAGTTCTTCATGTCGCGGACGGACTTGACCCAGCCGGCAACGGTGACGGTCTGGCCACCGAGCGACTCGGCATCGGCATAGAGCTGCGCGATTTTGGTGCGGTTCACGTATCCTCCCATAACGGTTGAATGATAGTTATCCATACAGTTCGATATTCTAGCAGCTCGGCTCATTTGGGCTATACAGATAAGGCATTGGCGGGATGGTTTTTCAAACGAAAAGCGCCCGCGGCCAAATGGTCGCGGGCGCTTGACGAGGTGCCTTTTGGCTGTGTGGCGCGGGGCCTGGCTACTTGGTCTTGGCAACCAGCAGCGGGTCGCCAAGCTTGACGAGCGGGTTGCCGCCGATAAGCGTTCCAGACTCGCCGACATGGTCGATGCTCTTAAGACGATCGAGCTCGGAGACGATGACGGTCACGATGTCCTCGTGGCCGGCGGCCTTGATGGCCTCGCGATCGAAGCTGATGAGCGGCTGGCCGGCCTTGACCACATCGCCCATCTCGACAAAGCGGGCAAAACCCTTGCCGTTCATTTCCACGGTGCCCAGGCCAACATGGATGAATACGCGCAGACCGTCCTCGGTAATCATGCCGATGGAGTGGTTGGTGACAGTGGTGGCGCCGATGCGGCCGTTGGCGGGCGCATAGATGGTGCCGGTAATGGGCTCGATGCCATAGCCCTGGCCAAGCATGCCCGAGGCGATCGTCTCGTCGGGAACCTCGTCCAGGCTGACGAGCACGCCGTTGACGGGGGCATAGATGACGCCTTCGCGGGTGGCGAAGCTTGCTGCGGGCGGAACGGACGCCTCGCCGGTCGAGGTGAAGGTGGACTTAAGCGAATCGAGCAGACCCATAGTTGCCTCCAACTTAAATAGGCGCATATCGCGCGTTTGGTTTGCCGGAAACGTTTCATATCTGTTTCGCGGCTTGGTCAACACCCCCTATTCTACGCTGCTCAGCGATACCTCTGAGCTGGGATTATGTGATATATCAGTTGAAGGGAAACTTATTGCTGGCGCGTTTCTGCGTCACGGGTTCAAGTGGGGTACGCTTGAAGGCGAAAAACAATGGCGCTTAATTTGCGCGAAGGGAGCACATATGATTGTCGAGAACCATGCGCTGTGGGGCGAGGAGCCGACCGAGGAATATCCGGCGACGTTTACGTATTTGGGTGCCGAACCGCTGCCCGATAAACCGAATGGCCGCCGCCCTGCCGTGATTATCTGCGGCGGAGGTGCGTTTACGCATATCGCTCCGCATGAGCAGGATCCCGTGGCGTTTGCGTTTTTGGATCACGGTTACCAGGCCTTTGTGCTCAACTATGTCACAAGTTCTACGGGTGACGTGAGCTTTCCGCACCCCCAGGCAGATCTTGCCAAGATGGTCGCCACGGTGCGTGCGAATGCCGACGAGTGGCATGTCGATCCCAAGCGCGTGTGCGTCGTGGGCTTTTCTGCTGGCGGCATGATTTGCGCCTCGCTGGCAACGCAGTGGAAGACCGGCCCCTTCGCGGCGCTTGCCGGGTCGCGTCCGGACGACATTCGTCCCGATGCCGTGGTGCTGGGCTATCCGCTGCTCGACTTTGCCTATGTGCGCGACATGCAGACGCGCGACCCGCGCATCGACCTGCGCGTTCCCAAGACGGGTGGCAAGACGGGGCGCGATTTGCTCAACGACTATCTGTCGATGGTGACGGGCGGTGAGGCGACCGATGAGCACCTGACCGACATCTGCCCCACCACGCATGTTTCGCGTCAGATGCCGCCGACCTTTGTGTGGGGCGTGTCCGACGACAAGACGGCGCCGATCGCGCAGGTCTATCCGTTTGCGCAGCGCATGGCCGAGGAGGGCGTCGCTTGCGAGATGCACGTCTTTGACCAAGGTGGTCACGGGCTTTCGCTCGGCAACGCCAACACCGCGGTCGATAACGAGGACAAGCAGGTGGCGGTCCGTCCTTGGATCCGCCTGGCCTTCCGTTTCCTGGAGCGCCATATGTAAAAGTAGACTACTTGCCCGTTTCAAAAAGTCTGCTTAGAGGAGGAGCCATGCTTGAGGGTACGTATGTGGTTTCGGCCCAGACGCTGGTGGGGAGTAAACGCGGCGAGGTGACGTTTTCACATGGGGTGAACGGCGTGCTCAGGGCAGTACTAAACGTCAGGGGTCTCAATATCGCTCTCTCGAGTGCCCGCGCTGAGGGCGATTTCTTTGAGCTCTCGGGTACTATCTCCCACGTCTTGATGGGCAAGGCGCCCTTTACATGCACGGGGTCAGTCGAGGGTGATCGACTCACTGCTACCGCGCGGTCGGGTTCCGTTTCGATCTCGCTGAGCGGTATGCGCAAAGAGCTTTCGGGGCGCACCGCATAAAGTTTGCGCAGGTAAACATCGGTATTTGACTTTATAAAATAGTTCAGAGCGCTATCATTTGTCGTTACGAGTTGGTTAGCCCCGGTAAACGGTTAACCGCGTCTAACGAAAGGATGAGCGCGTGAAGCTCGATACACTCGAGATTGGAAAGGACGCCGTTGTCGCATCGGTGACATCCGATGATCAGGCGCTCCGACAGCATATTTTGGACATGGGCCTAACGCCGGGCACCGAAGTCACCATGATGAAATACGCCCCTATGGGAGATCCGCTCGAGATCCGTCTGCGTGGCTACGAGTTGACACTGCGCAAGGACGATGCCGCTCGCATCGAGCTTGTGGGTATTCACGACACCGATACGGGTCCGCGCGCTAACGCTGCAATCGGCACGACGGAGCATCCGGCACTCGGCGAGGGGACGTATTCGCCCCGTGCGGCAAAAACGGCCGTGCCCGAGGACGCACCGCTGCACTTTGCCCTCGCCGGCAACCAAAACTGCGGTAAGACCACGCTGTTCAACCAGCTTACGGGCTCCAACCAGCACGTCGGTAACTTTCCCGGCGTGACGGTCGACCGCAAGGACGGCACTATCCGTAACCACCCCGAGGCGAGCGTTACCGACTTGCCCGGTATTTACTCGTTGTCGCCGTACACGGGCGAAGAAATCGTCAGCCGCCAATTCATCTTGGACGAAGACCCCGACGCCATCATCGACATCATCGACGCCACCAACATCGAACGTAACCTGTACCTGACACTGCAGCTCATGGAGCTCGACCGCCCCATGGTCATCGCGCTCAACATGATGGACGAGGTGACCGCCAATGGTGGTGCCGTAGACGTCAACCTGCTCGAGAGCCTGCTGGGCGTGCCTGTTGTTCCCATTAGCGCTGCCCGCAACGAGGGCATTGGCGAGTTGGTGGATCATGCCTTGCACGTGGCGCGGTTCCGCGAGCGCCCCGGTCGCCTGGACTTCTGCGCGCCCGATGGTCCAGACGGCGGCGCGCTGCATCGCTGCATCCACGGCATTGCCAACCTGATCGAGGACCATGCCGCGACGGCGCATATCCCGGTGCGTTTTGCGGCGACCAAGCTGGTTGAGGGCGACGAGCTGGTGACCGAGGCGCTTCATCTGGACCGTAACGAACTTGACGCCATCGAGCACATCATTACCCAGATGGAGGGTGAGGCCGGTACCGACTGTCTATCTGCACTGGCTGACATGCGCTTCGGCTTTATCGGCGACGTGTGTGGGCGCTGCGTCGTCAAGCCGCACGAGAGCCGCGAGCACGTGCGTTCCGTCAAGATCGACCGCATCCTGACGGGTCGCTACACGGCCATTCCAGCGTTCCTGGTGATCATGGGTCTCGTCTTTTGGCTGACGTTTGGCGTGATCGGCGCGGCGTTGCAGGGACTTATGGAGGACGGCATCGCTGCCATCATCACCTCGGCCGATGCGGGCCTCAAGGCGTTCGGCACCAACGACGTGGTGCGCTCGCTGGCTGTCGACGGCGTGCTTACGGGCGTGGGCAGCGTGCTGACCTTCCTGCCGATTATCGTCGTGCTCTTTTTGTTCCTCTCCATTCTGGAAGACTCCGGCTACATGGCGCGCGTGGCCTTTGTCATGGATAAAGTGCTGCGTCGCTTTGGCCTGTCGGGCCGCAGCTTCGTGCCTATGCTCGTCGGTTTTGGCTGCACCGTGCCGGCTATCATGTCGACCCGTACGCTCCCATCCGAACACGACCGCAAGATGACGGTCATGCTCACGCCGTTCATGAGCTGTTCGGCCAAGTTGCCGGTCTACGGTCTGCTGTGCGGGGCGTTTTTCCCGCAGGCGACAGTTCCCGCCATGGTCTCGCTCTATCTGATTGGCATTGCGGTCGGTTGCATCGCGGCTTTGGTGCTCAACCGCACGGCATTTAAGGGCGACCCGGTACCGTTTATCATGGAGCTCCCCAATTACCGTCTGCCGAGCGCCAAGACGACGGTGATGCTGGCATGGGATAAGGCCAAAGACTTTATTACCAAGGCCTTTACCATTATCTTTGCCGCTACGGTGGTCATCTGGTTCCTGCAGACGTTCGACATTCGCTTTAATGTGGTCGCCGATCAGTCGCAGAGCCTACTTGCCGGTCTGGGTAGCATTATCGCGCCGGCGCTGGCGCCGCTTGGCTTTGGCGACTGGCGTGCATCCACGGCGCTCGTCACCGGACTTATCGCCAAGGAGAGCGTCATCTCGACCCTCACCGTACTTTTGGGTGCAACGTCACCCGCGGCACTGTCGACCATGTTTTCGCCGTTCACTGCCTATGTGTTCCTGGTCTTTACGCTGCTGTACCCGCCCTGCGTGGCTGCCATCGGCGCCGTCAAGAGTGAGCTGGGCGCGCGCTATGCCGTGGCCGTGTTCGCATTTCAAGTGACGGTCGCCTGGATCGTGGCGTTTGTCGTGCATTCGGCGGGCATATTGCTGGGGTTGGCTTAGCTATTTATTGATGGCGTAACCTCTGTATATCAAGTTGATTGCGGCCCCGCATCTGTTACTGACGGATGCGGGGCCGTTGCTATATAATCGCCTCCGCTCAAAATGATTGGAGACGTTATATATGAGTCAGGCAAGGCAAGACGGCATCACGCTTAAGCAGTGGCTCCCGCTCATCGGGCTCGCCTGTTGCGCGTTCGTGTTCAACACGTCGGAGTTTATGCCCATCGGCCTTCTGACTGATATTGCCGCATCGTTCTCGCTCACCGAGGCCCAGGCAGGCATCATGATTTCGGTCTACGCCTGGGGCGTCATGCTGCTGTCGCTGCCGCTTATGGTGTTTGCCTCGCGCTTTGAGTTCAAGCGTATGCTGCTCGGCGTGCTCGCCGTGTTTTCTCTGGGTCAGTTCCTGTCCGCTGTGGCACCGACATATCCCATACTGGTTTGTGCACGCCTGGTGGTCGCCTGCGCACATGCCGTGTTCTGGTCGGTCGCCTCGATTATGGCCTCGCGCCTGGTCGACACCCGCCACGGGGCGCTCGCCATCAGCATGATCGCCACGGGCTCGTCCATCGCGCAGATCTTTGGCCTGCCGATCGGCCGCGCCATCGGGCTGGCCGTGGGCTGGCGCATGACATTCGCCGTGGTCGGGGCCTTCTCTGCCGCCGCGGTGGTGTACCAGGCCGCGGTGTTCCCGGCCATGCCGGCGGGCGAGCGCTTTACCGTCAAACAGCTGCCCGAGCTGCTCAAGAACCCGTTCCTCATCGCGCTTTATGCGGTCACGGTGTTCATGGCAACCGGCTATTATGCGGGTTACAGCTATATCGAGCCCTTCCTGGCGCAGGTCGCGCACGTCGACGCGGGCGCCATCACCATGACGCTGACGGCGTTTGGCTGCTCTGGTCTGCTCGGAAGCTGGCTGTTTGGCCGCCTTTTCGATGGGCATCGCTTCCCGTTCTTGGCTATCACGCTCTCCGGCGTGCCGGTGGCTCTGCTGCTCATGGGTTCGGCCGCATCGTCGCTCGCTGCGGTTCTCGCTGTGTGCGCGCTATGGGGCTGCTGCGCCACGGCCTTCAATGTGGCGTTCCAGGCCGAGCTCATCAAGTACACGCCGGCGGATTCGTCGGCCGTCGCCATGTCGATCTTCTCGGGCCTGTTCAATCTGGGTATTGGCACGGGTACCGCGATCGGCGGAGCCGTGGTTTCGGGCCCCGGTATCGCCTGGATCGGCTTCGCGGGCGGTGCGATCGCTGCCGTGGGCGTCATTCTCGCTATCACGGTGATGTTCCCGGCCATTCGCCGCGCAAAGCCTGTCGCCTAATCACGTTCCCTCATCAATTGCGGTGAAATACGGACTGGGGTAGCTAATTTGGGACGGGGCTTTTTTAGCTGCCC
>UQTR01000068.1 GCA_900544065.1 uncultured Collinsella sp.
GCTTAGGGGCGTTTGCAGCGTCGAGCCGTTACGCGGTTTGGCAAAACCGCGTAACAAACTAGCTCATCATCGCATTCATCATCTCGGTGGTTGCGGAATCGTCGGCAGACCACTCGTTATCCTCGTTGGCGGAATACTTAAAGGTGACCTTGGTGTCCTTGGTCTTAGCGGCCTTGGTCACGTCGACCATGACCTGGCCGGCCATCTTGTACAGGTCGTCCTCGGAAGGCATCGTATCGAGCGCGGCGACCTTCTCCTGATACTGGGTGGCGAAATCTTCGACGATCTTATTCATGGACTTGCAGGTGATGGTAACCTCGGCGGTCGCAGTGCCCTTGTCCTCATCGACCGTCACATCGCCGATCTTGTAATCAAAACCCTCGAGATAGCTCTTGGCGTACTCCTTGGGATCGATGCCCAGTTGCTCAAACTCGTCGCCCGAAGCCTCTTCCAGACCGGAGAGGAAATCATCGCCGCCGTTCTTGATCTCGTCAAACTGGCTCGTAAGGTCGTTGGTGATGAGCTCCTCCACCGAAGGCCCTCCGCAGCCGGAAAGCAAAACCACGCACGCGACCAGGGCAGCCATCAGGGGCGCAAGCAGCAGCTTCTTTTTCATGACATTCCTCCAAACAAGCGGCGCCGCGTTCCCTGCGCAGCGCACGTCGTAACAGCAAGTCCATATTAGCGGCCCGGCCCAACCCCCTGCGTCGCAAAAGCGCAGGCGGCTCAATTTGACGAACGAATGGCCCGTAAAGCAAGCCCCTTGCAATAAAATGCACCTGTTTAGCCTATTAAAAAAGGGTGGCCGGACAACCCGACCACCCTTGCGCATCTTCTGGATGCCGCAGACTACTTGCGGACGACCTTAACGATGGCGTCACCGGCGGCGACGGCAGACTCGGCCTCGACGGCGAGCTCGACGTCAGCGAACTCGGCGGTGTTGGACACGGCCACGACGACGCAGTCCTTGTAACCGGCGGCAGCGATCTTGGCGCGGTCGATCTTGAGTATGGGCTGACCAGCTTTGACAACGTCGTCGGCCTTGACGAAGCCCTCGAAGCCATCACCGTTCATGTTGACGGTATCGACGCCAACGTGCACCAGAACCTCGATGCCGCTATCGGACTGCAGGCCCACGGCGTGACCCATGGTGACGGTCACCTTGCCGTCGCAGGGAGCGTAGACCAGGTCGTCCTCGGGCCACACAGCGCAGCCCTTGCCCAGAACCTCGCCACCAAAGACGGGATCGGGCACGTCGGCCATCTTGATGACCTTGCCCTTGACAGGCGAGCACAGCACGTCGGCGCCAGCAGAAGCAGAGATGGAGGCCGGAGCAGCAGCTGCCGCGGGCTCAGCCTTCTTCTTAAACATGTCAAACAGACCCATATGTTTTCTCCTCTTGATTAAGCGCAACGTTATGCGCATGCCTATGGTGATTATAGTGCCAAATGGTCAGATTGCTAAGGTGAGGGCTCGAATCGCAAGCCCTTCCCGGTAGTGCTCGTGGGATGAGCGTCTCCTTTGCATCGCGGGTCGATAAGCCGAGTATCGCCTGCAGGTTATGGAGCGCATGGAAGGGCTCTACCAGACCACGCTGGCCGAAACGCAGGAGCTGCTCGACCCCACGCAGCTTGACCACGCCGCCAAGCTCATCGCAAACGCCCGACAGGTCGACATCTACACGGGCTCGCACAACCTCTATCCAGCAGGAATGTTCCGCGACCGCCTGCTCTCCGCCGGCAAAAGCGCAACGTGCCACGACGGCGCTGAGGCCCAGGTGCGTACGGCGCTCGCCTCGGGTCCCGACCATGCGGCAATCGTCATCTCCTACAGCGGCCTTGCCCCCAACCTCAAGGACATCTTGCCGATTCTCAGCAGCCGGCATGTCCCGGTCATCGTCATCGGCACGCCTTATTGCGCTCGCATTCACCCTGGCTTTGCCGCCTACCTCACGGTAAGTGACCACGAGAGTATGACGCATCGCATCACGCAGTTCGCCAGCCACATCGCCGTGCAATACGTGCTCGATTCGCTCTACAGCAGCTACTTCGCCAAAGACTACGACCGCTGCGCCGAATTCCTGGAGCGATCGTTTCCCTACACCCGCCTGCCCGGGCTTAAGTAGCGACGAGCGCGGATTTTCGGACGCTTATCTAACGAGCGTGGATAATCTCCCACTTTGAGCCCGCACACAGGCCAAAACCGGGAGATTATCCACGCTCGTGTTGAATGCTCCGTTTTCCTCTGCGCCCGAGGGACCGCTCGACCACCTTGCACCAAAGCAATAACGACTTCTCGTCATTAGATTATTCAAATCGACTCTAATAACTATTTTCGCCATAAACTCGTTATTAGAATTGATATGATTAGCCTAATAGCGAGTTTCCGGCACTAAAGATATGGAGGGCGCGATGCAAATCGAGGAGAACGGCCAGGGAACGCTCCGCAATAATCTATCGGGGAAATTGGCTTACTATTCGTTTTTGCCAACGCCCTTGCAATCATTGAGGCAGCTAAACCTCACTGAGGAAACCTATCGCACGCTTTCCACATGCTCACGAAAGCTTGGAGAGCTTGAAGGCATGCTCTACTTTGTTCCCAACGCCGACATGTATCTGACAATGTATGTGCGCAAAGAAGCACTCCTTTCTTCGCAAATTGAGGGAACCCAGTGCACGTTTGACGACCTACTTAGTCCATCGCAAACCCAACTCCATCATAAAGATGTCGCAGATGTCGTGAATTATGTCCGTGCTGTCGACTGCGGCGTAGAACTGCTCAAAAAGATGCCCTTGTGTACGAGGCTTCTCAGGCAGGTTCATGCGGTCCTGCTGGACGGAGTGCGCGGAACGGAGAAGAATCCAGGCGAGCTGCGCTCCTCACAAAACTGGATTGGCCCTTCAGGCTGCACCATTGCAACTGCATCGTTCGTCCCTCCAAACATTGAAGATTTGAGCAACACGCTCCAGGACCTCGAACGATTTATCAATGAGCCTCAAGTCGAAATGGATCCGATCGTGCGGGCGGCGCTCGTCCATTACCAATTTGAAACTGCCCATCCATTCCTAGACGGAAACGGTCGCCTGGGCAGGCTTCTCATTACACTTATGCTCATCAATGATGGCGTTCTTCATTCTTGCTTGTTCTATCCATCGTTCCAGTTCAAGAAAAATCGAAGCGAGTACTACCGACAACTCACATCCGTAAGGGAACGAGGAACTTACGAGGAATGGATAGAGTTTTTCTGCGCCAGTCTTCTTGAGAGTGCGAAGGACTCGGTAGGGTCTTTAAAGAGTCTTGTTGATCTCCACAACCGTTCGACGGCAGCTATTACCGAAAATCTCGGAAGGACTGCCGCAAACGGACAAAGGCTGCTGAGCCTTCTTGAAGAGCATCCCATCCTCGACACCGCATTTATCGCTGCCCGACTCGATATCGGTAGGAGCACCGCGAGCTCGCTCGTCAAATCATTTGAAGAATTGGGTATCCTCCGTCCACTCGACGAGTCAAGACAGAGATACCGACAGTACGGGTATGAAGAGTATCTTTCGATTCTCAGGGAAGACGCTGAGCCGATTAGATAGGCACCGCAGCCCAGCCATATTAAAACGAGCGTGGATAATCTCCCACTTTGAGTCCACACGGGGGCCAAAAACGGGAGATTATCCACGCTCATTTCTGACTAGTCATTTAAGAACGTCCCCAATGACCACCCATCCGAAGCGAGACAACGACGCAGGTAGAGGACGGACAGCGAGCGCCGTCCAGGACGAACAAGTTGGCATGAAAAAGGCGAGGCATAGACCTTCTGGTCATGCCTCGCCTTTTGAATGACAAATTGTCGTCCTGGGCGGCGCGCAGCGTCGGCCGGTTACGGCGTTTGGTAAAACGCCGTAACTACTCTCGAGCTCCGTACTGCTCGTAGTAGGCGTCGATGGCGGTCTTGAGCTCGTCATCGATGACAACCTTGCCGTCGATCTCGTGGTTGTAGAGGGTCTCGACGACCTCGGCCATGGAAACAATGCTCGCGACGGGGAAACCGTACTTTGCCTCGATCTCCTTCTGCGCGGTGGTCACGCCGCCCTTGCCGACCTCCATGCGGTTGAGGGACACGATCAGGCCCTTGATCTCAACATCGGCAGCAGCCTTGACCTTGGGATAGGTCTCGTCGATGGACTTGCCGCTGGTGGTGACGTCCTCGACCATGACCACGCGGTCGCCGTCCTTGGGCTCATAACCCAGCAGGTTGCCCTTGTCGGCGCCATGGTCCTTGGCCTCCTTGCGGTCACAGCAGTACTTGACCTCCTTGCCGTACAGCTCGTGGTAGGCAATCGCGGTCACGACGGCCAGGGGAATGCCCTTGTAGGCCGGCCCAAACAGCACGTCAAAGTCGTCGCCAAAGTTATCGTGGATGGCCTGGGCGTAATACTCGCCCAGCTTCTTGAGCTGATAGCCCGTCACGTAAGCGCCGGCATTCATAAAGAACGGGGACTGACGGCCACTCTTGAGCGTAAAGCTGCCGAACTTAAGGACGTCGGACTCGACCATAAACTTGATGAACTCTTGCTTGTAAGCCTCCATGCGGGCTCCTCTCGTAATCGCGTACGTACCTTCCAGTTTAGCGCAGGCAAAGCGTAGATGCGGGCGCGCTTTGGGGCCACGGCATTCTGTAAAGGCTTTGTCAAAGGGAATGGTTTTCCGAACAATGGGGTTGACATGTCAAACCCCCTCATCAAGAATACGGGCGGATTAAAAAGGGGTACGAGATACCCAAAGCGCGCTGCGCTCAGCCTTTAGGAGGTGTGCCATGGAAGGCAGTCCTAGTCGAAAAACCTGCATGTCGCCCTCGGCACGCCGCGAGGACTCCGCACACGCATAAACGCCACCGGCAGATCGTCACCCCCCCCACAAAGGTGCCTGTCCCTTTGTGGTGGTTCGTGAGCTTGACGTGAGCGACATCTAGGTTTTTTGCAACTCAATACGACACGTACGCTAACTCCCTTCAACAAGGAGGACCCTATGCTGATGCTCAAAACCGCCACGGTACTCGAAGCTATCTCCAAGCGCCGCCGCACGGCGCGCCCTGCCGCTCACACCGGCCTGTCCAAGAACACCATATTCGCCGCCACCCATAGTGCCGAGGACGCCCTCGTACTGCTTGACGCCACGGCAAACGGTCTCACCGCTGAGCACGCCGCCGAGCGCCTGGATGCCGCCGGCCCCAACACCATCGAGGCGCCGACCAAGACGCTCGCCCGCCGCATCGCCGACGCCTTCATCGATCCCTTCGCCGGCATCCTCGCCGCGCTCGCGCTGGTCTCGCTCTACATCGACGTGCTCGCCGTGCCCGAGCCGCAGCGCGACCCCTCCACGGTCATCGTCATCGGCATCATGCTGCTGGTATCGGGCGGTATGAAGTTTATCCAGGAAGCCCGCAGCGGCAATGCGGCAGAGGCCCTCAAGGACCTGGTCTCCAACACTTGCACCGTCCTGCGCGACGGCGAGCGCATCGAGATCCTCTTCGACGAGCTCGTCCCCGGCGATGTGATCCGCCTCTCTGCCGGCGATATGGTGCCGGCAGATGCCCGCGTCATCACCGCGCGCGACCTGTTTGTCATCGAGTCCGCACTCACCGGCGAGAGCGAGGCAGTCGAGAAGACCGCTGCCGTCACCGTCGTCGAGGGCGCCGACGGCTCCGCGCCGCCACTCTCTGCCTGCAAGAACATCGTCTTTACCGGCACCTCCGTGCAAAACGGCACCGCCATGGCGCTTGTCGTTGCCACCGGCTCGGACACCTACCTGGGCGGCATCGCCAAGATACTCAACGGGCGCGGCGAAAAGAGCGCGTTTGACCGCGGCGTCTCGAGCGTCTCCATGTTGCTCGTACGCCTCATGCTCGTTATGGCGCCGGCCGTCTTTGCCATCAACGCCGCCACCAAGGGCAACGTCATCGACGCGCTGCTGTTCGCCACGAGCGTGGCCGTGGGCATCACGCCGCAGATGCTCCCCGTCATCGTGACCACGAGCCTGTCGCAGGGCGCCAAGGACCTCGCCCGTCGCCAGGTTATCGTCAAGGAGCTGCCGGCGATTCAAAACCTGGGCGCCATGGACGTCCTGTGCTGCGACAAGACCGGCACCCTCACCGAAGACCGCATCGTGCTCGAGCGCTACCTCAACACCGATGGCAACGAGGACGCGCGCGTGCTGCGCCATGCGTTTTTGAACAGCTTCTTCCAGACCGGCCTCAAAAATCTTATCGACCTGGCCGTAATCGACCGTGCCGATGTGACACCCTCGACCGTCGCACCCGATTCCATGCTGGGCCAAAGCCTGCGCGACCGCTACACCAAGGTCGACGAGGTTCCCTTCGATTTCTCGCGCCGTCGCCTGAGCGTAGTTGTCTCCGACGCCCAAGGCAAAACCCAGATGGTTACCAAGGGAGCTGCCGAGGAAATGCTCGAGATCTGCTCCTTTGTCGAGGTCGATGGCATCGCCCGGCCGCTCGCCGAAGACAAGCTCGCCCAGATTCGCAAGCAGGTCGCCGATCTTAACGCCGAGGGCCTGCGCGTGATTGCCGTGGCACAGAAGACCGATCCGCGCTGCGTGGGCGAGTTTGGCATCGCCGACGAATGCGACATGGTGCTGATGGGCTTTTTGGCCTTCCTCGATCCGCCCAAAGCAAGTGCCGCGGGAGCCGTCGCCACGCTCGAAGCCAAGGGCGTGGCGGTCAAGGTCCTGACCGGCGACAACGACCGCGTCGCCGCCACCGTCTGCGAGCAGATTGGTATCGATGCGAGCAACGTCTTGCTCGGCTCCGAGATCGATGCACTCGATGACGCCGAGCTTGCCGAGCGCGCCGAGAAAACCCACCTCTTCGCCAAGCTCTCGCCACTGCAGAAGGCACGCCTGGTGCGCGTCATGCGCGAGATGCTCGACCACACCGTGGGCTTTATGGGCGACGGCATCAACGACGCCGCCGCCATGCGTGCGAGCGACTGCGGCATCTCGGTCGATTCGGCCGTCGACATTGCCAAGGAATCCGCCGATATCATCTTGCTTCAGAAGGACCTGGGCGTGCTCGAGCGCGGCATCATCGAAGGCCGCCGCACCTACGGCAACTTGCTCAAGTACCTCAAGACCACAGTGAGCTCCAACTTTGGCAACGTGCTGTCCGTGACCGTCGCGAGCCTGTTCTTGCCGTTTTTGCCCATGAGTGCCCTGCAGCTGGTGCTGCTGTCGCTGGTCTACGAGATCGTGTGCATCGCGCTACCGTGGGACACCGTCGATGACGTCTGGACCGCCCGTCCGCGCGCCTGGGACGCCGCGTCCATCAAGGGCTTTATGCTCGAGCTGGGCCCCGTGAGCTCGCTGTTTGACATCGTGACCTTCGCCGCGCTCTTCTTTGTGGTGTGCCCCGCCGCCGTGGGCGCAAGCTGGGCCGAGCTTGCCGCTACGAGCAATGTCGCGGGCATGGCGACCTTCGCCGCGCTCTTCCAGAGCGGCTGGTTTGTCGAGTCCATGTGGTCGCAGACGCTCGTGATCCACATGCTGCGCTCCCCGCGCCTGCCGAGCCCGCGTGACCACGCCGCGCCCGCGCTGTGCGCTCTCACCGTGCTGGGCCTGGCGCTCGTCACCTGGCTGCCGGCAAGCCCCATCGCCGATGCACTCGGCCTCATGACGCTACCCGCGAGCTTTTTCGCGCTGCTCATCGGCATCGTCACCGCCTACATCGCGCTCACTCAGTTGGCAAAGCGCCGCTACATTGCACGCCACGGCAAGCTACTGTAGCGAGCAGACGGAAAACACCCCGCCAGCTGCCGTTACCGCTACCACAGCTGCCGACGCCGCTGCCGTTGCCTCTGCCGCCGCCGCAGTCTATCCCCCCAGCAGTTGCGGTGGAATAGTTCCTGTTTAAAGCCCCGTGACTTTAATTTAGGGACTATTCCACCGCAACTTATTGGAGGATTAGCTAGTCCTTGGGCGTCCAGGACCAGAAGAAGTTGATAAGGGCCACACGCGAGGCAGTATCGGTCTTCTTGTTGATTGAGGAAATGTGACGATAGAGCGTGGAGCGCGAAAGGAAAAGCGTTGTGGCGATGTCCTGAACGCTCTGGTCCGAAACGACCAAGACCTCAAGAATATCGCGCTCGCGCTCTGTAAGCCCAAAGGCGGCAACGAAGGCATCGAGGCACTCATCGGGCGTGAACTCCGCTGCCTCCACGGGCGCGGAATCGGAACATGCGGGTGCAAAATCCCCACCAAAATCGTCGGTAGCAAGTGCAAGTCCATCCCACATCACGACATCATCGGCTCGTCGCCCCAACTGCCCCAGCAGCGTACGTCCCCAATGAGTGGCCGAAGAGTGTCCCCAGCAACTAGTCAAAAATGGGCCATGTGTCCCAGTTGTGGAGACCTCTTGAGCCGTCTGGGTATCGTGAAAGATCGCGCGCTCGCCCATCATCAAAAGTGACACACGCTACCTGTTGATGGGAGGCAGCCATGGGCTTCTTTGACAAGATGTTCGAGAAGAAAGAGTGCGCGATTTGCGGTACCGAGCTGGGACTTCTAGGCAAGACCAAGATCAACGAAGGCTACCTGTGCAAAGAGTGCGTCGGCAAGCTCTCCCCCTTCTTTGGCGGCTATCGCTCCAGCACTGCAGACGACATCCGCGAGCAGCTCGCCTATCGCGAGGCCAATGCCGAGCGCCTGGCATCGTTCAATCCCACGCGCACGCTCTCTGCCGGGCGCACCAACATCATGCTCGATGAGGACGCGGGCCTGTTGATCATCACTTCGCAGAGCCGCTGGCGCGACGCCAACCCCGACATCATCGAGTTCTCGCAGGTGCTCGGCTGCGATATGGATATCGATGAGCATCGCACTGAGATCTATCGCGAGACCAAGGACGGCGAGCGCAAGAGCTACGACCCGCCGCGCTACGACCTGGATTACGACTTTAATCTGACCATCCACGTCAACACCCCGTACTTTACCGAGATCAACCTGCGCGTAAACGACTCCACCATCGATCAGCGCGGGTCCATCGAGTACCGCGAGGCCAAGCGCCAGGCAACCGAAGTCCGCGACGCACTGGTGCAGCTGCGTCAGGAGACGCGCGACAGCGTCGTGGCCGCCAAGGCCCCCAAGACCGCGGTCACCTGCCCCTTCTGCGGTGCAACCACCATTCCCGATGCCAGTGGGCGCTGCGAATACTGTGGTGGCGCCATCGGCGCATAGCCTCCGGCACGGAAAGGACCGATCATGGCCTTCGAGAGCGTTAACTATCAGTGCCCCGCGTGTGGCGGCCCGCTGCATTTTGCCAGCGCCGAGCAAAAGCTCGTCTGCGACTACTGCGACTCACGTTTTGAAGTCGAGGAAGTCGAGGCCCTCTATCGCGAGCGCCAGGACAAGGCAGACGCCAAGGCCGACGCCGCAGCCGCAGCACCCAAGCCCGCGGCCGACGCCGCGGTACAGGAGCTCGCCCAAAACGCCGGCTACATCTGCTCGTCGTGCGGCGCCGAGCTGATCTCGGACGGCACCGTCGCCGTTACCACCTGCCCGTACTGCGGCAACCCCGCCGTGGCACCCGGTCAGCTTTCGGGCGACTTCTCCCCCGACCTGGTAATCCCGTTCAAGCTCGGGCGCGACGATGTCTTGGCCGCACTGAAGGAGCACTACAAGGGCAAGATCTTGCTGCCCAAGAGCTTTGTCACCGGCAACCATATCGACGAGGTCCAAGGCGTCTACGTGCCGTTTTGGCTCTACGGCGCCCATGTGGACGGCGAAGTGCACTTTGACGCGACCAACGAGACCGTGACCGAGGAATCCGACCGCACCGTCACGACCACCGACCACTACGACGCCTACCGCAAGGGCAATATCTCGTTTGAGCGCGTGCCCGTCGACGGATCGTCCAAGATGCCCGACGGTCACATGGATGCCATCGAACCGTTTGACTACGACGCCCTGTGCCCGTTCTCGGTTGCCTACATGCCCGGCTACATCGCCAACCGCTACGACGAGGACTGCGAGACCTGCAAGGCGCGTGCCGAGCGCCGCATGGAAGAGAGCACGATCTCGGCCCTGCGCGAGACCGTTGTCGACGAATACGACGACGCCACCGTCGAAAGCAAGCAGCTCGACTACACCTGGGAAGACAGCGACTACGCCCTGTTCCCGGTGTGGATGCTCTCCACCTCGTGGAACGGCAAGAGCTACCTGTTTGCCATGAACGGCCAGACCGGCCGCATGGTCGGCGAGCTCCCCTGTTCCAAGCCCAAGCTCATCATCGCCTCGCTGCTGTTCTTTGTGATCGGATTTATCCTCTCCCAGATCCTCTTTATGGGTGAGAACGCCTTCGATCCGGATTATCTCACCTTTGATGTCGAGGGCATCCTCATCAACATCGTCGCGCCGCTGATTATCGTGATCATCGCGGACGTGCTGCTGGTGGGGCAGCTCAAGACGGCCAATGAGGCGACCCACGCCGACGAGTACTGCGGTGAGCTCGACCTAGTCGAGAAGCACGACACCTTCAGCCATACCGAAACCACCGTTGTCATGAAGGACAACAAGGACGATTAACCATTCTGACCAACACCACCCGGCCTTTGACGAGAAAGGAAAATCACCATGGGACTCTTGAAAGCTGGATTGGGAGCTGCCGGCGGCGTCATGGCCGACCAGTGGAAGGAATTTATCTATTGCGAATCGATGCCCGCTGACGTCTTGGCCTGCAAGGGCAGCAAGCGCACCGGTGGCCGCAGCTCCAACACGCGCGGCGAGGACAACGTCATCTCCAACGGCTCCGTCATCGCCGTCAACGACGGCCAGGGCATGCTCGTGGTGCAAAACGGCAAGATCATCGAGGTCGCGCTGGAGCCCGGCGAGTTCGTCTTTGACACCGGCAGCGAGCCGAGCGTCTTTAGCGGCAACCTGGGCGACTCCATCAAGGAGACGTTCGCCAATATCGGCAGCCGCTTTACCTTCGGTGGCGACGCGGGCAAGGACCAGCGCGTCTACTTTATCAACACCAAGGAGATCATCGGCAACAAGTACGGCACCGCCTCGCCCGTGCCCTTCCGCGTGGTCGATAACAACATTGGCCTGGACGTTGACATCTCCGTTCGCTGCAACGGCGAGTATTCGTACCGCATCACCAACCCGCTGTTGTTCTACACCAACGTGTGCGGCAACGTGACCGAAAGCTATACGCGCGATAAGATCGACAGCCAGCTTAAGTCCGAGCTGCTCACCGCCCTGCAGCCCGCCTTTGCCAAGATCTCGGAGATGGGCATCCGCTACAGTGCCATCCCCGGCCACACCACCGAGCTCGCCCGCGCGCTCAACGAGGTCCTCTCGGCCGACTGGCGCGACCTGCGTGGTGTCGAGATCGTGAGCTTTGGCGTCAACTCCATAGCCGCCTCGCAAGAAGACGAGCAGATGATCAAGGACCTGCAGAAGGCCGCGGTCATGCGCGATCCCACCATGGCGGCCGCCAACATCGCCAGTGCCCAGAGCGACGCGATGCGCGCGGCAGCCGCCAACCCCAACGGCGCGATGGCAGGCTTTATGGGCATGGGCATGGCAGGTGGCATGGGCGGCATGAACGCCAGCCAGCTGTTCGCCGCCGGCCAGGCACAGCAGCAGGCCGCCCCGCAGCCG
>UQTR01000069.1 GCA_900544065.1 uncultured Collinsella sp.
TTATCGTCGGCAGCGTCAGATGTGTATAAGAGACAGATCCATGGCTGCTGGCCTCGATCTGCTGTGCTCGCTTTCGTGCACGGGGTCTCGCATGGCGATCCTGGGCGAGATGGGCGAGATGGGCGATGAGGCTCCTCGCATGCATGAGCTCGTGGGCGCCTATGCCGCCGCCAAGAAGCTCGACATGCTGGCGTGCGTGGGTGGTGAGCTGGCCCAGCTTATGGCCGATGCCGCGCGCATGATGGGCATGGACGAGGACCGCATCCAGGTGTTCTCCGATTATCAGCAGGTGCTCGACCGCATGGGCGGCGCGCTTGAAAAACATGATGTTGCACTGGTCAAGGGTTCCCGGTTTGTTGAGCTCGACCGCTTTGTGGAAGGTGTGTGCTAGCCCATGTTCGGCAATCCCTCGTATCCAACGTATCAGGCTTTTTTGGGACTTGGCATCGCCGCTGCCATTGCGCTGCTGCTCATGCCGTGGTGGATCAAGCTGCTCAAGGTCGAGGGTATCGGCCAGCAGGTTCGTGCCGACGGCCCCAAGCGTCATTTGGTTAAGCAGGGAACGCCCACCATGGGTGGCGTTGTCATCCTCGTCGCGATCTCGCTGACCTGCCTGCTGATGGGCAAGCTCACCACCGAGCTCGTGCTCGTGCTGCTCGCCACGCTGGCGACCGGCGTGCTGGGCCTGATCGACGACCTGACCTCCGTTACGCACGGGCGCTCGCTCGGTCTGACGCCTCATGCCAAGATGATCGGCCTAACCATTATCTGTGTCACCTTTACGGTACTTGCCGTCAACTGGTGCGGCGTCGCCCCCGAGATTCGTTTTCCCGGCGGCCTGACGATTGACCTCGGTGTTCTTTCGACCACCATCTGCGGCCTTTCGTTCCCGTGGCTCTACATTGTCTTTTGCTGGCTGATGATCGCCGGTCTTTCTAATGCCGTGAACCTGACCGATGGCCTTGACGGTCTTGCTGGCGGCACCTCCATGATCGCCATGCTCGCCATGGCTGCCATGGCGTTTTTGCACGGAGACGTGAACCTGTCCATCTTCTGCACCGCGTGTGCCGGTGCCTGCTTGGGCTTTCTGTGGTTCAACTGCTATCCGGCGAGCATCTTTATGGGCGATACCGGCTCGCTTGCCCTGGGCGCCGCGTTTGCCTGCACGTCCATCATGACCAACACCGAGGTCGTCTCCCTCATCATCGGCGGCCTGTTTATCGTTGAGACCCTGTCGGTCATGATTCAGGTTGTCTACTTCCACTTTACGCACAAGCGCGTCTTCCTTATGGCGCCCATCCATCATCATTTCGAAAAGAAGGGCTGGGCCGAGACCAAGGTCGTCATCCGTTTTTGGATTATCGCTGCGGCCTTTGGTGCCGTTGGCCTTGCTCTGTTCTTCCAGTTGGGATAGTGGTCTTTCATGCCTCTTGCTGATGTCTTTAGCCTGCTCGTTTTGGGTCAGGGCAAATCCGGTCTCGATGTCGCCCGCTGGGCGCTGGCACATCCAGAGCGCGTAAGCGCCGTTACCGTGTATGGCGGCGGCACCTCTGAGCCCAATGACGCCACGCGTGCGCTCGAGGCTGCTGGCGCGTCGTTTGTCTATGGGACCGAACAGGTCGAGGGCGCCTATGACGTATGCGTGACGTGCCCGGGCATCTCGGAGTTCTCGGGCTTCTTTAAGGCCGGGCGCGAACATGCCGCTCAGATTATGGGTGAGCCAGAGTTTGCCTATCGCCTGTCGCCCGATAACTGGATTGCCATCACGGGCACCAACGGTAAGACGACCACCACGTCGCTGACTGATTATCTGCTCAAGGCTGCCGGCGAGGCCAGCGTAGCTGTCGGCAACATCGGCGAGCCGCCGGTCAACGAGATTGACGGCCGAGCCCACAACGAGTGGTTTGTGGCTGAGCTCTCGAGCTATCAGATTGCTACGACCACCGAGCTCCACCCTCGCGTGGCAGTGCTGCTCAACATCACTCCCGACCACTTGGGCTGGCATAAGAGCCATAAGAACTATGCGCTTGCCAAGATCAAGCTGTTTGACAATATGGTCGATGACGATCTGGTGGTTGTCGACGTCGAAGACGCCGGCATTCACGAGTTCGATGAGTACATCTATACGCCGGGTCGCCGCATCTGCAACGTTGCTTTTGACGAGCCCGAGGGTGCAGACGCCGCCTTTGTGCGCGACGGCAAAATGGTCGTGCGCCTGAAGGGCGTCGAGACTCAGCTTGTCGCCACGTCCGAGCTCAAGATCTCGGGCCATCACAATGTCATCAATGCCTTATGTGCCGCCACGGCTGCTCTGGCCGTCGGTGCCGATGTCGATGGTGTCCGCCGCGGTCTGGCCTCGTTCCAGCCGCTCGAGCATCGCGTGGAGCCGTGCGGCGAGATTGACGGTGTGCGCTACGTCAACGATTCCAAGGCGACCAACACCGACGCGGTCGAGAAGGCACTGACGGCATTTCCCGATGACGACGTGATCTTGCTGCTCGGCGGCCACGATAAGGGCACGCCGCTCACGGACTTCGCGCGCGTTGTTATGGATAACGTGCGCTCGGTCGTCTGCTTTGGCGATGCGCGCGAGCGCTTCACCGCCGCTATGGACGAGGCCGATGTCGATGGCGATGTGGATATCGCCCAGGCGGATGACCTACGCGATGCCGTGGACGTTGCCCGTTCGCTGTCGAGCCGTGGCGACGTGATCTTACTTTCTCCTGCCTGCTCTTCGTTCGATGAGTTCTCGGGCTATGAGGAGCGCGGCCGCGTGTTTAAGGACTATGTGGCCCAGCTTGCCGCTGCAGCGAAATCGCAAATGGAATAGGGGTTGCCGGTGAGAGAGGAGAGCCCCCGACAAGGTATGAGGAGGCCCGACTCGGACCGTGCTTCCTCGCGGCGTAGCACACCGCGTTCCGGTCGCGGCGGGCAGTCGTTTAGCGAACGCTATATTGCCGGCGTTCCCGCCCGCATCATGCGCCCCCGTCTGATATTCATGGCCTGTCTGTTTATCTTGGTGTGTTTTGGCCTGCTGATGGTGTACTCGGCGTCTTCGGTCGAGGCGCTGCACGAGAATGGCTCAGCGACGTTTTTTCTGGGCCGACAGGCTGCGTTTGCCGTGGTCGGTGTTCTGGCGCTGATTGCCATCGTGCGCGTTTTGCCGGACAGCTGGTTTGGGGAGGATGTGCTCAGGATCTTCCTCATAGGCATGATAGGGCTACTGTTTCTGGTGTTCTTGGTGGGCAGCGGCAGCCGTGGCGCCACGCGCTGGCTCAACATCGCCGGCATTCAGTTCCAGCCTTCCGAGTTTTTAAAGCCATTTGCCATTGCGTATTCGGCCATCATGCTCGATCGCTTCTTTTCGCCCGGTGGCAACATCAACGAATTCCTTCGCAAGATGGGCATCTACCTGGGCATTTCGCTCTTTCTGATCTTTATCCAGCCCGATTTCGGTACCGTCCTGATCATCCTGTTGACCCTCATGTGCATGGCGTTGTTTGCGGGTCTCGACCCCAAATTTATCATCGGCGTGATAATCTTCGGCATTCTCGTGATCGTGATTGCGCTTGTTGCAGAGCCGTACCGTATGGTGCGTATCCAGGTTGCCTTGAACCCTTGGGCCGACGAGTATGGTGACGGCTATCAGGCCACGCTTGCCATCATGGCCTTTGCCTCGGGCGGTCTGTTCGGCCGTGGCATCGGCAACTCAACCATGAAGTACTCGTATCTGCCCGAGGCGCACAATGACTACATCCTGGCCATCATTGGCGAGGAAGTCGGTTTTGTCGGAACCGTGCTGTTCTTCTTGGTGTTTGCGATGCTGATCTACTCGGCGTTTCGCATTGCCGAGCAGGCGACCGATCGTCGGGGCGCGCTCATGGCGTCTGGCTCCGCGGTCATTCTCGCGGTGCAGTTTTTGATCAATGCGTTGGGCATCCTCAACGTGTTTCCCATGACGGGCAAACCGTTGCCGTTTATTAGCTACGGCGGTTCGTCGATTATTGTGTCGCTCATGCTTGCCGGTCTGATCCTGCGCGTTTCGTACGAGAGCGCGCGTCGCGATGAGTACGACCGTCGCCGCGAGAGCTTTGCCGTTATGGATGAGAGTACCGCCGGCGTGCCCCACGTGCGCGGCGAGCGATCTTCGCGTAACGGCTTTACCGTTCTGGATGGCTCTGCGACCGAGCCGGCAGCCCGTCCGCGTCAGCGAACGGCGCCGCAAGGTCGTCCGCAGCGCCCAACCCCTCGCAATGCGGGCGGCGGATATAATCGAATCGATTTGAACTCGGACCCGTCGGCGCGTTTGCGCGCCGACGACCAGGGACCGCGTGTACGAAGGGACTACCATGACCGATAAGATGACCGTTGCTATCGCAGCCGGCGGTACGGCAGGGCATATCAACCCCGCGCTCGCCTTGGCCGAAGAGCTGCGTGACCGTGGCCACCACGTTGTGTTCGTGGGCCAGTCGCGCAAGCTCGAGGGTCGTCTGGTCCCCGAGGCTGGGTTTGATTTTGTGCCCATTACGGTTACGGGCTTCGACCGCTCCCGTCCTTGGACGGCGCTGACCTCGCTGTGGCGTGTCAACAAGGCCAAGCGTGCGCTCGCCAGTCATTTCTCAAAGGTCGGCAAGCCCGATGCCGCCATCGGTTTTGGTGCCTATGTCGAGGTTCCGCTGCTGGGGTGGTGCAAGGGCGCGGGCGTTCCGTATCTGCTGCATGAGCAGAACTCTGTTCCGGGCCTGGCCAACAAGATGATGAACTCCCACGCCGCCCGCGTGTGCATCTCGGTGCCGTCAGCGCGCGCGGTCTTTGAGCGCGAAGGTGACCCTGACCACGTACTCATGACCGGCAACCCCGTACGTCGTTCGGTGATCGAGGGCGATCGCGCTCGCGGCCGCAAGGCACTTGGCGTTCCCGAGGACGCTACGCTGCTGCTCGTCTTTGGCGGTTCACTTGGCGCTCGGCACCTCAACGAGCGCGTGGCTTCGCTCAAAAACGAGCTGCTTTCGCGCAAGAACCTCTATGTGTTGCATTCGACGGGTGCCGACGGCTTTGAGGAGACCGAGCGCGCTTTGGCGCTGACGCCCGAGGAGGCGAAGCGTTATCGCGTCCAGCCTTACATCGACAACATGGGCGATATGCTGGCTGCTGCCGATTTGGTGCTCTCGCGTTCGGGCGCATCGAGCGTGGCCGAGATCGCTGCGCTCGCCGTGCCCTCGGTGCTCGTGCCGTATCCGCATGCGACGGCCGACCACCAAACCACCAATGCCCGTTATCTGGTTGACGCCGGGGCCGGTGTGCTCTGCGCCGATGCCGATATCGATGGTTCTGCCTTTGCCGATGAGCTGCTGCACCTGGTCGATGACGCGGCGGAGCGCGACGCCATGCGTCAGGCATCGCGTGGCCTGGCTCAGGATAGGGCCGCTGCTCTTCTGGCCGATGCGGTAGAGGGTTTGCGTTAGTTAGACGGGATATCGTCGGTCGCCCTCGCGCTGATGCGGTAGGTGCGGTACAGTTAACGGGTTACAGGCAGTGTTTACGCAAGGAGTACACGAGCACATGGCTGATTCCCAGACTGCAACCTCCGCGCCCGAGTTTAAGAGCGCCCACTTTATCGGTATCGGTGGCGCCGGCATGAGCGGCATCGCCCTCGTTCTGCACGAGCGCGGTTATGCCGTTACCGGCTCCGACCTTAAGACGTCACGTTATATCCGCCAGCTTACCCGCGCTGGTGTGAAGGTGCATGTGGGCCATGAGGCCGCCACGATCGACGAGGTCAAGCCCGACGTGGTTGTTGTCTCCACCGCTATTCCGGAGTCCAACCCTGAACTCGTGCGCGCTCGCGAGCTTGGTATTCCCGTGTGGCCCCGTGCCAAGATGCTCTCTGCTTTGGGCCACGGCTACACCACCGTCGCTGTTGCCGGCACGCATGGCAAGACCACCACGTCTTCGATGTGCGCCACCATGCTCGACCGCATGGGTCTGGATCCGAGCTTCCTGATCGGTGGCATCGTCGAGGGCTATGACACGAACGGCAAGAACGGCTCGGGCGACTATTTTGTCGCCGAGGCCGATGAGTCCGACAGCTCCTTCCTGTTCCTGAACCCCAACGTGGTCATTGTGACCAACGTCGAGGCCGATCACCTCGATCACTACTCGGGTATCGAGGAGATCGAGGCAACTTTCGCCAAATTCATGAGCCTGGTGGGCGAGGACGGCACCGTCATCGTCTGCGGTGAGGACCCGCATCTGGTCGAGCTCGCCAAGTCGACGGGCCGTCACGTGCTTTCCTACGGCTTTGCCGAGAGCAACGACATCGTCTGCATGCGCCCGGATGTCAAGGGCATCCAGAGTGACTTTATCGTTCGCTTTGAGGACGGCACTGAGCATGCCGTGGAGATCAAGAGCAATCCCGGCCGCCACAACATGCTCAACGCCACGGCGGTGCTCACCGTCGCCCATGTCCTGGGCCTTGACATCGACGCCGCCGCCAAGGCGCTCTCGAGCTTTGAGGGCGTCCGCCGTCGCTTTACCCACGTGGGCGATATCGATGGCATCACCGTGGTCGATGATTACGGCCATCACCCCACCGAGATCAAGGCGACGCTTGCTGCCGCTTCGTCGCTGGGCTACAAGCATGTCGACGTCGTGTTCCAGCCGCACCGTTATTCGCGTCTGCAGGCCCTGTGCGACGACTTTGCCGATGCATTTGCCAATGCCGATAAACTGCTGCTGATTGATGTGTTCTCGGCTGGCGAGATGCCCATTCCGGGTGTCACCTCTAAGATGCTCGCCGATACCGTGCGCGCCAAGCATCCTGGCAAGGAGGTCGTGTACTGCTCCAGCCGTCTTGAGCTCAATCAGGAGCTCGAGCAGATGGTGGGCGAGGGCGACCTGCTGCTCACCATGGGTGCCGGTGACGTTACGACCGTCGGCCCCGAGTTCATTGAGTATCTGACTGCCAAGAAAGACGCTTAAGTCTAATGGGTCTGTTTAACGCCGTCATGGCGCTCTCGGGCATGATCGACACGGATGTGATCGAGGACGAGCGCCTTGCGCGTCATACGAGCTATCGTATCGGCGGCAAGGCCGACCTCTTTGTGACGTGCCATAGCTATCATGCCCTCCGCCGCGCCGTGGCGGTGCTCGATCGCGAGCGGGTGCCGTGGGTCATCATCGGCAAGGGCTCCAATCTGCTGGTTGCCGATGGCGGTTATCGCGGTGCCGTCATTTCGCTCGGGCGCGAGTTTCAGCGCACGGTTGTTGCCGATGACGGTTGTACGCTGACGGTCGGTGCGGGCGTGATGTTTGCGCGCCTGGTCAACGATGCCCTGTCGCGTAGCCTCTCGGGCCTTGAGTTTGCCGTTGGCATCCCTGGCTCGGTCGGCGGTGCGATATCTATGAATGCCGGCACGCGGACCGAGTGGATTGGCTCGCTGGTTGAGGATGTCGTAACGTTTGACCCGGCATCCGGTATCAAACATTATGCGGGGTCCGAGATCACTTGGGGCTACCGCGAATGTAGCCTTCCCCGCAATGAGATTATCCTCGAGTGCGTGCTCAAGCTTAAACCGGCGCCCAAGGCCGACATTCGCGAGCGCATGGAGCGGTACCTGACGAGGCGCAAGCGTACACAGCCCATGGGTCGCGCATCCTGCGGGTCGGTCTTTCGCAACCCGCCCGATGCGAGCGTGGGCAAGCTTATCGAGGATTGTGGATTAAAGGGTTTTTCAATTGGCGGCGCGGAAGTTTCGCCCGTTCACGCTAATTTTATCGTTAATAACGGAACTGCCTCGGCCGATGACGTTGCCGCGGTTATCAGACATGTGCACGGAAAGGTGAGGGAGGCGTATGGCATCGAGCTCAGACCGGAAGTTAAATTCCTCGGCTTCTAGAGCATCGAAACCCACCTTCCGCCGCGCCGGAGGGCGTTCCGGCGCGCCTGCCAAACCTCAACGCAATACCGTCGCGCATTCTAAGTCTGTCGGGCATGCTCGACAGACCAGTCGTCCGGTCGTCGGCTCGCAGCTCGGTAATCGTCCGGCCGCAAAAAAGTCCTCGCGTCCCTCGGTGACGTCAAAGCCTGTTATGGGCGCCAAACCTGCCCGTCCCATGGCAACTCCTAAGCCCTCGACGGGAACTAAAGCTCCGCGTCCAGGTCGCACGCTGGGCGCATCGAAACCGCGCTCGCTGACATCGGTGCCGGTTACCGTCAAGAAGCCTTCGGGTAAAAAAAGCGTCAATCCGTTGTCTTCACTTGGGGCGATGGTAAATAAAACATCAGACGCCGCTTCTGTCGTTGCAGGCAAAGGCAAAATCGTGGGCGGCGTTCTGGCCGCCTTGGCCGTGCTCGTCGTCGTTGCCATCGTGGTGATTAACTCTGGATTGTTTACCGCCACTGATATTCAGATTCAAGGCAGCGAGCATGTGACGAAGCACGATGCTATCCAGCTGATCGATTTGCCCGAGGGAACGTCGCTTTTTAACGTCGATCCCGACCAGATTACCGAGGATCTCAAGCAGAACCCGTGGGTCTCGGGCGTGGATGTCCAGCGTCAGTTCCCGCATACGCTCATCATTACGCCGATGGAGCGCAAGGTCATTGCAATTGCCTATATCAGCTCCGATGACCTTGCTTGGGCCATCGGGGATGATGACACCTGGATCGCCCCGCTGTCGACGTCGGTCGAAGTGGACGATCAGGGCAACGTCATCACGACGGGGCAGGGCTCAAATACCTTGACCGGAATCGATGCTGCACTGGCGCTCGCTAAGCATTATGGCGCGGTGTTGTTGACTGATGTCTCGGCGGATGTCGCTCCGGTTTCCGGCCAGGCGGTGAGCTCCAAGGCCGTTAAGGCTGGCTTGGATTATGTGCGTGGTTTTTCGAGCGAGTTCTTGGGACAAGTCAAGGATATTTCCACGCCTTCGGTCGAAGCCATCTCGGCAAACCTCAATAACGGCATTGAGGTGTCGCTGGGCGATTCGGACGATATCGTCAAGAAGGAGCGCGTAGTCACCAAGCTGCTTTCGCAGGTAGAGGGCGTAACGTATATTAATGTGCGCTCTCCGGGTAACTATACATTTAGGAACGCTCCGACCTCGTAGCGCTGGTTGATGCTTTGTTGAGGGGCCATACCACGCCGTTTATCTGGTTTGTTTGGTTTTCACGGTCAATTATTTGACTGATACGTTCATAATGTGCAAACATAATACGGTTTACCTTTGCATTTACTTTCAACCTGAAGGTTAATGTGCGCAGGGGTCGACCCATGCTATGGCTATAACCTTTGTTCGGAGGACCGACATGCACGAGACAGAGATCAACAACTACCTTGCCGTCATTAAGGTGGTCGGCGTCGGCGGCGGCGGTACCAACGCGGTCAATCGAATGATCGAAGAGGGCATCCGCGGCGTCGAGTTTGTTGCCATCAACACCGATGCTCAGGCACTCGCGATCTCTGATGCCGATATCAAGGTGCACATCGGCACCGACCTTACCCGCGGCCTGGGCGCCGGCGCCAACCCCGAGGTTGGCCGCAAGGCTGCCGATGAGTCCCGCGACGACATTGCCGAGGCGCTCGCTGGCGCCGACATGGTGTTCATCACCTGCGGCGAGGGCGGTGGCACCGGTACCGGCGCTGCTCCCATCGTTGCCGATATCGCGATGAACGAGGTCGGTGCGCTGACCGTCGCCGTCGTGACCAAGCCCTTCACCTTCGAGGGCCGCAAGCGCAAGAAGAGCGCCGAGGAGGGCATTAAGACCCTCTCCGATTGCGTCGACACCATGATCGTCATCCCTAACGATAAGCTGCTCGACATCGCCGAGAAGAAGACCACCATGCTCGAGGCCTTCGCGATTGCCGATGGCGTCCTTTCCCAGGGCACCCAGGGCATCACCGACCTCATCACCGTCCCCGGTATCATCAACCTGGACTTCGCCGATGTTAAGACCATCATGAAGCAGGCCGGTACCGCCATGATGGGTATCGGTACCTCTTCTGGGGATACCCGTGCCGTCGATGCTGCCCAGCAGGCCATCTCCAGCCCGCTGCTCGAGAGCTCCATCGATGGTGCCACGCGCGTGCTGCTCTCCATCGCCGGTTCCAAGGACCTGGGCATCCAGGAGATCAGCGACGCCGCCGACGTTGTCGCCAACGCCGTCGACCCCGAGGCCAACATCATCTTCGGTACCGTTGTCGACGAGTCCCTGGGCGATCAGGTTCGTATCACCGTCATCGCTACGGGCTTCTCCGACTCCAACGTCAACCGTCAGGACGAGCTCTTTGCTGCTCAGCAGTCTCAGAGCAAGGCCGCTGCCTCCGCTGAGCCGCAGCGCACCGCTCCGGCTGCCAGCCCGGCTCAGGCCGCTCCGACCCGCAACGTCGGTGGTACCGAGCTGCCCAACTTTGGCAACGACCAGTTCGAGCTTCCCGACTTCCTGAAGCGCGGTAGCTTCTAGTTCGTTTTTCTCAACGACCTGCACGGGGTGTGTCCATTTGGATGCACCCCGTTTTGTTTCTCGTTTGTAAACGAAAGCCTCCAATCTCCTTACGTTCCCTTTACGTTTGGTCCCTACCGCTGCGGGTATCCTTTTAAGGAAGTATGACAGCCGTATAAACGCGGACTGCGCGGCGACGCCGCGGTACTTGTGTTATTAGGAGGCTTTAGTATGGCAGCACGTGCGGACAACGTTTCGCGTGTCGACCATGATGGAGTTACGTTGGTGGAGGGCGCGACATCCGATGTCCGCTTTGCCTTTACCGAGCGCACCGGTGGCGTTTCTGAAGATGCGTACTCCTCGCTCAACCTGGGCTCGCATGTAGGCGATGACCCCTTTGCTGTTCAAGAAAATCGTCGTCGAGCGCTCGAAGCTATGGGCGCCACTGAGTGCGAGCATAATCTGCTCGTGCCCAATCAGGTCCATGGTGACCATATCGTTACGGTGACTTCGAACGGCGCCGACGATCTTGAGGCTGTTCGCGAGCAGATTGCCGAGGGCTGCGATGCCATCGTCTGTACGGCCCATGACGTGCCCGTGCTGCTCTGCTTTGCCGACTGCGTTCCCGTGGTGCTGGTGGCCCCCGGCGGATTTGCCGTGGTGCACTCCGGTTGGAAGGGCACGATTGCACGTATTTCTGCCAAGGCGTGCCAGGCGCTTTGCGATGCTGCCGGCTGCGATGCGAGCGACGTTTCCGCCTATATCGGCCCCCATATCTTGGCTGACGAATATGAGGTATCCCAGGAACTCATGGATCGCTTTGCCGTCGAGTTCTCTTGCATCGATGCGAGTGCCTCTCGCATGCTCGATCTTTCCGCTGCCATTTGTGAGGCGCTGGTAGATGCCGGTGTGGACGCGGATAATATCGTGGATACCCAGCTTTCGACTGTACGTCCTGTCTCTTATACACATCTGACGCTGCCGACGATAA
>UQTR01000070.1 GCA_900544065.1 uncultured Collinsella sp.
TGAAGTCCTGGGCCGACATCGCCCGCGCCGTCTTCGAGGCCGCCAACGGCAACGGGGACAAGGTCGTGCCGGTCAGCACCGCCGACTACTACGGCGGCGCCGAGGGACCCGTCGCCCCGCGCCCGGCCCACTCCGCGCTCGACCTGTCCAGGCTCGAGGCCGCGGGCTTCCACATGCCCGACTGGGAGGAGCGCCTCGTCGCTTACATGCGGCGTTCTTCTTTGTTAGCGGCTTACAGCTCTCCTAACTATTATTAAGGTGGTGATTGAGTGTCGAAACCAACTGTCGGCGTAGTTATATTGAACTATAACTCGCATGATTTGACTCTTTCGCTTGCAAAGCGTGCTGCTAGCTTGCCGAGCGTCGATTTTGTTTGCGTTGTCGACAATGCGTCGGGCGACCATTTCGATGGAGAGTTTTCGGAATCGAATATCCATTACATAAAGAGCCGAGAGAACGGTGGCTACTCCGCCGGGAACAACATTGGCCTCCGTTGGCTCGTTGAAGAGCGCTGCTGCGAATATGTCTTTATCGCAAATCCGGATGTGGAGTTCGGAGACGATGCGATTTCGGCCGTCTCCGAGGTTCTCCACAGCGACCCATGCGTAGCCGTCGCTGCCACGCGGCGCTTCGGCCATGACGGGGCACGAGTCATGCAGTGGTACGACCTGCCGAGCCTTCAGGACGCGATTGGCTTTTGCTTCGCCGTATCGCGGAGACGCGCCGAACGACGCAGACTGGCTGCCCAGAACGATAAGGTCGCTGGTGGAGGGGTCGTCTATGTTGACGCCGTCCCCGGCGCTTTCCTCGGGATGCGCTCAAGCTTCCTCGTCGACAATGGGTACCTCGATGAGAGTACATTTCTCTATGGCGAGGAACGCATCCTCGGCAAGCAGGTCGAACTAGCGGGCCTCAGGGAGGCCGTTGTCTGCGATGCGACATACGTGCACGATCACGCTCGTGGGCGTTTCTCGAGTGTCGACACCTTCGAGAGAGACCATCGCTCAATCGTCCTCTATTTCGAGAGGTTCCGGCTTGCTGGGCCGGTTGGGCTTGCGCTCCTCCGCCTCTGCACGGCCCTCGGCAGCGCGGAGTACAGGATTGCCTACAGCATACATGGTTTTCTCAATCGGGATCCCGCCGCAAAGGAACCGTGTGGTGGGGCTGCATGATTGCCGTGTGCCGAAACATGACGATCAGTTCTCGGATTATTACCGAGGTGGTCGCATATGACGTGCTCCGCCAACGGAATCGTGATCCTGAACTACAAATCGCACGACTTGACGCTTGCTCTCGCGGAGCGTGCGGCGACGTTCCCGAACGTGGATTACGTCTGCGTGGTGGACGACGCTGTTTCGGACGACTTCGCTGGGGATTTCTCCAACCCGAAGATTCGCTACATCAAGAGTTAGGTGAACGGCGGGTATTTGGCGGGCATCAACATAGGTTCGCTGACTCATCGAGGAGAAGGGCTGCGACTACGTTTACATCGCCAACCCGGATGCGATTTTTGGGACGATCCCATTGCGGCCATAGTCGGCCTTTTCGACTCAGGCCCTACTGTGGGTATAGCCTCCGCGAGGAGGAGTGGCCATGCCGGGGCCAGCATTCACTGGGCTTCGACTTCCCGACCTTCGGCAACGCACTGAGGTCCTGCTTCTCCCTCACGAGGAAGAGGTCAGAAGCCGAGCGGCGGGACCGTCAAAACGCTCGGGGCGAGGACGGGGCAGCCGAGCTCTGGGGCGTGCAGTGCGCCTTGATGGGCGACCCGCAATCCCGAGACCTTACGAGGATCACCCCTGCGTCGAGACCTTCGACGCCAAAACGAATGAGATAATCCGCGCGATTGAGGTGGAATAATTTGCCAGCTACCGTAAGCATAGTAGTTCCTGTCTACAACGTCGGCAGCTACGTCGACTACTGCGTCCGCAGCGTCCTCAGCCAGACCCTCCCTGACTGGGAGATGGTCCTCGTCAACGATGGATCGAGCGACGACTCCGGAGAGCGATGCCGAAGATGGGCCGAGGCGGATGCGCGCATCTCCCTTGTCAATCAGGAGAACGCGGGCGTCTCCGTCGCCCGGAACAATGGGCTTGCCAGCTCGACTGGTCCTTATGTCATGTTCGTTGACCCCGACGACTGGCTTGAGCCCGATTCGCTCGAGACCCTTCTCTCGGGGATGGGGGACGGCGTCGAGATTTGCGTTGGTGACTGCCTCTTGGAAAAACACGGGCAGACCAAACTGATTCCCATGATCAACTGCGATCAGCGCGACTTCGACAGCAACGATAGACAACGCCTCATGGCGCTCGCCCTCAACGGCAGGGGCTTCGAGTCCGCTAACGACGTTATCCTCGGGTCGCCTTGGGGCAAGCTGTACCTTCGGTCCTTCCTCGACGAAAACGGGCTGCGTTTCAAGCCCGGGCTCAAGAAGGAGCAGGACGTCCTCTTTAACCTCAACGCCATCTCCCGCGTAAATCACCTGCGGAGGGTCCCGAGGGCCGTCTACCACTATCGGGTCAACGAGGGCTCTGTCTGCAACAGGTACCTCCCCGACTTCGACTCTATAACCGACGACATCCTCTCGTCAATAAGGGACCTCATCGACGAGAACGGATACTCGTGGTTCGAGGGTGAATTCGACTTCAAGGTAGTCAAGATGTACGCGAAGTGCCTGAAGAGGCAGTACCTCCATCCCGAAAGCCCTCTCACAAGCCAGCAACGCGTGGAGGCCGCTCGTCGCCTCGCTGGCGCCCCCTTCTATGCCCCCACGTTCGAACGGATGGAGCTGAAGGGCATGCCCCTATCTGTTGTCGGGCTCGTGACGCTCGTGCGCATTCGGGCCTTCGGGGCCATCACCCTCATTCTCGGCAGAATGGATATCTGATATGGCTGACAGGATAAACGTCCTATGGGTCTCGAAGACGGCCCCGTATGACAACGTCCCACATGCGGGCGGCAAGGTGCACAACTATTACCTCAAGGCGCTGCACGCCGACCCCCGCTTCGACGTAAGGCTGGTCACGTTCGCCGACTCCTTGTTCTATCGGGAGGCGAATGACGATCTCTCCGGCTACGGGATCGAGCACGAGATAATCGAGCATAAGACCGAGGGCCTCGCTCATGCCCTCTGGGCCGGACTGAACATGGAGACCAGACTGAACCCTTGGAACCGCTACGGAGGTTTGACGTATAACTTCGAGGCGTTTAAAGCGCTCTCCGCGATCAGGGCCATCGCTGGCTCTGGCTATGCGCCCGACATCGTCATCCTGCAGTGGACCCAGATGGGTCTGCTCGTCGACAAGGTGAGAGCGATCTTCCCGGGGGCTAGGTTCGTCCTCATTGAAGAGGATGTCGCCTACCAGGGCGCCGAACGCGCCGCCGATATATCTGGGAGTTCTTTTTTGCGAGGAAGAGCCGCGACTCTAAAGAAGGCCGAGCTCGCCGCACTTGGTGACGCGGATCTCGTCATCCTCAACAACCGCAAGGACCTTGCACTCGTGCGCGGCGAAGGTGTCAAGACCGATTTCTGGGTTTGGTGCCCCTATTACCAGTCGCTTCTGGGAAGCGAGCGAGCATATGACGGTCGGAGGGAGATTGTGTTCTACGGTGCCATGCGCAGGCGCGAGAACTGGTCTGCCGCGCTCTGGTTCCTCGACGAGGTCTTCCCCAGCCTCGAGGGCGATGGCTACCGTTTCACCGTCGTTGGTGCCAACCCTCCTGAGCAGCTAACCTCTCGTGTGCGCGAGGGCGTGACCTTCACCGGTTTTGTTGACTCTGTCGAGCCCTATTTTGCCCGTGCGCTTTGCCTTGTTGCTCCGCTGAGCATGGGCGCCGGCATCAAGGTCAAGGTTCTCGAGGCGATGTCCGCAGGGCTTCCCGTCCTCACGAACGACATCGGGATCGAGGGCATTCCCGCCGAGAACGGCGTCAGCTACCTTCATTGCGAGGCGCCTTCGGACTATTCAAGCTCAATCACGGCGCTTGCCAATAACCCCGGCCTTCGCGACCGTGTCAGCTGCGCCGCGAGGGGCTTGATGCGCGGATCATTCTCCTTCGAAGCGGACGCCAAGGCCTTTCCTAACCGGGTCTTTGCTTTGGCGGTGGGCATATGATGTCTCGTTCCTTCTCCACAAGCAGTCTCATTAACACCAAGATCACCTTCGGAACGGTCCTGCTTGTTGTTTTTGGCTTCTCCTTCATGATGCCCGACATGTTCGCGACCTCATTGACTTATCAGACCGGAAATCTCGCGCTTGTGGCTACGGTTATCTATCTCGTAGCTCAGCGATACAAGCCCTCTCGTGTTGCCATTTGCTCCATAGCCTTCTACCTCTTTCTCGTGACGGCTAGCGCGCTTCACTCTTCGCCGGGCTTTGGCTTGAGCTTTGTCGTTTCGAGGGGCAGGACTGTTGTGTTTGTCTGTCTTGTCGACCTCATGCTGCGACGAGAAAAGAGGTCTACCCTCGGCCTCCTCCTTTTCATGCTCTCCCTAGCGGTCTTTGCAGACTTCATCTCGCTCGTCTTGTTTCCCGACGGACTTTCTTATGGCGTGAACACTACCGATGGGGTCGGCTACGAACACTATTATTCTGAATGGGTTCTTGGCAACAAAAACAACCGCATGTACTGGTACATGGCCCTCGTTACCGTGGCTTACTGGCGCCATAGGCTCTCTCCGAGCTTCTTTTCGCGTCTTGGGCTCGTCGCCCTGTGTGTCGTTTCCCTGATGGGTGCGGCAATTTCGGAGTCAAGCACCTCGATTGTCGCTCTTTCTATCATGTCATGTGGCGTCCTCATGGGAATCTGGCCGGAGCTCCTTCCTTTGCCCAGAGTCAACGGCTACGTCCTCGCCGGGGTCTACCTGGCTTTTGCCGTCGCGATGATTGTGGGGAACGTCGGGTTTCTCGGTGACTTTGTGCAACAAGCATTCGGGAAAGATTTAACGTTCACGGGCCGCGCAGACGTTTGGACAAAAGCATTGGCGCTGATTGCCCAGCGGCCCTTGTCTGGCTGGGGCTACTATGACCCTGATTCGGCGTCGATTCTGTATGGCCGATGGGATTTTGCTAACGCGCACAACCAGATTCTGGAATCCCTTGTCGAGGGTGGCCTGCTTTTCCTGCTGATCTCGTCTGCCCCCATTGTCTGCATATTGCATTCCTCTAGAAAATGCCGATCTTCGAGAGCCGGTGACTTCACCACTCTCGCGATACTGGCGCTTCTCGTAGATATGCTCCTGGAGCAAATACTTGGCATGAAAATCGTTTGGGTCCTACTCCTGCTCTTTGACAGCATGCTCATCGATGATGAGTTGAGAGCCGAGGGGGCAATTGAAGCCGTCCCTGATCTTCCCTTGCGTCGCCCAGCATCTCCTTTGCGGAATGGACACATGGCGTTAGGAGGTAGCCATGCAGACTGGAAATAGCCCCTCGCGCGCACATCGGCTGGTTGTCACCATGTTGACGACAGGTGTTGCTACGCTTTTGGCCTTCGCAATCAATTTCCTACTGACACCCTATATTACCGAGAGGCTCGGCGTCGAGGCATACGGGTTCATAACGCTCGCGAACACGTTTGTGAGCTATGCGATGATTGCCATGACTGCGCTCAACTCATTCTCCACCCGTTTCATTGCCGTCGAGTACCAGAGGGGTGACAAGAAGGCCGCAAGCACTTATTTTACTTCGCTATTCTTTGCTAATGCGGCAGTTAGCCTTGTTATCTTCCTCTGTATGCTGCCGGTCATAGCGAACATTGATGGCGTACTTGATGTCCCTGCCAGACTTGTCTCCGACGTTCAGTACTTATTCGTGCTCGTGTTCGTCAACTTCCTTGTAACAAACGGTTCAAACTCCTTCTCCTCAGCGGCCTACACGAAGAATAGATTGGATATTTACGGCTTGTTCCAGGTCGCCTCGTACGTTGTCGAGGCCGCCATCCTCGTCGCTCTTTATGCTGTTTTCGATGCTCACGCCTACTTCTATGGGCTTGGACTGCTGGCTGCCGGTCTCGTTCTCTTCGCCGGCAATATGTGCATATATAGGCGGCTGACTCCTGACATAAAGCTTCGTCCAAGCCTATTTTCGTTAGGCGCAATGAAGACCCTGTTCGTGAACGGGATCTGGAACTCGATTAACAATTTAGGAAATTTGCTTATCAGTGGGATTGACCTTCTGCTTGCGAATGTGCTTCTAAGCGCGGTCGCGATGGGCCAACTCTCGCTATCGCGGACTTTCAGCAGTGTCTTCAGCAGGCTCTACCAGCTTGTCTCCCAGGCTTTCCAGCCATTGTTCTTGGAGAGCTACTCCTCAGACAACAGAGAAGCTCTCCTGTCTCGGCTTAAGCTATCAAGCAAGATGTCGGGCTATTTTGCCAGCTTGGTCTTCGCTGGGTTTTTTGCTCTCGGTATTCCCTTTTTCGAGCTTTGGATCCCGGGTCAAGACATCTCACTTGTTTACAGCCTCACGATGATCGGTATTGTGGGTTCCTTCTTCGAGGGTTTAGTCAACCCCCTCTACTACATCTATACACTGACGCTGAAAAACAAGGTTCCTACCGCCATTACCGTTATCGGCGGGGTGGTAAGTGTCATCGGAACAGTTGTACTCCTCGAGTTTACGGATTTGGGTGTCTACGGCTGCGCGATAACCACGACGGCAGTCACCAGCTTGATCGCTATCGTTACGAATCCACTTTACATGACTCATGTTCTCGGGATTTCGCACATGACTTTTTATCCCACTTTCGCTAGGAGTTTTCTCGCTTGTGTCCTCATGAGTTTCGCATTCTCTGCCGTTTCCTGTCTTGCAGCACCAGTGAATTGGGCGTCTTTTATTCTGTGCGTCCTTTTGTGTGGAGTTCTAAGTGCTCCTATTTACATTCTGGCTGCCCTCAATCGCAACGAAAGGTATTCGGTCGCTTTGATGTTGAGGAAAAAATATTCGGAACGAAATTCTTGAACGCTTTAATTCAAATAATGAGAGGGAAATTGAAAGATGAAATCAACCATCTGCAATTTTGATGATTGGGCTTCGAGTGTATCTGCGGGGGAGCGGGACGCTATCGAGACCATGTCCGCCTCCGAGCGCAAGGACGCGTTCTACCGCGACCTAGCATTCGGCACTGGCGGCCTGCGCGGCAAGCTGGGCCTGGGGTCCAACCGCATTAACTCCTACACCGTGGGCAAGGCCACGCAGGGCCTCGCAGACTGGCTTAACGCGAACCTTGAGGGCCCGACGGTTGCCCTGTGCCGCGATACGCGCCACGGCAGCGAGGAGTTCGTGCGCCGCGCGGCGTCGGTGCTGGCGGCCAACGGAATCAAGACATACATGTACGAGCGCGTGGAGCCCACGCCCGCCCTCAGCTTCGCCGTGCGCGAGCTGGGGTGCTCTGCGGGCGTCAACATCACCGCGAGCCACAATCCGGCCGCCTACAACGGCTACAAGGTCTACGGCGCGGACGGTTGCCAGATCACGGTGGCGACGGCCGAGGCAATCCAGGCGGCCATTGACGCCGTGGACCCGTTCGAAGACGTGAGGGCCATGCCCTACGACGAAGCCGTGGCAAGCGGCCTTGCGCTCACCATCGACGAGGCAGTCATCGAGAAGTTCGTCGACCTGGCGGCCGCCCAGGCGACCGGCGTGGACTGTTCGGGCCTGTGCGTCGTGTACACGCCGCTGCACGGCGTGGGCCTGGAGTGCGTCTCCGGGGCCCTCGCCAAGATCGGCGTGACCGACATCCGCGTGGTCGAGGAGCAGGCCGTGCAGGACGGGGCGTTCCCGACCTGCCCGTACCCCAACCCAGAGGTGCGCGAGGCGCTTGAGCTCGGCCTCGAGCTCTGCGAGGAGACGAAGGCTGACCTCCTCTTCGCCACCGATCCCGACTGCGACCGCCTGGGCATCGCCGTGCCCCACGGGGGCGAGTGCGTGCTCCTCTCCGGCAACGAGGTGGGGCTGCTGCTGCTCGACATGCTGGCCGAGCGGGCCGCCGGGAGCGGCGAGGACCTCTCGCGCAGAGTCGCCGTGACCACCGTGGTCTCTGCCCCCATGGCCGACGACCTCGCCCGCGCGTACGGCCTGGAGCTGCGTCGCACGCTCACCGGCTTCAAGTTCGTCGGCGAGCAGATAGGCCTACTCGAGTCCCAGGGCCGTGAGGCGGACTTCCTATTCGGCTTCGAGGAGTCCTACGGCTATCTCGCCGGCACCTACGCCCGCGACAAGGATGCCGTGGTGTCGTCCGTGCTCGTCTGCGAGCTCGCCGCCCACTGGAAGGCGAGGGGCCTGGACCTCTACGAGGCCATGCAGAGGCTCTACGCGGAGCACGGCTTCTGGGCGAGCGCGCTGCTCTCCAAGACGTACGAGGGCCCGGAGGGCGCCGCGGACATGGCCTCCATCATGGCCGGCCTTCGCGCTAACCCGCCCGCGGAGCTCGCCGGCGTGCCCGTCGACCAATTCGTCGACTACGCCGTTGGCGCCGAGATGCCCGCCGTGAACCCCTCCGACCCGAAGCCCCAGCAGCTCCCTCGGGCCGACGTCCTGGAGCTGCTCCTGGCCGGCGGCTCCCGCGCGATCGTGCGGCCCTCTGGCACCGAGCCGAAGGTCAAGGCCTACGTGTACGCCACGGAGGCGACGGTGGAGGGGGCCGACTCCCTTCTTGCATCCATATCAGCCGAAGTCGAGTCCATCCTAGGGGGAACGAAGTGATCCACCTTATACTGCTCTCCGGCGGCTCGGGCACGCGCCTGTGGCCGCTCTCCAACTCCTCGCGCTCCAAGCAGTTCCTGAAGGTGCTGCGCGATTCGCAGGGCAACCACGTATCCATGGTGCAGCGCGTATTCTCGCAGATACGATCTGTGGACGCCGACTTAGACGTGACCATCGCCTCCTGCGCGGACCAGGAGTTCTCCATCCGCTCGCAGGTCGAGGGCGACTACGCCCTGGTGCTCGAGCCCGAGCGGCGCGACACCGCCCCGGCCATCATGCTCGCTTGCACCCACCTTGCCATGGAGCAGGGGGCCGATGCCGGCGACACCGTGATCGTGATGCCCATCGACTCCTACGCCGACCAGGCCTACTACGACGGGGTCGTGGGGCTCGACGATGCCGTCCAGTCTGGCTTCGCCGACCTGGTGCTCCTCGGCGTAGAACCCACCTACCCGAGCGTGAAGTACGGATACATCGTGCCGGGCGACACCGAGGGCAGCCCCCGCAGGGTGGTACGCTTCACCGAGAAACCTGACGGGGAGGCCGCCAAGGCGCTCATCGCCCAGGGCGCGCTCTGGAACTGCGGCGTCTTCGCGTTCAGGCTGGGCTACCTCACCGCCATCTCCGACGGCTACCTGAAGTCGGGCTCCTTCGACGAGTTCCGCTCGCGCTACGCGGAGCTGCCCAAGAACTCCTTCGACTACGAGGTTGTCGAGAAGGCCTCATCAATCGGCGTCGTGCCCTATTCGGGCACCTGGAAGGACCTGGGCACCTGGAACACCCTCACCGAGGAGATGACCGACCGGGCGGCCGGGCGCGTCGTCGTGGACGGGGCCACGTGCTCAAACGTCCACGTAATCAACGAGACGGGCCTCCCCATGGTGGTGGCCGGACTTTCCGATGCAGTGGTCGTGGCCACGCACGATGGCATACTCGCATGCGGCAAGGAGGCCTCTGCCGGCATCAAGGGCCTCGTGGGCTCCGTCGCCGAGACCCGCCCCATGTACGAGCGCCGCCGCTGGGGCGAGTACCGCGTGCTCGACAGCTCCGCCTACCCTGGAGGCGCTAAGTCCCTCACCAAGGAGCTCGTCATCGCGAGCGGTAGGCAGATCTCCTACCAGCGCCACTCCTACCGCTCAGAGGCGTGGACGGTCGTGGCCGGCGAGGGCGAGGTCGTGCTCGACGGGCTCGTGCGGCAGGTACGCGCGGGCTGCGTTGTGAACATCGAGGTCGGCCTCATGCACGCCGTGCGCGCCACGTCCTCCGACCTCCACATCATCGAGGTCCAGCACGGCGACGTGCTCACCGAGGAGGACATCGAGAGGTTCGGTGACTTCTGGAAGTAGAAGGACGTTTTAGATCGAAGCGCAATGAAACCAACGGATTTAGAGCTATATGGAGGCAATATGAAAATCTCAGTTGCAGGCACCGGGTACGTGGGCCTCTCACTGGCCGTGCTCTTGGCGCAGCACAACGAGGTGCACGCGCTGGACATCGTGCCCGAGAAGGTCGAGAAGATCAACGATTACCAGTCGCCCATCCAGGACGACGAGATCGAGCGTTTCCTGGCGGAGGCCAAGGCGGGGGAGCGCGAGCTCGACCTGCACGCCACCGTAGACGTTGCCGAGGCCTACACGGGCGCCGACTACGCCGTCATTGCCACGCCCACCAACTACGACTCGGACAGGAACTTCTTCGACACCAGCTCCGTCGAGGCCGCCATCGCGGCGGTGCGCTCGGTGAACCCGGACGCCTGGATCGTCATCAAGTCGACCATCCCCGTCGGCTACACCGCGGGCCTTCGCGAGAGGCTGGGCGACAGCAAGATCTTCTTCAGCCCCGAGTTCCTGCGCGAGAGCAAGGCTCTCTACGACAATCTGCACCCTTCCCGCATTGTGGTGGGCGCCCCGAAGGACGATCGTGAGGCCGTTGTAGCCGCCGAGAAGTTCGCCGGCCTGCTCGCGCAGGGCGCCGACCCCGCCGAGCTGGAGCGCGCGAATGCCGACGGCTCCAAGGGCATCCCCGAGCTCGTGCTGGGCACCACCGAGGCCGAGGCCGTCAAACTGTTCGCCAACACATACCTCGCGCTGCGCGTGGCCTACTTCAACGAGCTCGACACCTACTGCGAGGTCCGCGGACTCAACACCCGCGACGTAATCGACGGCGTGTGCCTGGAGCCGCGCATCGGCAGCCACTACAACAACCCCAGCTTCGGCTACGGCGGCTACTGCCTGCCCAAGGACACCAAGCAGCTGCTGGCCAACTACAGGGA
>UQTR01000071.1 GCA_900544065.1 uncultured Collinsella sp.
AGCTACCCGCTGCCGGGCGAGACCATCGCGCGCATTTGCAAGCACATGGCGGACCTTCCGGCAACGCCCGTCTGCCCCCGAGACGGCGTGCTCTACGTGCCCGAGAGCAACGCGTGCGTCGAGCACCTGTCGCGCGTCGACGGTGTGCCCTACCAGGTGGTCGACTTTGCCGAGTTCCTGCGCGAGCCGCAGCCCAAGGTGATGTTTACCATGGCGCCCGAGGCGATGCCGAGGGTGATTGAGCGGGCGTCGACGTTTGCCGACGACACCGTTAAGGCGGCGTCTCTGCAAACCACGCAGCGGCTCTACGAGTTCATGGATCCACGCGTGTCCAAGACGCGCGGCCTTGTGCACGTGGCGGAGCTCAACGACATGGAGCTTACGAACATCTGCGTGTTTGGCGATGCCGATAACGACACCTGCATGGTCGCCGACGCGGGCGTGGGCGTGGCCATGGCAAACGGCAGCGACGCCACCCGGGCCGCCGCCGATTTTGTAACCGCCAGCAACGACGAAGACGGCATCGCGATCTTTATCGAGGAACATCTGCTGTAGCGCCGGGGGAGAACCACCACAATGGGGCGGGTACGTTTGTGGTGGTTGCCTAAGCGCGGCCAAGTGTTTGGGTGGTTTTGCCTATGATGCCGAGATTCTTCTAGTTTCGTGTATATAGATATGCGAACATCATTAATTAGCGGCGCGACATCCGCGCAGATTGCTAATGAGGTAGCCTGTAATATAAGCTAGTGCTACCGCTCACCGCTAAATGCCCACCGTTCACAGCATTATTGCATTTGAGTTAAATGTTGTACAAATAATACGCTGGCGAATAAAAAAATAGCAATAGCTAAATTACCAGCAATTTAGTTTTATTTAAGGTTAATAAAAAACAATTAATTTGAGCAAATGTCAAGAGCGCTGGATTACTGCTACAATAATGTCAGAATCTAGTACATAGATGTTTAAACAAGAAGTACAATACCATTACTAAGCGCGCGCAAATATCGGTTGCGCGTCCAAGCTTGATAGGGAAAGAGCAAGATCGCGGTCTCTTGGGGAGGAGACATCGATGAAAGCGAATTCGGACAAATCTAAGCAGAGTAATAAAGTGACGCGCCGTGTACTGGCAGGCGTTTTTTGCGGAGCATCCGTTTTGAGCCTGGTGCTGTCGCTCGTCATGCCCCCGATCTCGCAGGCCATTGCCAACGACGCCCAGATGGTTTCTACCGAGGAAACTGTGATGGGGGGGGGTTCCTCAAGTGAGTCTACTGATGTAGGCAGCACCAACAACGGGGATACCGAAAACCAGAATAGTGACGATGCCGAGAATGGCGCGAGCGAAGACGCCGTTGCCGCAGACCTGCCGTCCGACGACACGGAGGCCGAGGGTGATGCTCAGTCTGCGGATGATAGTGCTAACGGCGAGGGCGCAATCGCACTTGCTGCAGAAAATGAATCGACTTATGAAATCAGCAGAGGAGATGAACTCAGCGCGAAGCTTCCTGACAAGAAATTTCGCGATGGAAATGGCTCCGCTACTTTTAAGCTTGTTAACGATATTGAATACAGCGGTGAGATTAGGCTTGAACAAACTGACGATAACCCTATCAATATCACCCTTGACCTAAACGGTCATAAGATTAAGTGCTTGAACACCGACAAGCCGTTATTTGATATTGCTAACGGCGCAACACTTACAATTAAGGATTCCGCACAGGCGAATGAGACGCTCATCGAGGGCCAGCAGCTTACTGATCAGGGGCAGTACCTGAATCCCGATAATTATAGCAAGAAAGCCGAGCTAAATTACGTTGATGGCATTCCGTCTAATCTTACCTACTACGTGACCAAATCGACCCCAAGTGGTACAGGGACAACCGAGACGCTTGTCAAACATGACGTTGATATTAAAGGCGCCATCGTGGCGTGCAGCGGCAACGCAAATCTAAGGCTCATCAATCTGTATAACAACAACGGCAAGGGCTCGTTTAACCTTGTGAGCGGCGTGATCACGCAAAAGAAAGGCGGCAGGGTTAGCAGCTTGGTCTATGCCGAGAACGGCTCTACCGTCAACATGAGCGGCGGCTATGTTTGTGGCGCTTCTAGCTCGGGCGCGGGCGCGGGCATTATGGTGTCCAACGAGAAAGGTAGTGCCTCGACCCTTAATGTGACCGGTGGCGTAATTGCCGGCAATAGTGCTCCTAGTGGCGGCGGTGTGTATGCTAAAGGCTCCACGGTCACCATAACTAATGGCGTAATCTCCGGCAACAGCACGCTTGATTCTGCTGGCTTTGGTGGCGGCATCATGGCCGAATATGGCGGCAGCGTTACTGTTTCCGGCGGTTACATTACGAACAATAAATATGCCAATTTCTGTGGCAATGATGGTTATGGCGATCATGGCGGCGCTGGACTTGCCGCTAGAAACGGTACTCATGTCACCATTTCGGGCGGCCAGATCACGGGCAACTATTCTGAGGAAGCAGGCGGCGGCGTTTATGTCACGGATGTCGACCGTAATAAGCAATCCCGTACGGGTATGGCGTGGCTGAAAATCACGGGAGGAATTATTGCCTCTAACGTGAGCTACCGATCTGAAGGTGCTGGCATTCGAGTGGGCCAGATGGTTGACGCGATGATAAATGGGTCGTCAAACGATAGCCCAGTCTACATCACTAATAACTCATGCATGTCTCGCTTTGACTGGGGCGGAGGCGGTATCTTTGTCCAGGGAAACTCGGATTTGGGCAAGGAGAAGACTGCTGGTAGGCTATTCATATATAACTCGTACATTAGCGCCAATACCGCTGGCGGCTATGGCGGTGGCGTTGCAGTCTGCCCTACGGGCAAGACGTTGGTAACGAACACTGAGGGCACAGCAATCTTTGGCAATTCGTCTGCCAAAGATCAGCAGGACGCAAAAGCTGATTATAATTCTGAAAAGAATAGCGGTAACGAAGGCACCCCTCACCTATCCGCTGGTGGCTACGAAGGCCTTGAACACAAAAAGAACCAGGATGCTGACGCCTACAATGCCAAAGAGTTTCGCGAAAACGGCCACGCGGACTTCTTCCTTGCGGCGGAGGATCATAAGACCCCGATCGCGGCGGTGATTGGCAAAATGCTTGGCGGCGGTGACGCCAAATACAAGGGAAGTAAAGAGCTTACGCAAGCCATTACTATCCCCGCTAACGGTGGCGTGCAGATATATAAAAGCATCGGCCTGAGCTCGGGTGTTACAGCTCAAGACGAAGCCGCGATCAATGCGCAAAAAGTTGCGACAACGTTCATCACCGGCAACTATTCCTGGGACCATGGCGGCGGCATCATGTCGAACGGCGACCTGTACATGGGCGTGCCTGAGGACACGTATGTCTATCCGAGCCTCAAGCTCAAGGCGACCAAGGTACTACGTAATTCGCAGACAAATGTGAACGAGGGGCTCGAAGAGAATCAGTTTACCTTTAGGGTCTACCGCAAGGACTCAACCGACCCTTTGGCTAGCGCGACATTCAATCGTAACGTTTGCACCGAGGTTGGAACTGCAAAAAATGATGCAAGCGGCAATATCACGTTTGACCTTGGTGAACAGTTCGCAACGGGTGGCACGGGTAACGAAATCACATACTACTTGGTCGAAGATGCCGGCGATGATCCTGACATCACGTGCGACTCCAGTGTGTATGAGATTGTGGTACGGACCCAGGATAAGCCGACCAAGCTCATGACTGTTCCGAGTAATAATAATCCGAACGAAGAGAAGGAACTTCTCATCCATAACTACACGATTACAGACGTCAACGGGACCAAGTACGAACTCGATAAGTCTGGGAAGTGGATTAACAAAAAAACGTGGAGTGTCGCGAAGAATGTCGACGGCTATTATCAAATTATCTGTGAGGACGGTTCGGCGACTTTCACTAACGTATGTACCGCGTACGACTCGACTGGCGTTTGGATCCCTAAGGCGACCAAGGTCGTTAAGGGTGGCGAGATGAAGGAGTTTACGCTTGAGTTTGCGGATAACCCGGACTTCAAGAATGCTCAGGCGGTTAAGACCGAGGCTAATGACCATACGACTCAGCCACTTGAGTTCCCCAAGATTTGGTACGACCTTGACAGCTTGAAGCAGAACGATGCTGATGTTCCGGGTCGTGCTGCTTCCAAGACCTTCACGTACTATGTGCGCGAGGTGGACGAACACTCGACCTATCCGCATTACAAGTTTGATCCTTCGGTCTATAGGTTCAAGGTTGTGGCAACGGATAACACCGAAGGAGGAATCGACTGTGCGGTGACCTACAGGAAGGGAACCGTTAACCCCAAAGGTGAGTGGACGGCAGACGCCAGTACCGCAGAAGAGACGTTCACCGACGACACCACCCCCACCTTCACCAACACTTACTCCACCTCTTTGCCCCTTTCTGGTATGTCGGGCGTCACTCTGACGTACCTTGCCGGCGCGGCGGTGCTTTGCGCTGCTGCAGCCTGGATGCACATTCGTCGCAAGGCGAATGCGAAGGGAGGTGAGCGTCGTGAATAAGAAAGTTTGCTCCTTCCCGATCTTGTTTGCGCTGCTTGCCCTCGTGGTCGGCACCTGCGCGGTTGTGTTCCCCGCTTCCGCGCAGGCCGCGCCGACCTCGACCGGTTCCATCACGGTGAGCGGCACCGTGGCGAGCAGCTACGACGCCTACCAGATCTTTAGCGCCAACGTCGTCGACGGCGACAGCGACGCCAAGATCGCCACCGACCTCACCTGGGCAAGCGACGCCGCGCGCGACGCCGCACTGCCTGTGCTGCACAGCGCCGGCATGCCCAATTCCCAGACCACCGCGCAGGAAGCTGCCGAGTGGCTCAACACCGATTCCCACCTTACGAGCGCGCTGAGCGCACAGCTCGCTCGTTCCCTCCAGAGCTCTGGCGCCGTGTTCGTGGCCCTTAACGCGGGTACGGCGGCCGAGCTGCACTGCGGCTACTGGCTCATCGTCGCCGACGACGACGCCATCGCCCAGGGCGAGGCCGGCACCGCGCCGATCATGGCCCTGGTGGGCGGCAGCGCCGTCGCCGTCAAGCCCAAGGCGGCGACCCCCAAGGTGGCCAAACACGTGCTGGAGGACAGCACCGCCGCCTGGCAGAAGGCCGCCGACGCCACGGTCGGCGACGACCTGTACTGGCGCCTCTCGGCCACGGTCCCGGCGGGGCTCACCGCCTACGACACCTACACGGTGCAGTTCGTCGACACCATGAGCGCGGGGCTCGACCCCTCCAAGGTGGCCGCGAGCATGCGCGTGTACGTGTCGGCGGGCGCGGACGGCGGCTTTGGTGCGGTCCAGACCGACAAGGACGGCCGCGCCGGCACCGAGCCCGCGAAGGGTTGGACCGACATCACGGCCCAGTGCGCCACCAAGGTAGCGGCCGACGGCAAGACCTTCACCGTGCGCACCGGCGACCTCATCGCCGCGCTCGGCGGGGCCGACGCCTTCACCGCGGGCGCCCGCGTGGTCGCCGTGTACAACGCGCCGCTCAACAGCGCGTGCAACCACGGCATCGCGAAGGGCAACCCCAACGAGGTCTACCTGCGCTACCCACGCTCTCCCTTTGCCGACCAGTCCGGCGACGCCGGCTTCACCCGCACGCCGAGCGACGATGCGTGCGCCTACACCTGGGATCTCGCGCTCACCAAGCGCGGCAGCGACGGCGACAAGCCGCTTGCCGGGGCGGTCCTGAGCATCGCCGACGACCGCGGCCGCACGCTGGCGGCCGACGGCACGTGGGATGCGGAGGGCAAGGCCACCGTCACCACGGGCGAGGACGGCCGCGTGACCGTCTCGGGCGTGGACTCGGGCAAGCTGGAGGTCCGCGAGCTCAAGGCGCCCAAGGGCTACACCGCCTTTGAGGGCACGCGCTCTGTGTCGGTCAAGGCAGAGGGCCTGGACGTCGACCAGGTGGCCGCCGCCAAGCCCAAACTCACCATCACGGCCGAGTCGCCCCTGCGCGCCGACCGCGCGGACGGGTCGACGGGCAGCCTGGAGGCTTCGCTCATCAACACGCCCACCGGCACACCCCCTAGCATTACCACCGGAGGCTTTATGCCCTCGACTGGCGATATGGCAATGTACGCCGCGGCCGCCGCAGCGGTCGCCGGAGCCGCGCTCATCGTGGTCGCGCTCCTGGTCAAGCGGGGAGGTGGCAGCCATAAAGAGTAGCTGGCAGCCCCACAGAGAGCGGGGCGAGACGTAACGAAGTAGATGCTAAGACACAGACAGATGATGACCGATCGAATGAGAACCAACCGGAAAATGGAGGAAAAGAAGATGAGCATGAGCAAGAACATCGCACGCCTGGCAGTGACAGCAGGCCTCACCGCGGCGCTGAGCTTCGGCGGTATCATGGCCCCGGTGAGTATGGCGTTTGCAGCTGATGGTGCGACGACTTCGGACAACAGCATCACGATCAGCCAGGCCGACAAGAACGGCACGACCAAGTTTAAGGCGTATCAGATCTTTAAGGCCAAGGTTGTGGATCAGAACGGATCCAAGGTCGCCTCGGACATTAAGTGGGCGGACGATGGGACGGGGAAGGCCGTCATCGGTGTTCTCAAGCAGGTCGTGGACTCCGGTATCAAAGACTCCTCGACTGCCGAGGACGTCGCGAACTATCTTGACAAGAACGTGGAAGACACCACTAACGAGACCCGCGTGAATAACAGTGACCTGCTCTACAAGATCGCGGAAGCCGTGGCCAAGAATTCCACCCAGACGGGCAATTCCTTCGAAGCCGGCACCGCCTTTACCGCTCCGAGCAACGGCTACTACCTCTTTGTGACCGACGCGCTGGACGCCGCTAAGCCCAACACCGGTACTTCGCCCATCTTTGCCCTCGTTGGTGGCAAGTCCGTGACCGTTACCGAGAAGACCAGCATTCCTACCGTGACCAAGAAGGTCAAGGACGACAAGCCGAATAGCAACTGGGCGGATAAGGCCGATTCGCAGATGGGCCAGAACGTGAACTACCAGCTTACCGGCACTGTTGCTGACAACGTTGCGTCCTTTAGTGCGTACAAGTATGAGTTCCACGACGAACTGTCCGCCGGCCTGACCGTAGACGAAGGCAGCATCAAGGTTTACGCCGGGACGGATCGTGATACTGCAAAAGAGATCGCGGCAGACAACAACTACACTGCTGACGTCACCACCAACAAAACCACCGGCAAGTCGACCCTGACTGTCAAGTTCACCGACCTCAAGACCGCCGTGGCCGATCTCTCCGCGCAGACGAGGATTTATGTCGAGTATGCCGCCCAGCTCGACCCTAAAAAGGACGTCAATGTCGTCGTGGGCGGCAACGGCAACGAGAACACCGTCAAGCTCGTTTACTCCAACAACCCCATGGTAGAGGGTACCGGCACCTCCGTGCCCGACACCGTTCGCGACTACACCTATGCGCTCAAACTCGTCAAGCAAGATCACGAAAGCAAGGACAAGCTCCAGAATGTCGGATTTACCATCCAAGCTACCGTTCCTGATGACAATGCGGACGGCAGCGCTTCTAAGAGCAAATACGTTCAGGAACATGGCAACCTTGATGAAACGCCGCATGAGTTCTTCACTGATAAAAATGGCGAAATTTACATCAAGGGACTTGACGCCGGTACTTACACCGTTCATGAGCAGACTGCCCTCGGCAACTACAATTCGCTGAAGGACTTCACTTTCACGATCTCGACTCAGGCGTCTAGTGCAGACAGTCTTCATAAAACCGAGGAAGAGGCACAGACCGTGACAGTCACCAGGACGGCGGAGACTTCCGACCTCGTTATCCTTAATGACGCCACTCAGACTGATGGTACCGTCACCCTTACCGTCGAGAATAAGAAGGGCTCTGGCCTCCCCCTCACCGGCCTTAACGGCGTGACCTTCACTTGGATCGCTGGTGGCGCGGTGCTGTGCATCGGCGTGGCGCACCTCATCCGCAGCCGTAAGCAGGCTGAGGAGTCCGAGCAGGAGTAACGCTCGCTCACCCATCCCTTTGGCAGGTGGGATGTGATGGCCATGAGACTTGCGGACACTTTTCTCGTCCATCCACGTTCTTGCTTTGCCATTCTCTTTTCGGGGCAGACTCCGCACTGGAGTCTGCCCCGTTCTTTTTTGGACAACGCAGCCAGCCTCCATCGTCCGATGCGGGTACGTTCGTCATCGCGTTTCTTGACTCGTATGAGGTTCGGATTAAGGTCCGTAGGCGCACGCGCGGTGCGGACGGTAGAGGGCATTTGCGCCGCAACAAGCGCAAATAAGAATGCCCGGGGTTCGGAGCCCGGGCATTTAACTAAAGCTGAAAACTAGGCCGCCCGCGCTCCCAAACATTTACGCGGGATGCGTCGTTTTCTATTGACATTGTATCCCGAATCGCCCAGCCGATCCGGGATATTCTGAAAACTCAAATATGGGCTTAGGCACGAACGGAATCTCGTTAATTCCGAAAATAATGTATAATTCCAATTTAAACTGGAATCAAACGAAAATGATGGAAATGAACGAAGCGCTAATCTACTTACAAGAAACACTAGGCCTCTCCGCCAAGGCCAAAACTTGGCCTGGATCCACACGCTTGCCGCTGCATCTGCGGGCGGTTGAGGTCCGCGCTGTTGACGCAAACGGTTTTTCGTTTTTGCTTGCAAGTTTGCCTACTGGCGTCGGGCTTCCCGAGGCTAAGAGAGTCTATAGTCAGCTAGCCTTACGCGCGGAGACTCCTGTTGTCGTTTCGTTTCCTGATGCCGATGCACGTCAGCGCAAAGCATTGGTCGCACAAGGGATTCCCTTTGTATGCCCAGGTAGACAGGCTTTTCTTCCATTTATGGGCACAGCCTGCACGGAGAGGGGCGGTGCCCGGTTTCACAATCACGCGATCAAGATGTCACCCAACGCGCAGGCTGCCGCAATCTGGGGAGCAGCCCAGGAGCCATATCGCCCCTATGACCTTTGTCGTGCGCTTGGGATTTCGGCAAGCCGCGCGAGTGAGGCCATAACCGAGCTTGTTGATAGGGGGCTCGCGAGGCGCGAGCGTCGCGAGCGATGTGTCGTCGTGTTCCCTGTTGCCGTCGATCTTCTGCTCAGCGAGCACATGGCGGAGCTCTCCTCGCCTGTCTCAAAGGTCTTTTTTGCAAGGAAGACACCGCAGATTGACTGTCTTGTTGACGCCGGGGAGACGGCGCTCGCTGCGCGTTCGATGCTCACTGCGCCGGGTATGGAACAAAAGGCCGTCTTAAGAAGTGCATGGCGTCAACTGAGCGACCTCGAAGTCGCAGACGGGGAGTTGCCGGATAACGAGACGGCGATGATCCAAGCGTGGCGCTATGCGCCTGTGTTTGCTGACTCCTCCCGCGTCGATGACATTTCGCTTGCGCTATCTTTGGCGGCAATCGACGATGAGCGAATTCAGCTCGAAGTCGATCGCATGTTTGGAAAGGAATATCCATGGCAAGAAGCGCTGTAGAAGGTCTCCAAGAATTCGGACCGTAGGCGGTGTTTCGGTCTTAGCTGCGTTGTCCGACGCATGAGTTCGCTAATCGGCTATTATTTGTTTAGACAACTTGAGCTGTAAAGGAGTGACCGGCGATGGTGCAGGGCGCCAAACATATGAAGGGCAATAACACCACGGCCGGCGGCGGCTCAAGCCCGCAACCCAAGCCTAAGGGTGGTAAGCGTCGTCGCAAGCGGTTGCCGCGCTGGGCTGACCGGCTCATCACCATCGTCATCATTCTTATTGGCGTGGGCCTTATGACCTGGCCATGGATCTTGGACCGGCTCGAGGCCTCGGGCGTGTTCAACCAGATCAGCACCGTGTCCAGCACCGTGGACGCGCTCTCCGAAGAGGAGCGCGAGCGAATTCTGCTGCAGGCGCGCTCCTTTAACGAGCAGCTAGCCGGCGAAGCCACCGAGCTTCCCGCCGACCAGATCGAGCCCTACTCTCAGCAGCTTATCTTTGACCGCGACCCCATGATGAGCTGGGTCGAAATTCCCTCCATTGACGTGAGCATGCCCATCTATCACGGCACGAGCGAAGAAGTCCTTATGGCGGGCGTCGGCCACTTGGAGGGCACGAGCCTGCCGGTGGGCGGCACCTCGACGCATTGCGTGCTCACCGCGCACTCGGGCATGCGCAACCTGAGCATGTTCGACGACATCCATTCGCTGGAGCCCGGCGACCTGGTGCTGCTGCACACCATGAACAAGACGCTCGCCTACAAGATGGTGGACTCCGAGGTCGTGCTGCCCGAGGAGATGGAGTCGTTGACCATTGAGCCCGGCGCCGACAAGGTGACGCTCGTCACCTGCACGCCCTACGGCGTGAACGACCATCGCCTGCTGGTGCATTGCGTACGCACCAAGTACAACAAGAAGGACGTCGACAAGCAAAAGTCGCTCGCCGGCCGCCACTGGGGCAAGCGCGAGTTCGCCGTGCTAATCGTGGTTGTGGCCATCCTGCTGTTGCTGCTGGACATCGTGATCCACGCGGTCCGTAAGCGCCGCAAGGCCAAGGCCTCGGCATAAGACATTCTCCAGAACCACCGCAAAGGGGACAGGCGCCTTTGCGGTGGTCGGGACTTCCAAACCATCACAACATTCGATGAAAATCTCGATTTTGGCGAAAAGCGTCGAATGTTGTGATGGTTTTCGTTGTGGGCGGCGCGGTTTTCGCTGCGGGCGGGACGGTTTTCGCTATGGACGGTGCGGTTTCGCTGCAGAACCTGTCTCTTATACACATCTCCGAGCCCACGAGACCCTAA
>UQTR01000072.1 GCA_900544065.1 uncultured Collinsella sp.
AGATGTCTTAGGGTCTCGTGGGCTCGGAGATGTGTATAAGAGACAGCTCCATGTTGGGAACGATGCTGCCCTCGATCACCGCATGCACGGCAAGGCGCATGATGTTGTCGTAGCCGGTCTTGCTTAGGATCTCCGAGATGCGACGCTTGATGGTGCCCTCGCTCATAAACAGCTCGGCCGCGATCTCGCGGCGGCTCTTGCCCTCGCAGGCAAGGCGCAAAATCGACAGCTCGACATCGTCGAGCGCCGCCGTACCCGAAAAAATGCTCTCGGGCGGCTTGGGAAACGTGCAATAGCCCGCCAGCGTGGAGCGCATCACGGCGAACAGCTCGTCGATACCGACGTTCTTGTAAACAAAGCTATCGACGCCCGCCTCGCGGGCCTGATCGACAAAGGTGATCTCGGGCATGCCGGTCATGATAATGATGCGGCACTCGGGCAGCTGCTCCTTGATGCGCGCCGCCGCCACGATGCCGTTGGAATCATGCTCGGTGCATACGTCCATCAGTATCATGTCCGGACGCTCCTTGAGCGCGATACCCAAGGCCTCGGAGGCATCGGCGATGGCGGAAACAACGGTCATATCGGGCTGATCGCCAACGGAGCGCGCCAGGCTCTCGCGCAGAATGGCCTGGTCTTCGACTATAAGGACGCGAATCATGAGCTTCTCCTTTGGACCGTGGCGTTGGAGGCGAGCGGGATGGATACCGTAAGCGTAAAGGGTGGGGCGGCGTGGACCTCTAGGCTGCCACCCAGATCTTGCGCGACATGCCTCATACCTGGGATACCCGTTCCCTCGCGATACGATACGGGGGCCGGCGCGCCGTCATTAGAGATGGTCATGCGCGCGATGTCGCATCCGTTCGACTCCTCCTGCCACAGGTGCACATGGACCTGGTGGGCCTGCGCGTGCTTGGTGGCGTTGGTCGAGGCCTCGCGGATAATCTGCAAAAAGGCCGCCGCGACACGCGTGTCCTCGGGAAGCGCGCCCTCAACATCGATCTGCACACTCACCAGGCCAAAAGCATGGACGATGTCACCCAGCTGCTCTGCAGGCTCGCTGGCACCGCCACTGCGCAAATCGGCGGCGATTGAGCGCAGCAACGGGTCAATCTGCTCGAGCGACTCATCGTCCAGACGCCCCTCCTCCAAATAGCGATGAAGAATGGACAGGCGCTGCCCGATCACATCGTGAACGCGGGCGCGCATACGTAGGTAGGCCGCATTGTCGGCAACTTTTTTGACTTCTTCGATCTGGGCTTGGAGCTCTTGGCCCGCAAGCTCAAGCAGGTGGTTGGCTTGCGCCAAGCGGTCATGAGCATGCGCGTACTCTGTCACATCAAGACCGATAATGCGCTCGAACGAACGGCCCGAAACCATAACGCGATCGCGCACAAATAGGCGAATCTCAGCGGGAGAGACCTCGACCACCGCACGCGCCTCACCAAAGCGGTCCAGATTAATCCGCACACGGTTCCTGCTGCTTTCGGGCATTTGCATGCTCAGTTTGCGCAGGTCGTTCCATGTGCTGCTCATGTCGCCTAGGTCGGTGGGCATATGAAGTTCCACCAGGTTTTTGCGCATGCAGCGGTTCATGAGCAACGGACGGCCCCTCGGGTCTAGATACAGGATGCCCACGGGAATCACGTTGATGGTCTCGATCGTCGAGAACATGGTGATATCCTCCTGGCGGTTACGGACGTCCATCAAGAGCGCCGCGATGGAACGGAACAGGAAAAACGCTCCCTCTGCGATAAGGACAACGGCCCACACCGAGCCCATGGCAAAAACCACCGGCGGTGTCACGGCGCCAACAAGCAGCAGCTCGGCCAGCATGACAGGGCGACGATAGTGCACCATGAGGACCACGCCATAGGCAAAGATCGCGGCATTGAGCCACAGCACTCCGCCCATTGCCCTGGCGCAAACGTCAAGCGGCGCCACCAGATACGAGCCAGACGACGCGAATAAGATGAGCGCCGAAATCATCAGGTGAAGCACAAGGCTCGTCTCGTAGGCGCAAATCACCTTACAGTTATAGGACGAGCGGCGCGATGCGATGAGCGGGACGTGGATCATCTGCAGACACGCAGCCAGGGCAAAGACAACATCGAGCGCAACGATTTGGGGAAGGATGAACGAAATCTGCATCGTCACTCACCCGCCCTCGGCATCAAGACGATCATGCGCAGCTGGCCGGGCTCGCCCTCAAGGCGGTATGCCACGTTGCGCCCTTGCAGAGCGCTTTCGAGCTCTTGCGCAGCGGGCGTCTGCGAAAGATCTTCATCATCGTTGGAAAAAAGCGTGGCGCGCAGCTCGACACTGCACCGGTCATGGTCGCCCAAGTGATACATAAGCGCCGGATGGTCGGTGGTGTAGGCAAAAAACGCAAAGTCATACACGCAGTCGTACAGGGCGCTTACCGTACTGGCGTGCATCGGGCGCCGTATGGCGATAATCGAGGCGCAATCGACATCGATGGTGCGCAGGTCACTTGCGAGCTCGTTGGCGATGAGCTGAATGCGGTCGCGGTCAAAACCGCTCTCCCCGTGCTGTGCCAACGTGAGCGACCCCTTGCGTTTGCAATAGGCGACGAGCATCTTGGCGCGCTGCAGCATGCGGTAACGCTCGTGCGAAGATGCCTCATCGGTCAACGGCGGCAGCGAGCTCAACAGGTCGTACATCCCTTCGAGCGCACGGGCAAGCGCTTGGTCCACGTCTTGGACCAGTAAGGTCTCGGCCTCTTGGTCTGCCAAATGTGTCTTAAGGTCGTAGTCGGCGGCAAGCAGCTCATTTTGGCGTTGCAGCTCCATGCGACGATGCGCCAGTTCGCGATTGAGTTCGTTGAGCTCCGAGACGTCCTGAGCAAGGAGAGCCGATCCGCCCAGCAGCGGAAAGGCGCGATACATTACATCGGGATCGGACGCCACGGCAAAGGCGTGAGCGTGCCCGTGCTCTTGGACCCGCAACTCCTCACGCACGCCTACCGGCATTGGCTTTGACACCGGCGTGACATAGACTTCCTGCAGGTCACGCGTTAGAACTTTGAGGTCAAGCGGCAAGGTGCCGAAAATACCGGCGATATCGTGGTACGACGGGATGACACCGCAATCGAGACAGATTTCCATCGCCACCACGCACAGGACGCAGTAGACAAGTGAAAAATTAAGCCTCCATGCCCAGGGCACACGCAGCGCATATGAAATGGCAAAGAACGCGCCGCCCAATAGGACAAGCGCGGCCGTGCCCGAGAAACGCTGAATACGAAAAGACGAGGACCGTCCTACCAAGATAAAAAAGGCAACGAAGTTAAAGGCTGTCCATACCAGAACGGTACCGTAGCCCCAACCATATGTGTAATCGTTGCTCCAGGTTCCACTCGATCGATCGAAATGGAAGACCTGCTGATGAACATCGTTAGTAAGCACAAAGCCGATAAGCAGGACAGCCATGACCCACAAAACGGTGCGGTACCGACGCCCCATACGATGCTGTTCCAAACCCGCGAGGCGCAGACCGCACAGCTGGTAGATCAGCGGAATGAGCGTCATGGGCACGTAGTACAGGTACCACAGCACGGTGGCATAGAACGGCGTGAACGACTTATATTTGAGGATGACCTCGATCATCCACAGGGCACAAATGGCGGCGATGGCAACAAGGCGGCGGCGCAAGACGTAGTCCAAGCAGCGTAGGTACGCCAACACACCCCAGATTGAAAATGCAATTGCGGCGACAAGCAGCGGGAGAGAGCTCGAGTGGACGAGCGCATCCACGACCTCTTCGGACACCTCGCTATAGGCGGGCACGGTGTTGGAAAGCTTGGGGTCGGAGGCGAACAGTGCCGGCAAGACTGCCAAAAGCATAAGGAACAGCGCGGTAATGGCGCCGGCGATAACAAAGACGCGGTGGCGATACACGCCATGCGATATGCCAACAAGGAATCGCGGCATGGCGAAGAGCCTGCCGCCCCTAAGATCCGCCACGGGCGCGGATCGGGCGGTCGCGTGGCCGATATGTCGCTCGCGGGTACCCATAGTGCTTTTAGTGTACCGACAGGCGGGCCCAAAAAGCGGGCCACATGTCCCAAAATCCGCCGACGGCAAGGCGCCCGGCGAGCACGAACCGCTCGCCGGGCGCCTTGGTTAGGAGGCTATGGTTGCCGGGAAAGCCTAAGCTAAGTCTGTAAGATTTGAGCCTAGGATTTTCCAGGTGCCGCACCTTTGTGGTGGTTCGGACCGGTTTGTCTCGATCTGTAACAGGTAGACCGTCAAAACCGAGCCTGGTGTTACAGATCGAGATTTTTGGGCAGCCCCCTGCAGTTTGTCTCAATCTGTAACAGGTAGAGACGATTTTGCCTGCTAGATGTTACAGGTCGAGACAGAAGATTCTAGTCGCAGGTGATGTCGAGGTTCTTGCCGACGAGGCCCACGTAGCCGCCCTCGGCAGCCTTGGGGCTATCGGCGTGGCAGAGGACCCACTTGTCGGCCTTCCAGTAGCAGTAGCTGTCACCGACGGCAGGCATGTTGGCCGCGGCCTCGGGACGCGGGCCGTTGGTGCCGGCGGGCAGCGCGACCATCACCTGGAAGCCGCCGCCGTCGACCATGCACGGCGTGTAGTGCAGCGTCGTGGCGTAGACCTCGACGAGCGTGCCGGCAGGCGCACGGAAGGCCTTGACCTGAGTGGTGTCGAGCTTGCCGTCGACAATCTGCTCGCGCTTGGCCAGCAGCAGGATAAAGTCGCGGGCGCCCAGGTTGAACTCGCTCGCACGGTGATACTCCAGGCAGTTGAGCTTCGTGTTGTGGCCGTTGCACCAACCAAGCTGGAAGGGACGGCCACCATACATGAGCAAGCCGAGCGTGTCGGCGCCTTCGACCCGCTCGAGCTCGGGCGCGGATGCCACGTACCTGCTGCCCTCGGGAATGGGCGTGGCAGCGAGCGGCTCGACGAGCGGGGCGGTCAAGCTAGAGGGAACGTCGTCCCACACGCGGCCGTAAGACTTGAACTCCGGATCCGTAACAGAATAGATATGCATGTTCACTCCTGTTCGTAAATGTGACCATACGAACATTCTAGAACAAGCATGAGCGATTTTGAACACTCATCCTGACCACTCAACAAAAAGCGCCCCGCATAAGCGAAGGCGCCCAATGCGCGCGTTTTGAGCGGTGAAGCCCTATGCCTGCTGATAGTGCAGGTGCTTCTCGTCGATATCGGCCAGGTCGCGGTCGAGGTAACGGCGCGCGAGCCAGTTAGCCATGGGAAGGTTCTGGTCCAGGTAGTTGCCGCACTCCGCGGGAGCGGCACCGGGGACATCGCCCTCAAAGCCGGCAACGAACTCGAACAGCTCACGCACGAGCGGCAGAATCTCCTCGCTCGTCACCTCACCAAAAACGACGAGGTAAAAGCCCGTGCGGCAGCCCATGGGGCCAAAGTAGACAATGCGGCTCGACCACTCGGCATGATTGCGAAGGAACGTCGCGCCCAGGTGCTCGATGGTGTGGCACTCGGCCGTGTTCATGACCGGCTCCTTGTTGGGCGTGGTCAGGCGCAGGTCAAAGGTGGTGACGGCGGCGCCGGTCGCCGGATCGCGGTCGATGCGGCTCACATACACGCCGGGCTCAAGCAGCAGATGGTCAACGGAAAAACTCGCGATGCGCTCCATGGCAGATCCTCTCGATAGTCAAATTGGGACGGGGCTCTTTAGTCAAATTGGGACGGGCTCTTTTAGCTGGTTCGAATGGTCGCACCAATCATACCAGTCAAAAAAGCCCCGCCCAAAAAGACTACTTAGCCCAGAACGTGAGCCATGCGTGCCTTGAACTCGGACAGGAAGCGCGGAGCGTCGACGGTCAGCGCCACGAGCGCGCTCTTGTCGGGGTCGGCCACACGGCGTTCATCGCAAATGGTGCGGCCACGATACTCGCCGAGCAGGTCGACGCGCAGGTTGCAGCCGAGCGCGCCCACGAGCGTGGGGTCAATCGCCACGGCAACGGCCAACGGATCGTGCAGCGCACAACCACCCAGGTAGGGTGCGTTCATCTCGTACGAGCCAATGTAGTGCTCGACCATGCTAGCAAATGCGCAGCCCGCCATGGTGCCCGAGCCCGTCCAACCGGCAATGTCGCGGCGCGTGAGCACCACGCGATGCGTCACGTCCAGGCCCACCATGGTGAGCTTGCGGCCCGAGCGCAGCACGGCATCGGCCGCCTCGGGATCGCTTGCCATGTTGGCCTCGGCACCCGCACTCACGTTACCGGGCACGGTCAGGGCACCGCCCATCACAACCACGCGGCCGATAGACATCACCGCCGCCGCATCGCGCTCCAGGGCAAGCGCCAGGTTGGAGAGCGGGCCGGTCGCTACGTAGACCAGATCGGGACCATAGGTGCGCGCGGCATCGATCAGATAATCGACCGCCGCATTGCCATCGGCCGATGTCGCCCCCACCGGCTCGTAGGGCGACGCGGGCACGCTCGCGCCGCCGATGCCGTTCTTACCGTGAATGAGCGCGGTGGACGCCGGCGGCGTATAAGGCTCAGTCGCCTGCAGAGGACGGTCGGCACCCAGGTACACCGGCACCTCGGGACGGCCCAACAGGTCGAGCACCGCCAGGCAGTTATGCGCCGACTGGTCGACGCGCACGTTGCCAAAACATGTGGTAATGCCCACGAGTTCCACCTCGGGGCTCGCGATGGCATAGGCAAGCGCCATGGCGTCGTCCACACCCATATCCAGATCAAGGATCAGCTTCTTGGTTGCCATTGTTCTACTCCGCTTCTCCGTCAACTTATAACCCGTTTAAACCAAACATGTGTTCAACTTCGGCGCGCGTGGGAATCGATTGCTGAGCACCCAGGCGCGACACCGTCACTGCCGAGGCGCGAGCACCCGCGGCCATGCACTCAAAGAGAGGCAAGCCCTGCAGTCGAGCCGCCGCAAGTGCGCCGATAAACGTATCGCCGGCAGCCGTCGTGTCGACCACCTCGCTGGAGAGCGCCGGCATACGTAACAGCTCACCGTCATCGCCGAGCGTAACCGAGCCGGCGCCGCCCAGCGTGATGACCGCGGCGCCGGCACCCTTAGCGAGCAGGGCGTTGAGCGCGGCGACACAGCTCTCATCGTCTGTGGGCAGGATACCCGTCAGCACCTGGCATTCGGTCTCGTTGGGGCAGACCAAGTCGACCGCAGGCCACGCTCCCGCCGGCAGATCGCAGGCGGGCGCCGGGTTAAAGACCGTATAGAACCCCAGCCTGTGGGCGCAAGAGAGCGCCGCGGCCGTGGCCATCAGGTCGCATTCGCCCTGGGCGATAAAGACGCCGCCGGCTGCCGGGGCGAGGTCGCAGATATCGGCATCGAGCTCGTCGGCCACCAGATAGCGCAGTGCGCAGGCAACGTCCTCGCCCGTAAGCGCATGGTTGGCGCCCGGCGACAACACGATGCGGTTGTCGTTCTCGCAGCGAATGATAGTCGCGGTGCCAGTCTCCACGTCGTCGCGACGCGCCACGAACTCAACGTCCACGCCGGCATCTTGGAGCCCCGCCACCAGTGCGTCGCCAAATGCATCGCGTCCGACAGCGCCGATCATGCACGTGCGCGCGCCCATGCGCGCGGCGGCCACAGCCTGGTTGGCGCCCTTGCCGCCGGCGTTAGTGATAAAACCGCTACCGCCGACGGTCTCGCCCGCACGCGGCATGCGCTCACACGCCACCGAAAGGTCCATGTTCATGCTGCCGAACACCGCAACGATGCCGCGATCTGCCATGGAAACCTCCTCATCTGCGGGCTTTATGCCCACCGTCGGCCGTCAATCGTATGCTTTCGCACTCTATAACTTTAGTTCACTTTGATGTGAACGCGCGCTTGAGGTTGCGCCAGCAGCAAGCATTCACAGGAGCGGGCAGCTACAATGAATACGTGCTGATTTTTCTCGTCATTGGATGATGTTTTATGGAACAATTCCCGCAATCGAGCCCACGCGGCCCACGCCGCGCGCCCGATAACCAGGCGCCGCACGAACGCCCGCGCGCCGACCGCCGCACCGGCGAGTCGCGACGCGGCCCGAGCCCGCACCGAGCGCCCACCAACAAGGGCGTCCATGCAGCCAAGGCCAACACCGGCGCCACACGCTCGTCCGCTACCGACCAGCAGGCGACCGCTCGCCCCAAATCCCGTTACATTCCTGCGCTCGACGGTCTCCGTACGCTCGCCGTCGTCGCGGTGGTGCTCTATCACCTTAACCTCACGTGGGCTCAGGGCGGCCTGCTCGGCGTCACGATCTTCTTTGTGCTTTCGGGCTATCTGATCACGCGCTTGCTGCTCAACGAAGTCGCCAAGACCGGCCGCATCGACCTTAAGAGCTTCTGGATTCGCCGCATCCGTCGCCTGGTCCCCGCCGTGGTAACGGTAGTGTTCGTGACCTGCGCGCTGTGCACCATCTTTAACCACGTGATGCTCACCAAGATGCGCCCTGACATCCTGCCGTCGCTGCTGTTCTTCAACAACTGGTGGCAGATTGCCCAAAACGTCTCGTACTTCAATGCCCTGGGCGACCCCTCGCCGCTCACGCACTTTTGGTCGCTTGCCATCGAGGAACAGTTCTACCTGATTTGGCCGCCACTGCTGTTTGCTATGGTATCCATGCATGTGAGCAAGCCCAACACGCGCCGCGTGGTTCTGGGCCTTGCCGCGGTATCTGCCCTCGCCATGATGGTGCTTTACAACCCTGCCGCCGACCCCAGCCGCGTGTACTACGGCACCGACACCCGCGTGTTCTCGCTGCTGCTGGGTGCCTGGATGGCCTTTATCCCCGATCGCGACCTGGCGCCGGTGCGTCTCGCTCATCGTTTGGGGCTCAATCGCCTGGCTGGCGCCGCCAAGCACGGCAAGAACGCCGAGGGCAAGCCTGGCGAGAAGGCCGACGAATCAGCCAAGACCGCCCCGGCACAGCCGAGCGCCCTCGTGCGCTTTTGGTCCTCGCCCGCATCCATCGATGTACTGGGCGTCGTGGGTCTGGTTGGCCTTGCCGCCATGGTCGCGCTCACCAACGGCTACACCGCGTTCCAGTATCGCGGCGGCACACTGCTATGCTCCATCCTCACGCTCATGGTCATCGCGGCCTGCGTGCAGCCCCAGGGAATGGTTGCCCGTGCGCTGTCCGCCGAGCCGCTCGTGTGGGTTGGCAAGCGCTCGTACAGCATCTACCTGTGGCACTATCCGCTGCTGTTGCTCATGAACCCGGTCGCCAACATCAACGATACGCCCTGGTGGCAGTACATCTTGCAGGTACTTGTGGTAGTCGCCGTAGCCGAGTGCTCTTATCGCTTTATCGAAACGCCGTTTAGGAAGGGCGCCTTCGGCCGCACCGTCACCGAATTCCGCAATGGAACCACCACACCCGCCAACTGGGCACGCGCGCACGTCCCTGTCTGCGCAGCCTGCGCTATCGTGTTGGTCGTCGCACTGGGCGGTCTGATCTTTGTGCCCGAGACGTCTGCGCTGAGCGGCGAGGGCGCCGAGGTTCTGAACAAGGAAGCCAAAAACACCGCGCCCACCGACCAGCAGGCGGCCGACGACACCGACAAGGACAACGACGGCTTCCCCGATGGCTCCTACGACCTGTTGATGATCGGTGACTCCGTGTCGCTGCGCGCCGTTGATTCCTTTGACGGCGTGTTTCCTCACAGCCATATCGATGCCGAAAAGGGCCGCCAGTTTGATGCGGGCCGCGCGACATTTGAGGGATATATCCAGCAGAACCTTGCCGGCAAGATCGTGGTCTTTGCCCTGGGCACCAACGGTTTGGTAACGGACGCCCAGGTCGACGCGATTATGGCCGACGCCGGCGAGCAGCGTACTGTCGTGTTTGTAAACACGCGTAGCCCGCAGCCGTGGGTCGGGTCCACGAACCAGGCCATCGCCAACGCCGCCACGCGCTACAAGAATGTACGCGTTATCGACTGGTACGGGCACAGCGCCAACCGCAACGACCTGTTCGATGGCGACGGCACGCACCTGTCGACTACCGGCGTGACCGAGTACCTCAACCTGATCCACGATGCGGTCAAGAAAGACCTGCCCGTGCACCCCGAGGACCACGTCAACGATCCGCAGCCGGCAGCCGTCAAGTCCGCCGCTGACGCGCTCGTCAATGCCCTCGCCTACAAGCCACACAAGCTGGGCACCGACAAGTAACGCGTAGCAAAATCTGTTTACACCCGCAGGGGGCGTCGGCCACGGCCGACGCCCCCTGCGGCAGTTAGGGGCGCTCCTTAACTGCCGGCACCTGGAGGCACTCCTGGCGCGGCCAATGAAGACCTCTACGGATGAATTCCAAGCCGCTCCGCCGCTCCAGACATCATTTCCGCGCCTCGCGCCTGCCCCAAACAATCAAAACAAGCCCTTTTCACCGCAACCTCAAAGGGCTGTGGACAAAAAAGGGCAAATATGAGTACTGTTACCATTTTAGTCGCAGGCAAAACCACCCAAAATGATGTTCGGGCGACCCCTACAGCCCCCTAAAGCAGCCAACCTGACTGGTTTAAGGCGTATTGAAGCCAATTTTAATGAACATACTATAGGTTATGTTCATTATCTTTTTGGATGTAAATGCTATTCACTTAGCAACAGTACTCATATTTGGCATTTTTTGCCCACTGCCATATAACTAACGCCCTATAGCAGATCAGAACCACCCTTAAAAAGGGTGGTTTGCTCTTAGGGTATAACCCACGGGCCC
>UQTR01000073.1 GCA_900544065.1 uncultured Collinsella sp.
AGATGTCTTAGGGTCTCGTGGGCTCGGAGATGTGTATAAGAGACAGCATTCGATCTCATCCGCGGCACCAATGGCATCCCCGAGGACGTTGAGATTGAAGTGCTCGATATCCTTGATTTTGGACGTATTAAATTCGACGGCAATAAGACCGCGGCTTCTTTTACGGGAGCCACGCGCCCCATTTACGACCTGACCTGGAGATATACACTTACGGGACATCTTCTCTGGGGTGGCGGCACGGCATGGTCGCGAATTATGTTCCCCGCCTTCAACGAATATATTCGTAGCCGCAGGCCCATAGCCGTGGTCGCAACGCACATCACAGCAGCCAATGTTGCCGTGGGCGCTCGCGTAATTACGGGTATCGATTTTCCGGTCATCTGCGTACCGACCGACTACGAAGTCGAAGGATGGTGGCCCCACAAGGACACCGATTTATTCTGTGTTGCCAACGAATTTATGGCCGAAACGCTGCGTCCGCGCAAGGTGCCCGAGGCAAAGATTCGCATTACAGGCATCCCCATTCGCGCCGGATTCGACACGGATTACGATCGCGAGGAAGAGCTAGCCAAGTTCAACCTCCCCATCGACAAGACCGTCGTGCTGGTAATGGCCGGCGCCAGTTTGCCTCAACCGTACGTTCGCTTTCGCGCGGCGATGGACCACACACTCCCCTTCCTGCGCAGCTTCGAAGACATGCACTTTGTCTTTTTGCCCGGCAAAGACGTGGAGTATGCCACCCGGCTGAAGACGCTCTTCGATGCCATGAAGCTCGAGAACGTCACGGTGTTGGACTATGTCGACGACATGGCGGCCCTCATGCACGGCTGCGACCTGGCGATCCTCAAATCGGGCGGGCTCACCGTCACCGAGTGCCTATGCGCACACCTACCGATGATCCTGCTGGGCAAATCATACGGCCAGGAAAAGGCCAACACAACGATGCTCACCGGCATGGGCGCCAGCATGCATGTCACCACCGCACGAGAACTCATCGTGACGTTACGCCATCTCCACGATCATCCCGAGTCGCTCAAGGCACTGCTCATCAATGGCGAAGTGCTGCGCCGCCCCCGCGCAGCCGAAGACATAGCCATCGCAAGCATGGAGCTCGTAGGCAAGCCCCAAAAGCGCAAACGAGCCTTCTGCCGCTTCTACTGGGGCGGAAAACCTGCGCATATCCGCTAGGCGAAAGTCCGCTGCTCGACGGGAAACGCCCTTATATCATTCCATGCTCAAACATTCTCGCTTCGCTTCGCTCGCTGCGAAACTGCGCGTGGAACGATATGTGTGAGAGGTGGGCGGGCGGCTACTCGCTTGAAACAAAATTATCTTACTGGTTAGCCGGTGCGACAAAGGAACAATCGCTTTGTCGCACCGGCTAACCAGTATTAGATATTTTGTTTCTACCTTCGCAGGCTCTAACTGGGGCGAACCCGGCGTAGCCGCTAGCAAGTAAACGTAGCTCACCTGTGGGAGAGCCCTATATATCGTCCCGCGCGCAGTTTCGCAGCAACGCGAGAATGTTTGAGCACGGGATGATATATAGGGCTCTCCCACAGGTGAGCGAACGTAAGAGGCTATGCGACTAAGCCACGCCGCTGGAGCCGAAGCCGCCGTTGCCTCGGTCGGTTTTGTCTAGTTCTTCTACTTCTACGAGGTTGACGGTGGGGACTTCTTGGATGACTAGTTGGGCTATGCGATCGCCTTTGTTGATTTGGATGTCGTTGGTGGGATCCAGGTTGATGAGGATAACCTTGAGTTCTCCTCGGTAGTGGGCGTCGATGAGGCCAGGCGTATTGACTATAGACAGGCCCTGTTTGATGGCGAGACCGCTACGGGGCTGGACGAAGCCGGCGTAGCCATCGGGCAGGGCGATGGCCAGCCCAGTGGAGACCAGACGGCGTTCAAAGGGCTTCAGGACGCAGTCCACGTTGGAGCGCAAATCCAAGCCGGCATCGGTGGGATGGGCGTATTTGGGAAGCTCGACGGTGGGGTCGAGACGCTTTATGTTGACGGTAATGTTGGGCATGGAATCACCTTAGCTTGTCGAGCTCTTGCAGAAACTCATCGACGTCTTTGAAATCGCGGTAGACCGAGGCAAAACGGATGTACGCCACCTTGTCGATCTTTGCCAAGCGCTTGAGCACCATGTCACCCAACTCATGGGACGTGACGGCCGTCAGTGTGCGAGAGCGCAGCTCGACCTCGATGTCGTCGATAATCTCATTGAGCTTCTTAGTGTCGATATCGCGTTTGATAGTGGCGCGCATCAAGCCGACGAGCAGCTTATTGCGATCGAACCGCTGCTTGGTTCCGTCTGACTTAATGACCTCGATTGGGTCTTCGCATCGCTCAAACGTTGTAAAGCGATAGTTACACGAGCAACATTCGCGACGGCGCTTAATGGTGTTATTTGACTCCTGCATACGAGAATCAACGACGCGGGTATGTGCCTTGCCGCATTTGGGACAGCGCATGGTACCTCCTCTTAAACGATAACAAGGGTACCATGCGCAGCGCGATAAAGATTACGAACGAGCAGGAACCTTAAGATGCGCACCGGCGGCGAGCGAACCATGCTCCAGATGATTGACGTTACGGATCATGTCGGAAGTCTCTTGCGTGGAAAGGCCTTCGATTGGATATTCCTCGGCAAGAGACCAAAGAGAATCGCCAGGCTGAACGCGAATGGTCTCGTAGGTAACGTTGGAAACGGACTCGGCATACGCGGCGTGACGAGCGCTAAAGACCGACGTAGCGAGGACAAAGAAGAGCGTAAGCGCAACGGCAACGGCGACAATCGTCGGAACCTTCAGGGCAACGCGAGCTGGCGCGACTACAGCCTGCTGATTGCGGGCAGGCTTTACGGTCAAAGGCTGAAAGCCGGAGCGGCCACCCTGAACAACCGTAAAAGTGGGTTCTGCAGGCGTCTCAAGCTTAAGGGCAAGGTTTCCCTGGACCATATTCGTTGCGTTCATCATGTTCTCCTCTCGCGTGTTTTGCTGAGAACAGTTTTATCAAGCCGCGCGGACAAAAATGTCTAGCGCGAGAACGAATGTTCGGTTATTATTATCTTCGAACAGTTGTTCCTGTCAAGCAAAATTCGAACATTTGTTTGACATAGGTAGAGAGGATGCCCTGATGGCTCGCAAAATTACCAAGCGTCAGCAGCAAATTTACGACTTCATCAAGGAATATCAGCAGGAGAAGGGTTATCCGCCTAGCGTGCGCGAGATGGCTTCTGCCGTGGGCCTTTCCTCCCCCAGCACCGTGCACGCCCATCTATCTGCCCTTGAGGCTCGCGGGCTGCTCAAGCGCGATGCCACCAAACCGCGCGCCCTGGAACTCTTTAACGAGGATGGTTCCTCTGTCTCAATTTCTAAATCTGACGAGCCCACCGCACCTCGCGGAACGGTCTCGCTACCGCTCGTTGGTCGCGTCGCGGCTGGGATTCCCATTCTGGCCGAGCAGAATATCGAAGACACGTTTACTATCCCGACCGAAATCGCCACTGATCAGGGTTCCTTTATCCTTGAGGTGCATGGGAGCTCAATGATCAATGTCGGCATCTTCAATGGCGATTACATCATCGTCCGTGAACAAAAAAGTGCCATGAACGGCGAAATTGTAGTGGCCATGATTGATGGTTCGGCGACCGTCAAGACGTTCTACAAGGAGCAGGGACGCGTACGCCTGCAGCCTGAGAATGACACCATGGAACCTATCTATGCAACGAATCCCGTTATCCTGGGCAAAGTCGTCGGCTTGATGCGTCGGTTCTCGTAATGCAAAAACGCATAACCATCTTTGATACCGTCCGCGGGTTTACGATGATTTCTATGGCAGGTTTTCACGCTTGCTATGATTTCGCCTACCTGTACGGCTGGGATATGCCCTGGTTTACCCAGTCAGTCTTTCAAGACATCTGGCGCGCCAGCATCAGCTGGGTATTTTTGTTTATCGCCGGTTGGATGTGCACCCTTTCGCGCAACAATATCAAACGTGCCGCCAAATACGCCTTAGCAGCACTCGTTGTCTGGTTGGCAACAACACTTGTCTCAGTCGACGATTCGGTTAATTTTGGCATCATCTACTGCATGGCCGCATGCACCGGCATCGTAGCGTTGACCGATCCCGTCCTTAAGAAGATAACGGCGAGATGGGGCATGCCCCTATGCCTTATGTTGTTCGCAATCACCTGGAGCATCCCCAAAACGATCTACCCTGTCCCCTACCTGGCGTGGCTGGGATTTCCGAGCCCTGGGTTTGTCTCAGGTGATTACTACCCCATCATCCCGTTTATCTTTATGTATCTTGCAGGATACTTCGCCGCACACATAGCGCAGAGTATCGATAAGACCGTCCCTAGCTGGGCCTACGCCAACCCCCTGCCGGCGCTCGCCAGCCTTGGACGCCATGCACTCCCCTTTTATCTGCTGCATCAGCCCATCATACTGGGTATTTTGGAGCTCGTCTACTCGGTGCGATAACGCTCGAGCCGCGGTGCAATACGAGCCGGCAGTTTCGCCACAATGCGAACGCCGTTCTCGAGATATTCTTCATGCAGAAGGGTTCCCTGCTCATGCACCAGCGTGATGAGGGCGCCCTCGCGATACGGGATATCAGCGGAGAGCAACACATCGGTGGCAGCTGCCTCGCGAGCAATGCGATCAACGAGATCGTCGAATCCCTCGCCCGTTTGGGCCGAGAACAGAACGGCTTCCGGATAGCGACGACGGAAACTCAATCGATCAACGCTATCGAGAAGATCGATTTTATTGAAAACGGTCAGCGTTAAACGCTCTCCGGCGCCGATCTCATCAAGCACGCGGTCGACAGCCTCCAGCTGCCGCTCATAGTCCTCGTCAGACGCATCTACGACTTTGAGAATTAGATCGGCACCCAAAACCTCGGACAGCGTCGATTTAAAGGCATCGACCAGACCATGCGGCAGCTTTTGAATAAAGCCGACGGTATCGGTAATCGTCATGCCGCGACCGCCGGGCAGACGATACGAACGCGTCGTCGGGTCGAGCGTAGCAAACAGCTTGTCCTGTGAAAGTACCGTAGAGCCGGTCAGACGATTGAGCAATGTCGATTTACCGGCATTGGTATAACCGGCTAACGCGACGCGAAACGCCGGTGACTCAATGCGACTCTTGGATTGGACATCGCGACGCTGTTCAACCTGCTTGAGCTCACGACGAAGCGCAGCGATCTTATTACGAATGAGACGACGGTCGACCTCGAGCTGACTTTCGCCCTGACCAAAACGTGAGCCGATGCCGCCGCGCGTCTGCTCCTTGGCGAGATGGCTCCACATGCCACGCAGGCGAGGCAACAAATATTGAAGCTGTGCCAGCTGTACCTGCAGGCGTCCCTCACGCGTCTGAGCATGCAGGCCAAAGATATCCAGGATCAGTGCTGTGCGATCGATAATCTTTACCGGCTCGCCCACGGCTTTCTCCAAATAGGATTGCTGCGAGGGGGTCAGGTCGTCGTCAAAAATAACGACATCGGCATCCATGCGATGCACCAGGCCGCAAAGCTCCTCTACCTTACCGGAACCGATAAACGATTTAGGATACGGCTTTACCAAACGCTGCGACAAGCGTGCCACGCACTGGGCACCAGCTGTGTGGGCAAGACGCTCCAGCTCATCGAGCGATCGATCGAGTGGCCATGCATTGTCGCGCCACTCAACACCAACTAAAATGGCACGCTCGGGCTCGGGTGCCGTGGGAACAAGGGGGAAACGGGCCATTAGGCAGCCTCAATACGATGCAGGATATCCTCAACGACCTCATCGATTGTACATTCATCCATATCAAACCACACGATACGGTCATCGCGCTTAAACCACGAAAGCTGACGCTTGGCATAGCGACGCGAACGCATCTTAATGAGTTCGCGAGCCTCGTCCATGCTCATAACGCCATTGAAAGCATCGATGATCTCTTTATAGCCAATTGCCTGCATTGACGTCAGGGCATCTCCCAGCCCCTGGTCCATAAGACCGCGGACCTCATCAACAAGACCCTGCTCAAACATCAGATCGACGCGCAGGTTAATGCGCTCGTAGAGCACCTCGCGATTACGGGTCAGGCCAAACCACAGCGCATGATAATGCTCGCGCGGAACACTAAACTGACTTTTTTGCTGTGCATAGGAGATACCATCATCATGCATCTCGAGCGCACGAATCACACGGCGCACGTTATGGGGATGAATAACAGCAGCCGATTCTGGATCGCGCTCGGCAAGCAGGGCATGCAGTTCTTCCTCGCCAATACGCTCGGCAAGCTCCTGATAGCCCGCACGGCGATCGTCCTCAAGTTCACCCGAGGGAAAGTCCATCTCATCAAGGGCAGCCTTGAGATACAGCCCCGTACCTCCGCAAAAAACCGGCAGGCAACCCGAACCAAGGAGACGTTCAACATGCGCGCGAGCGTCAGCCTGATAAAGCGCAGCAGAATATGCCACACCCGGCTCTACAATGTCGACGAGACGCAGCGGCGCCGTACACTCATCGGGCGCCATCTTTGCGGTACCGATGTCCATGCCGCGATAGATTTGCATCGCATCGCACGACAGCACTTCGGACGAAAGACGAGCTGCCAAACGGTCGGCAACATCACTCTTACCAACCGCCGTCGGACCGACGATCGCAACGGCGGAAAGACCTGCCCCGGGAGAAACCATTAGCGCGGCTCGCCCACAACGGAGCCGGACAAATACCAGGTCTTGGCAACGTCAACGTCAACATCAACGATCTTGCCAACAAGCTGATCGATGCTGTAACCCTCGGGGATAGGCGCATGCACGGTCTGATTCTTGGGACTCTTGCCCAGCAGGACCGCATCGTTCTTTTTACTCGTTCCCTCAATGAGCGCCGGAACCACAGTATGAAGCTCACCCTGGTTATACTCGTGTGCCGTGGTCTCGATAACCTTAACCAGGCGGTTAAAACGCTCGAGAATAACCTCATGCGGCGTAGGATCGTCAATCTCGGCGGCCGGGGTACCGGCACGCTTGGAATAGATGAAGGTATAGGCCTGAGCATAACGGACCGTCTCGGCAAGCGAGAGCGTCTGCTCAAAATCTTCTTCAGTCTCGCCCGGGAAGCCAACGATAATGTCGGTCGAGAGCGCAATATCGGGCATGCGGTTGCGAATGCGATCGACCAGGCCCAGATAGTCCTCGCGTGTATAACGGCGATTCATCTCTTTGAGGATCCGCGTCGAACCTGATTGGACGGCCAGGTGCAGCTGCGGCATAACGGCAGGCGTCTCGGCCATGGCGTCGATGGTCTCGGGCAACAGGTCCTTGGGATGCGAAGACGTAAAGAAGATGCGCTCCACACCCGTATCGCCCACGGCACGCAGCAGATCGGCAAAACGCGGCTTGCCAAACAGATCGCGACCATATGAGTTAACGTTTTGGCCCAGCAGCGTAATCTCACGCACGCCCTGCCGCACCAAACCGGTCACCTCGTCGACAATCTCCTCGAAGGGGCGGCTCTTTTCGCGACCGCGCACGTACGGCACGATGCAATAGGTGCAGAAATTATTGCAGCCCGTCATGATGGGCACCCAGGCGTGATACTGGGTCTCGCGATGCCACGGCATGCTCATGGCATCTGTATCCTCATGCTCATTGGTGCGGATATGACGCTTACCATCAAGGAACGCCTCGGCAATGAGTTCGGCCACGTGTGCAATGGAATGCGTGCCAAAGATGACATTGACGTTATCGACGTTGGTGAGCAGGCCCTCGCCATCGCGCTGCGCGATGCAACCACCAACGGCAACCACGCGCTTGCCCGAAGGCGAAGGCGGCAGGCTTTTGCAAGAATTGCACTGGCCGTACAGGCGAGTATCGGCGGCCTCGCGCACGCAGCACGTCATGAAGACAACGATATCGGCATTCGCAGGATCGAGCGCCATGAGGCAGCCATACGAATCAAGCAAACCGCTCACACGCTCGGAGTCGTGTTGATTCATCTGGCAGCCAAAGGTGCGGATAAAGTAGGTTTTACCGGCAAGAATATCGCGTACGGAACGCTGGTCCATGTGCATAAATCCTAACGATGGGGAACTAAACAAGGCAAGCGGAAGCTATGCCACAGGCTTAACATCATCCATGACGACGTTATCCATAGCAGCTCGATTGATCTGGTGAACGTAGATAGAAAGGCGGATGGCCGTGCGCGACTCCCCGTTAATGAGGATGTCAGAGAACACGGGCGCACAGGAAATATCAAAACCGGTTGGAATCAAAAAACCGCGCGCGATAGCAACGGCCTTAATGGCCTGGTTGACGGCACCGGCGCCGACACACTGGATGTTGACGGGTACACCATCCTTGACCATGCCGGCGATGGCGCCGGCAACGGACGCGGGCGATGATTTGCTTGATACCTTCAGGCAATCCATGAAGAAACTCCTGCATTTAAAAGTACGTTTTAACTGCAATAACTGTATCGTACCGAGTGGACTCGGTAAAGGCACTATTCCTCTTTGGCAAGATCAAAGGTCACGGTGATTCGATCACGCGAAACACGAATCTTTGGGTCGCCGCAAAGGTTGAGATAGTACCGGGCAGCAAGGTCATTAAAGTCTCGCTCCACAGCACGCGAAAACTGTGCCATGTCGTCCTTGGCAATACGCAGCCCGCGACGATCCTTCGCAAGATCGACAGGAGCCGGCGCATGCGAGGACGAATCACGCTCGCGCAGCAGACGCGCGGCCACACCGCGAACGGGCTTAATCTGCCCTGCCAAAATGCGATGTGCCGTGCGCTCAGACATCTCAAGACCCAAACCCGAGCAGATACGGATAAAGTCCTCGGCATCAGAGGCAAGGCCTAAACGATCGACAACCGGAAGCTCGCTCTCGTCATCAATGAACAGGAGACGAGACGTATCGAGCCGACTTGACGCCTGAGCATAAAGGGTCGCGGCAATCTCAGACGGTGAACCGAGATAGACATCGCAACCACGCAACTCCTCGAGCGCAAACTCACAAGCAGCGCGAATAATATTATGCGGACCGCGAGCACAGACATAACGTCCGTCCTCATCCTTGACGGCCTGGGGCCAGCTGGACTGATCGGCACGCTCACTGAGGCGGTCGGATGCGACGCTCACCTTAAAGGCTGAACCAAGATCGACACCGGACGTAACCACACGAGCCTCGTCGGTGTTCTGCTTGATCGAAAACAATGCCATACCACGACCGTGAACGCCCCAACGGTCCATCTTCATGCTCTCGAGCTTGGAGGTAACGCGTGCATCGAAGATTCGCTCTTGCATATCCTGCGGAACGCCCGAACCGTTATCCAGAAAGACAAGCGTGCGGACGCCATCTTCCTTGGTCGTGGCGAGATAGACCTTGTCGGCGCCGGCATCGCGAGCATTACGGAGCATTTCGATGACGATATCCTCGACATGCTGAATGTCGTGCTTTGCCTGGCGCCGCTCGGCCTCCGAAACGCGGAGGCGGACATACCCCTCGCCAAGGTTCTCCTCGACGCGAAGGTTGCCCTCCCCCGACATCGACGCGATAAATGAGATAAGCTCGTTCGCGTCGCTCATGTTATTTAGCGATATCGACAGCGCGGCTCTCGCGAATCACGACAACGCGCACCTGACCGGGATACTCCATCTCTTCCTCGATCTGATGGGCGATATCGTGAGCCAGAACCGTGGACTGGGCATCGGAGATCTTGTCCGGCTGAACCATGACGTGGACCTCGCGACCAGCCTGCATGGCATAGGTACGCTCGACGCCGTCATGGGAGTTGGCGATCTCTTCGAGCTTCTCAAGACGCTTGATGTAGTTCTCGGCAGACTCGCGACGGGCACCGGGGCGAGAGGCAGAGACGGCATCGGCGGCCTGTACCAGGACATCGAGCACCGTGTTGGGGTCGACATCGGCATGGTGAGCCTCGATTGCGTGGACGATAACGGGCTTCTCGCCATAACGGCGGGCCAGCTCGGCGCCGATGACGGCATGCGGGCCCTCGACGTCGTGGTCGATTGCCTTGCCCAGGTCGTGCAGCAGGCCGGCGCGCTTGGCGGTCACAACGTCCAGGCCAAGCTCGGAAGCCATCACGCCGCACAAATCAGAGACCTCAAGGGAGTGCTGAAGCACGTTCTGACCAAACGAGGTACGGTAGCGCAGGGCACCAAGGGTCTTGACGATCTCGGGGTGCAGATCGTGGCTGTCTCTTATACACATCTCCGAGCCCACGAGACCCTAAGACATCTC
>UQTR01000074.1 GCA_900544065.1 uncultured Collinsella sp.
GCCCCATCCCCTCTTAAGTTGCGGTGAAATATGGACTGTTTCATGCCGTTAAAGGCCTCAACAGTCCATATTTCACCGCAACTTATTGAAGGTGGACCGCGAACGATTTCGCTATCGGGAGTCGGCGTAGGGTTTTGTTGTCGGAATGCCGTAACCGCGCATCATGGCACCGAACGATTCCACGTCGAAGGTGTCCGAGAGTTTGAAATGAATGACGTTGTGGCCCATGGCGCGAAGATTCGCGTCGCGCATGAGGGCCGCTCGATAGGTTTTTGCCGCCGCTTGCTCTGGATCATTTTGAGCTTCGTCTTCAAACTTACCTAGCCCATGCAGCTCTGCCAGCGTCCATGAGCCGTCTGGCATCTGCCAGCCATAATCTGCCAGATAATAGCCAGCGTTTCCCGGTCGCGGTATCTCAACTTGAAGCTCAGGCGCGACAACCCCAGCGAGAATCATCGCTGCTCTCGCCTCGGACTCGCCACCATTGTCTGACCTGCCGTCCATATGCTCAAAAACGTCAAAAGCACGCGCGATGCCATGCAACCCTCGGCAATTTGCCTGCGCATATGCTCGCAGCTCTTCGCGTTCGACATCGTACTCACGGGCCAAGCCATCGACATAGCCCAGTGCATAGCGAAAGGCGCTCGTTCGGGCGATATCGACCACCGTCCGATACGGATCCGTCAGCGTAAACGGGCCGAGCCGCCATACCACGCCCGGGCGCCAGCGCTTGTATTCAACGAACTCATACGTATCACGCCTTGTAGAACGTGGCAGCAGCACTTGCACTTTATCCAGAAGCGCATACGCCGAGCCGATGCCGTAGAGCAGCGCTGCCGTCGATCCGCAAAACACAGCATCCGGTTCAACGAACGCAATAGCGGATGCCAGCTGAAAAATGCGATCTTCAACCCCAAGATTATTCCAATAGACCGGATCAGCATACACATGGTTGTAAAGACGGAGCATGAGCTCTTTCTGCATAAGCTCGCGCGCACGGCGTTCATCCCAAGGATCAATTGTTATAAGCAGCTGTCCATCTTGATGATTTCCAAGGGCCGAGAATAGCATCCTTGCATATGACTGCGGAAAATGTTTGCCTTTATCGAGCATGGCCAACCCCATAACCATCACGGCGGAGAGAATACCATTACGCTATCGCATGCTTCCGTCCGCAGGCCTTGCCAAAAGCTGACCAAAAGCTTGACGTCGCAGGTCAGCGCTTCAAAAAATAATTCCACTCTCGGTAGACGGTCGCTACGACCCTCCCAACGGCATCAAAATCCAACCTTACAAATAGTTGCGGTGAAATACGGACTACATGGGCCATAAAAGCCGAAAAACAGTCCGTATTTCACCGCAACTTAGAAGGGGATGCGGGGTCCCGGCATGTATATGAAAACAGCTCTGGTCCCAAAAGGAGCCAGAGCCGTTCGTCTATCTAATGGAGCGGGCGACGGGAATCGAACCCGCGTCATCAGCTTGGAAGGCTGGGGTTCTACCATTGAACTACGCCCGCAAGATATGGTCGGGACGACAGGATTTGAACCTGCGACATCCTGCTCCCAAAGCAGGCGCGCTACCAAACTGCGCCACGTCCCGAAGGTGTTGAGCAGCTAAGGTCTAAACCTTGCGTGTCCCAAAGCGAAGGAAATTATAGAGGAGACTCCCCGCCTGTGCAAGCGCAGAAACCCTAGCTCCTCGAATGTGCGACAAACCAGCTATGAACCAGGCCGATCGCAAACGCCACCACGGCAACCGGCGCCCACGCGGCGCCGATATCTGCCAGCGGCAGCGCATCAAACGGCAGCCACGCACCAGCAAAGAACGCATCGCGGACCGAGGTAATCACGCTCTGCACGGCGACAACGCCGCCGACCCAGATCCACACCTGCGGATGCGCGTCGCAAAAACCGTGCACCAGGCCCATAAGCACCAGCACGATGGCTACGGGATACAGGGCGTTGAGCATGGGCACCGAGAACATGAGGATCACGTCGAGGCCCACGTTGGAAAGCACGCACGAAAACGCCGCGAACACAAGGGCGAGAATCGCGAAGGGACGGCGCATGGCCTCCTCGGAAGCCTCCGCTCCCCCTTCGACCACATACGTCTCGCAGAAGTAACGCGAGCAGCAGCTAATGAGACCGATGCACACGTTCATGCAGGCGAGAAAGAAAATCGCAAAGACCACGACCGTGCCGGCCAGCCCAAAGTGCAGGGAGGCAGAACGCGCGAGGATGGCAGCGCCGTTGGTAGCATCGGGCATAACCGTGCCGAGCTGCATACCGGCAAGCGCCAGGCCGCAGTAGATGATGGCCATGAGCACGCCGGCGATCACACCGGAGCGGGAGATCTCGAAGGCGACACGCTTGTCGTCGGTCACGCCCAGCTCATGAATGGTCTCGGCGATGATGATGCCGAAGGCGAGCGACGCGAGCAGGTCCATGGTCTGGTAGCCCGTCAAAAAACCCTGGACCGCAGCACCGGCGTCATAGGGAGCCTGCGGCGCGGCAGCCGGTCCCAGGGGCGAGATTACGGCAGCGCCGACAACGAGCACGATGAGCGCGATGAGCGCGGGGCCCGTAATGCGGCCGAGCACGTGTGTGATAACACCCGGGCGCAGTGTGAGCGCAAACGCGACGACAAAGAAACCGACGGCGAACACCAGACGCGCCGTGCCGAGCGAGACACCCTCGGGCAGCAACGGTACCAGCATCTCAAACGCCGTGGAGCTTGTACGCGGAATGGCAAGGCACGGGCCGATGGCCAGATATACTGCCGCAACAAAGAACTCGCCAAACTTGGGATGCACGCGGCTGGCAAGCTCACGCGCCGTGCCGGCAAGCGCCACGGCGATAAAGCCCATGACGGGCAGGCCGATGGCGGCAATCAAAAAGCCAACCATGGCAAGCGGTGTGGCCGTGCCGGCCTGGAGCGCCAGCAACGGTGGAATGATGAGGTTGCCGGCGCCAAAGAGCATCGAAAACAGGGCGATGCCGACGGTGACGACATGGTCGGAGCGCAGACCGCGCGGTGCGGATGAGGCCATAGGCACACCTTTCGGGTCGAAACAAAAACGGGACGGGCAAAATACCCGTCCCGCAAGTATAAACGCTTGAGCAGGCCAGATGGTGCAAAGTATCAATCTGATTGCCCCTTTAGAGCTGCTACGCGTCAGGGCGACGGCGACGCAGCAGCTCGAGTCCCAGCGCGACAAGCGCAACGGCGCCCGCAGCGACGGCGACGGCCAATGGCGCACGATCGCCCGTGTCGGCGAGCTGCTGAGCGCTCGACTTGGAAGATTCCTTCTTGCCGGAGTTTTCCGCGCCCGATGCCTTTGCCTTATCAGCTGCGGAGTCATCCGAACTACCGGGTTTTGTCGGATCCTTTGAATCCGGCTGGTCGGAATCGGGCGTTCCGGGCTTTTCCGGCTCTGGCTTGCTCGGGTTGTCAGGCTCAGGCTTATCCGGGTTATCCGGGTCCGGCTTGTCCGGCTGATCAGGCTCCGGTTTGTCGGGCTCAGGCTTGCCCGGATCAGGCTGGTCAGGCTCGGGCTTGTCCGGGTCCGGCTTGTCCGGATCGGGTCCATCGGGCTTGTCCGGATCGGGAACCACCGGGTCCGGGTCGACAGGCTCTTGCTTCTTCTTCACCGTCAGCGTACCGGGCTCAACCGTGACATCGAAGTTCGGGTCGGCGACCGTCGCCCCGATCTGGTACTCGCCCGCCGGGGAACTCTCATCGGCGACGCAGGAGTACTCGACCTTCACGCCCGAGGTATCAGCCGAGCTCTTTAGGCTCGAGGTAAAGGCGGGATTCATCTCTCCCTCGAAGCGTTCAACATCGTCGACCTTTACCTTAAGCTTCGCCGGTGAAATCTTGAACTTGCGCGAAGCGGCGCCGATATACCCGTCGCTTCGCAGCGTGGCAACGGCGCGATACGTGCCGGCATCGGTCGGGGCCTCACTCGACGAATAGTGCGTGCCGCCCGTCCCGTAGTACCTAACCCTCAGGTCACCTTCGCAGGCCTTGGGAACCCCCGTGACCTTGGGCGCTTGAGCATCACCGCTATAGACGAAGTTGCCGCCCTCAAATGCAAGCTCGACCCGCTTCGCCTGAACGACTAGAACAAAGTGCGCGGTCACGGTCTTGCCCTGAGCATCCTTGCACGTGATGTCAAAGGTAGACACTCCGACCTTGGACGGGGTGCCCGAGAGCGTCAAACCGCCCGCTGTGCGGGTAAGCTTAAACCCGTCGGGGAGCTTAGCGTCGTCCCACGTGTACTCATACGGAGCTTCGCCACCCGCGGCACCCGAAATCGTCGCGCGATACGTGCTATGCGCACGTGCGACCGGCAGCAGACCGCCGTTGAACACGAGGGCGTCCCGGGGCACAACGGAAACGACAGCGCGATCGCTTTCCACCTGCGCCTCGGTGCCGAGATAGCGCTGGGTGACGCGGCAGAAATACTCGCCGGCGCAATCGTCATCAAGATTCTCAATGAGGAGCGTCTCCCCCGTCTCGCCCTCGAGCGCCACGGCCTCGCCGCCCACCATGTGGAACCATTGATAGGACAGTTCGACATCGGCGACAGAACCCGTGGACGAGGACGCGTGGTCGAGGACGCCCTTGCCCGCCTCGGAAGCAACCGAGAGCACGACAGCATCGCCCTCGTGGGCGCTTGCATCCTGTGGCTGCGCGATCACCTTCGGAGCGTCCGCTTTCGCAAACTCGAACGTAATCTCGTGCGACGCGGTGACGCAACTCAGCGTGACCTCGTACGCTCCGCCCTCATAGTCGGAGATATCGAGATCGATGGCCTTGTCCGAGCCGGCTTCCGTGACCGTCACCCGCTCGAGGAAGCAGCTCTCGTCGGGCGTCGCCGAGAGCGTCACGTCGCCGCCCGCATCAACGGTGACGGAAGCGTTGTCGACCGAACCGTTGACCGCCTTTGCCGTCACCTCAAAGCGCTCGGGCTTGTCGGGGTTATCGGGCTCGGGGTTATCAGGGTCGGGATTATCGGGATCCGGCTTGGGGCCCGGATCAGGATTATCAGGTTCAGGGTTAGGATCCGGGTCGGGGTTGGGATCCGGATCAGGCTGATCGGGGTCCGGATTGTCCGGATCCGGAACCACCGGGTCGGGATCGACGGGCTCCCGCTTCTTTTTCACCATCAGCGTTCCGGGCACGACTTCGACATCGAAGTTCGAGTCGGCGACCGTCGCGCCGATCTGGTACTCGCCAGCAGGAGAGCTCTCATCGGCATCGCAGGAGTACTCGACCTTCACACGCGAAGTGTCAACCGCACTCTCCAGGCTCGAGGTAAACGCGGGGTTTGCCTCCCCCTCGAAGCGCTCGGCGTCGTCAACCTTCACCTTGAGCTTTGCCGGAGCGATCTCGAACTGGCAGGCAGCGGCACCGATGTAGCCGTGGCTTCGCAGCGTGGCGACAGCGCGGTATGTGCCGGCATCTGTCGGGGCCTCCGTCGAAGAATATTGCGTACTTCCGCATCCGCAGTACCAGACCTTAAGGTCGCCCTTGCAGACCTTGGGAGCACCGGAAACTTCGGGCGCCTGCGACGCGCCATTAAAGGTAAAGTCGTCATCCGTGAACGATAGCTTTACGTGCTTTGCCTGGACAACGAGCGCAAAGCGGGCGGTCATGGCCTCGCCACGAGCATCCGTGCACGTGATATCGAAGGCGGAAACGCCCGTCTTGGACGGAACGCCCGAGAGCGTCATGCCGCCCGAAGTACGGGAGAGCTTGAGCCCGTCGGGGAGTTTCGTCTCATCCCATGCGTACTCGTACGGAGCCTTGCCGCCCGCGGCCCCGGCAATCGTCGCGAAGTACGTGCTGTGGGCGCTCGCTGCCGGCAGCAGGTCGCCGTTAAACACAAGGGTGTCCCACGGCACGATGGAGACGGAAGCACAATCACTGTCCGCCTGCTTCTCAGTGCCAAGGTAGCGTTGAGTGATGCGGCAGAAATACTCGCCGGCCTGCTCGTCATCGAGGTCCGCGAGCGAGAGCGTCTCCCCCGTCTCGCCCTCGAGCGCCACGGCCTTGCCATTCGCCATGCGGAACCACTGGTACGAAAGCTCAATCTTAGCAGCAGGACCCGTGGACGAGGCCGCGTGGTCGACGACGTTTTTGCCTGCCTCGACCGCAGCCGAGAGCACAGCCGAATCGCCCCCATGGACGCTCACGTCCTGCGGCTGCGCGACCACACGCGGAGCGTCCGCCTTCGCAAACTCGAACGTGACCTCCTGCGATGCGGTGACATCGCTCAGCGTTGCCTCGTACGTCCCGCCCTTGTAATCAGAAATGTCGAGGTCAACGGTCGCATCCGAGCCGGTCTGCACGACCGTCACGCGCTCGAGGTAGCAGCCCTCGTCGGGCGTCGCCGAGAGGGTCACGTCCCCGCCCTCAACAACCGAAACCAAGGCGTTGTCGACCGAACCGTTGACTGCCTTCGCCGTCACCTTGTAGTGCTCGGGCTTCTTCTTGACCGTCAGCGTGCCGGGGTCGACCGAGACATCAAAGTTCGGATCGGCGACCGCCGCATCAATCTGGTACTCACCCGCCGGAGATTTCTTATTCGCCGAGCAGAAGTACGTAACCTTAACGTCCGAGGTGTCGCAACGGCTCACCAAGCTGGAGGTGAACTCGGGATTCTCCTGGCCCTCAAAGCGCTCGGCATCGTCGACCTTCACCAGCAACTGGGCAGGTGCAACAGAAACCGTCAACTCGACGTCCTCGGCGGCAAGATAGTTTCGAGACGCCTTGGCATGGGCGACAACACGTGCCGTACCGGCAGCCTTCACCGTCGCGCAGCGTCCCTTAATCGAAACCGGGCTCGCATCGTCATCGAAATCAACCAGCTCAAAAATCACGGGAGTCTGGGCAACGTTGTTAAACACAGTGGGATCTCCACCGTAAACACCCGAATAGCTCGTCGTTCCCGTAATGGCCTGGCTTGCCTTTGCAATCGAGGACTCGGCGGACTTTTTACCCTGATAGTTGGGGTCAGTCACCTTAACCGTAACGCGATAGTTGCCACTGTCGCACGGCTCCAGCGCCGTCGGACCATAGGACGTTCCATCTATACCGCGATAGGTAACGGAATAGGCAGACGCATCAAGGCCGGCAACCGCAACCGCCGCACCGTGTCGTGCGCCATCGTATGTCACATCAGACGTCTCGATCGAAATATCGACCGGGGCCTTCTCGATCGTGAAGTCACAGGAGACATTACCGACATATCCCTTGGCATCGAGCGTCGCCACCACACGATACGTGCCGGCATCCACCGGCGCCTGATCCGACGAGTAATGTGTGTCGCCCGTGCCAACATAGGTCAGTTTGACATCGTCCTCGCAACCCTCGGGCACGCCCGAAAGCTCCGGGGCCTGCGCCGTCGCGTTGTAGGTAAAGGTCTGGCCCTCAAATGCAAGCGAGGCTTTCTTCGCCTTCACGAGCAGCGCGAAGTGTGCATCGCACTTGTCGCCCAGGTCATCGGTGCACGAAATCTTAAAGCGACAAACACCCGTAGCCGCAGGCACGCCCGAGAGCACCAAGGCGCCCGATCCGTCATCTGCCAGCGTCAGCTGCATGCCCTCAGGAACCTCAACATCATCCAAGTTGTACGCATACGGTGCCTTGCCGCCCGTAGCGCCGGTAATCTCTGCACGGTACTCTTCGTGAGCGGTCGCCACCGGCAGCACGCGCCCATTAAACACAAGTGCTTCTCGGGGCACGATGGATACCTTCGCATGTTCGGTATCCGTCTTTGTCACCGTGCCCAGGTAGTTCTGCGTAATGCGGCAGAAGTACTCGCCCTCACCGTCGCTGTCGAGCCGGGCGATCGAAAGAGTCTCCCCCGTCTCGCCCTTCAGCGCCACTGCCTTGCCACCATCGTCAGACACGCGATACCACTGGTAGCTCAGCTTGACGTCTGCAGCGGATCCAGAAGACACGGCCGCATGGACGCGAACATTGCGCCCCGCCTCGGCGGCGAACGAAAGCTCAACCGGATCGCCCTCGTAAGCACTCGCATCCTGCGGCTGAGCGAGCACCTCCGGAGCCGCAGCCTTCGCGAATTCAAACGTGACCTGCTGCGGAGCACTCACGCCACTCAGTGTGACCTCGTACGCCCCACCCTTGTAGTCAGAAATATCAAGGTCATAGGCATTGCCGGCCGAACCGTCATCACCGGCCTCTTCGGCAACGGTCACGCGCGTCAGGTAGCAGCCCTCATCGGGCGTCGCCGAAAGCGTCACCTTGCCATCCGTAGCGACCAAAGCAGACTCCGGATCAACCGATCCGTTGACCGCTCGGGCCTTCACCTGGTACTTAGGCGCCTCCGCAAAGCGCGCCTCGACGGTCATATTGTCCTCGGGGACAAACGTCCAGGTAGCATCCGTGCTCAGCGGCTCATCGCCCAACGACCCGTCGTCATTGCGCGCATACCACCCATCAAACACATACCCCGCATCGGGAACGGCAGTCAGAGTAGTGGACTCACCGTTCTCGACTTCGTTGGTCACGGCATAGCCCAGAGATTCGTCCTCGGAGGAGCCCTCGACGTGTCCGCCCTGACGCGAATCCACCGCCGTAACCGTCATCAACGCCCGCTCATAAACAGCCGTAAAAGTACGGTTGCCAAACACTACGCGGTTGATCACCGGCGTAAATCCCACAGGCATGCCGTTCTCGTCGACCCAGTATTTAAACTTCCAACCCTTATGCGGCACGGTAAACATAATCGCCGCGGAGTGGTAGGAGCCGCCGGTACCAAGCGCAACCATGCTAAAGCCCGCGTCCTTGGGATACGTAGCGACCTGAACATCGCAGCCCGTCTCGTAGAACACGGCCGTAAGCTGCTTATTCTCCTTTGCGGTACCGATATAGAACGCGCTGTAGCTCACCGTGACACCCGCATCGTCGACCCAATGCGAGAAGTGGTACTTCTTCCACGGGATCGCGATCGCCATAAACATGTCGCCCCTGTCGTAGGACCTGCTACCGGCAGGAATGCCGTCGACCAGAAGGGCCGTACCGCGGAAGATGGACGAGCCAGTGACGGTAATGGTCACCTGTCCATCGGATTCGAACTGCGCGTAGTACGTTATGTCCTGCGTGGCGGTCACATCGAGGGTCGTCGCGGTCTCGACAATCGAGGTGCCCTCTTTATCGGTGCTCCAGCCCACAAAGCGATAGCCCATACCGGCAACAGCGGTCAGTTCCACCTGATCGCCCACGGCAAAGCAACCGCTGCCCGTAACACGGCAGCCCCTGTTCGATGCCTTGTCCTTCACCACGACCTCGCCCGTAACGGTCACCTCGTACGGATCGGCAAACACGGCCTGGAGCTCCAACGCATCGTCCTCGAGCCCCTCGACCATATCCTTGTCGAGCTTAACCCAGCAATGGGCGTCGCAGCTCAGCAGCGACTTATTGCCCTCGGCATCCAGGACATACCAGCCGACAAAACGTTTGGTTCCCATAGGCGTAGCATTGAGCTCGACCGTATCACCGAATTGATAGGAGCCCTCGCCGCTCAGGGTGCCCACGCCATCGTCACTCGCGCTCAAAACGACCTGATAGGACTTAGGCGCAAAGATCGCCGTATAGGTGGCGTCACCCGTGACCTTAACGGTATAGTCGGCGTTCTCGCTGACTGTCTCGCCCTTGTCGTCCGTCCAACCCGCAAACGAATACCCGGTGTTGGCGATCGCGCGAAGCGTCGCACGGTCGCCGACCTCATAGCCACCAAAGCCGCTCACGGCTCCGCCCTCGGCAGGCGAGGCAACGGTATGTACGACATACGAACCCGACGCAAAGACGGCATAGAGCGACGTGTCCTCACACACGGTGAATCGATAGGTTTTCTTGGAGCTCACGCACGTGCCGTTACGGAACCAGCCCACAAAAGCCGTATCCTCGGCGGCAACCGCACGCACGGTTGCGACCTGTCCGGCGGCATACGACCCCGCGCCCTCGACTGTGCCCATGCTCTCCTCGCACGAGACGTCCACCGTATATTGTTTTGCCGAGAACACGGCCTGGAGCGCCGTGTCAGACGTCGGCGCCACGTGATAGGTGGTGTCGCGGCTTACCACGGCGCCCGAGGCATCGGCCCAATACTCAAACGCATAGCCCGAAAGCGCATGCGCGGTCAGCGTGGCGGCATGCCCCGCCTCAACGGTACCTGTGCCCTCGACCCAGCCGACGACTGTCTCTTATACACATC
>UQTR01000075.1 GCA_900544065.1 uncultured Collinsella sp.
CCCCCGCCACCGCCTCCAAGCCCGCCGAGGGCAAAAAGACCAAGGAGCAAAAGCGCGCCGAGGCCCAGGCCCGCGCCGCACTCAACAAAAAGCTCAAGGGCGTGCGCAACCAGCTCAAGAAGATCGAGACGGAGCTCGATAAAAAGCGCGCCCGCTATGACGAGCTTATGGAATTGATGGCAAGCGAAGAGCTTTATGCCGATCAGGATAAGTTCAACGCGGCGCTGGGGGAATATAACGGCCTTAAGCAAGAGCTTCCCAAGCTCGAGGACGAATGGCTGGAGCTTTCCACCCAGATCGAAGAGGAGACCGCGCGTGAACTCTCGTAAGGCCACTGCTGTGGCGATGAGCATCATCGCTATCGCTTGTCGCATCTGCGGCATCTTTATGAGCGCGATGACCGTGCTGCTGTGCTTTAGCGGCCTGACCGCCAAGCTGCAGATCGTGGGCTTTGTCGTTGAACTTTCGCGTGCACTGCCGAGCGCCATCGCCGGCTACGGCGTTATCACCTCGCCCTTTGGCGGCGTGTTCCGCCTGGATTATGCCATCGTCGCTGTGATCCTGTTTGCAATTGACTACCTGCTCACGCGCGCCTCGCGCCGCGTCCGCTAGGGGAGCGCTATGTCCAGCAGCTACCTCATGAACCTGCTCGCCAGCGCCGTTGCCGTCATCGTGGGCATCGTGATCCACGAGAGCGCACACGCCGCCGCGGCCTGGGCGCTCGGCGACAAGACGGCCCGTTCGCGCGGTCGCGTGTCGCTCAACCCGCTTAACCATATCGACCCGTTTGGCACCATCATCCTGCCGCTGCTCATGCTCGCGGCCGGCGGCCCAGTGTTCGCCTTCGCCAAACCCGTGCCCGTCTACCTCAACAACCTCAAGCACCCCAAACGCGACGAGGTCCTGGTGAGCGTGGCCGGCCCCGCGTCGAACATCGCACTCGCGTGCCTCGCGGCCGCCCTCATGCACGCAACGTACGGCAACCTCTACACCAGCATGTCCTTTGCCCTAGCGTCACAGATCATGAACTTCGGCGCCACGTTTATCGTGGTCAACCTGTCACTCGCGTTCTTTAACCTCATCCCGATCCCGCCGCTCGATGGCTCGTCGATCATCGTGCCGTTCCTCAAAGACAAGGCGCTCAACAACTATTACCGTCTGCAGCAATACGCTATGCCCATCCTCATCCTGGTGCTGTACCTGCTGCCTATGTGGACCGGCATCGATGTAATCGGCCGCTATTTCGACGTTACCGTGTATCCGCTTGCTGAGCAGCTGCTCAACTTCGCAATCGCCGGCATCTAGGGTAAACTTACAGGTCGACCGTGCAAAACGGTCGTGATATGCACCCAAACCGCGCCGCGAAGGCGCCGTCAAAGGAGGTCGAAGATGTCGTATCGCGTGTCGACGCAGGTCTACAGCGGACCGTTCGACCTGCTGCTGCAGCTGGTAACCCGCCAAAAAGTAGATATCGGCGCCATCTCCATCAGCGAGGTGGCCGAACAGTACCTTGCCGAGGCCGAGCGCATCGAGGCGCTGGACCTGGACGTGGCGAGCGACTTTCTGCTGGTCGCGGCAACCCTTCTGGACATCAAGGCTGCCTCTCTGGTGCCGCAGGAGACGCCGCGCAAAGTCGATGACGACGATGACGAGTTCGACGAAGACCTCGAGGAACTCAGCGCGCTCGACGGCGACGCCTTGCGCGAGGTCCTGATCCAGCGCCTGATTGCCTACAAGCAGTTTAAAGGCGCGGCTGCGGCCCTCGGTGCCCGCATGCAGGCCGAAAGCCGTATGCATCCGCGTGTGGCCGGCCCCGACCCCGAGTTCCTAGGGCTCATGCCCGACTATCTGGCTGGCATCACCCTGCGCGGCCTGGCCGTTATCTGTGCCGACCTGGACGGCAAGCGCCAGACCTTCTTGCTGGAGGCCGAGCACGTGGCGCCGCATCGCGTGCCGCTCGACCTGACCGTGGCCTCAGTCGACCGCTTTACCATGGCACACCAAACCTGCACCTTCCGCGAGCTGCTGGACGGCGACGCCACCACCGAGCAGCTCGTCGTCACCTTTTTGGCCATGCTGGAGCTCGCCAAGCGCGGCTCGCTCACGCTGAGCCAGGACGAGATCTTTGGAACCATCTGCATCAACCGAGTCGAGGGCGCCGAGGCATACGTGCCCGGCGAGGGCCCCGATCTCACCGAATAGGAGCCGCAACCATGTCAACCCTTTCCACGCTGGAGGCAAACAGCCTCAAAGGCGCCCTCGAGGCGCTGTTGCTGGTGTCGAGCGACCCGGTGAGCGCGCCCGCGCTGGCAGGTGCGCTGGATATCGCCCCGGGCGAATGCGCGTCGCTGCTCGCCGAGCTCAAGGTTGAGTACGAGGAGGCCAACCGCGGCTTTCAGCTGCGCGAGGTCGCCGGCGGCTGGCGCCTGTTTACGCATCCCGCCTATCACGACATGGTCGAGGCCTACGTGCTGAGCTGGGACACGCAAAAACTGTCGCAGGCGGCGCTCGAGACCTTGGCCGTGATCGCATACCACCAGCCCGTGACGCGCGAGGTGGTCAAGGGCATCCGCGGCGTCAATTCCGACGGCGTCATCGCGTCGCTCGTGGACAAGGGCCTGGTGCGCGAGCTCGGCCGCGACCCCCAGCGCGGTCAGGCCATCATTTACGGCACGACCAACGCATTCTTGGAAAAGTTCGGTCTGCGTTCCACCCGCGACCTGCCCGACCTGGAGCAGTTTGCCCCCGACGAGCAGTCGCGTCAGTTTATCCGCGAGCGCCTGAGCGGCCGCAGCATTCAGTCCACGCTCGAGGAGCAGGCCGAGGACCTGGACGAAGAGCGCGAACTGCTCGATACCGATGTTGAAGATGTTGAGGCGGTCGAGGTCTTGGAAACCCTGGTCGTCGACGAGACCTCGGAGGATTTACATGACGAGGACTAACGAAGTAGGGGAGACGCGCGCCATGGGCAACGCAGTACCCGCCACCGACGCCCAGCCCGTCTATCCGCACACCATGCGCCTGCAGCGCTTTTTGGCGCGCGCGGGCGTGGCGAGCCGCCGTGGCTCGGAGGACCTAATGACCGCCGGCCGCGTGACCGTCAACGGCGAGGTCGCGACGGAGCTGGGCACCAAGGTCGACGTTGACCGCGATCACATCGAGGTCGACGGCATGCCCGTCAAGCTCAACCAGGGCGCCGTGTACCTGATGCTCTACAAGCCGACCGGCTACCTCACCACCATGAGCGACCCGCAGGAGCGCCCTTGCGTGGCCGACCTGGTCCCCCGCGACCGCTTTCCGGGGCTCTTCCCGGTGGGCCGCCTGGACCGCGACACCACAGGTCTTTTGCTCTTTACCACCGACGGCGACCTGTCGCAGGACCTGCTGCACCCCAGCAAGCATGTCTATAAGACCTACCAGGCACTCGTTGACGGACAGCTGTCCGACCACGATCTCACGCCACTCCGCCGTGGCATCGAGCTCGACGACGGTCTGTGCCAGCCGGCAATCTGCCGCGTCATCACCGCACGCGAGGCCGAGGCCGTAGCTCCCCAAGGCGTCAAGCCCGGCACCACCGCCGTGGAGGTCATCATCCGCGAGGGTCGCAAGAACCAGGTCAAGCGCATGCTGAGCAAGATCCACCATCCGGTGATCCGCCTGCACCGCTGTAACTTTGCCGGCCTTGAGCTCGAGGGTGTGGCCAAGGGCTCGTGGCGCGAGCTCACCGACCGCGAGGTGAAGACCCTCAAGGCCGGCGGCATCCCGCCCAAGCAGGCGAGCGCCAAGCGCAACGGCGCGGCGGCGACCAACGCCGCGACCCGCACGCGTCACCACGGCAGCCACGGCTCCGCACCCAAGCGCAACACCTACCGCGAGCGCTACACAGGCTAGGCAACCCGCCAACCAACACAGCGTCCGCGAACCATACCAGAACGTCAACCATCGAAAGGAAGCATTGCATGATCGTCGCCATCGACGGCCCCGCCGGTTCCGGCAAGTCCACCATCGCCAAGGAGATCGCCCGCCAGCTGGGCTTTAACAAGCTCGACACGGGCGCCATGTATCGCGCCGTCACCTTCGCCGCGCTCGACCGCGGCATCGATCTAGACGACGAGGCGGCCATCGACGCCCTCGCCGAGCAGATCGAGATCCGCTTTACCAACGGCACCGGCGAGGACACGCGCCTGACCATTGACGGCCAGGACGCTTCGGCCGCCATCCGCACCCCCCAGGTCGACGCCAACGTGTCCAAGGTCTCGGCCTATCCGGGCGTGCGCGCCGCCATGCTCATCCATCAGCGCCGTGCCGCCGAGGACCGCGATATCGTGGCCGAGGGTCGCGACATCGGAACCGTCGTGTTCCCTAACGCGCAGGTCAAGGTCTTCCTGACCGCCGACCCGCGCGAGCGCGCCCGCCGCCGCGTGCTGCAGCGTCACCAAAACGACGCCCAGCCGCTCACGCCCGCGCAACTCGATGCCGAAGTCGACGAGACCCTCGACGCCCTCAAGCAGCGCGACAAGCTCGACAGCAGCCGCGAGGTCGCCCCGCTCGTGCCCGCCGAGGACGCCGTGCACGTCGACTCCACCGCCCACACCATCGATGAGGTCGTCCGCATTATCGAAGACCTCATTAACCAAAGGAGGTAGCCCATGCGCCTGTTTAAACAGACGCCCGAGGATTATTACAACGCTCCTTATGCAGAGTTCCCCGTGCTCATCCGCGGCACCGTCGTCGTAGTCATGGCCATCCTTTGGGCCTTCTCCAAGCTCATGTGGCGCTGGAAGGTCGAGGACGCCGATCTGCTGTTTGAGCGCCAGGAAGGCCGCGGAAGCGTGGTCATCTGCAACCACACCTCGATGGCCGAACTCCTGGCTGTAGAGACGGCGCTGTTCATTGGGGGGCGCCGCATTCGTCCCATCTTTAAGTCCGAGTTCGCCAAGAGCAAGATTGTGCGCTGGGCCTTTAGCCGCGTAGGCGGCATCCCCGTGGAGCGTGGTACTGCCGATATGAAGTGCCTGCGCGCCGCCCAGCATGCGCTGCAGCGCGGCGAGGACGTTCTGATCTTCCCCGAGGGCACACGCATCCGCTCACGCGAGATCAAGCCTGAGGTCCACGGCGGTTTTGCGCTCATCGCTCAGATGGGCAAGGCGCCCGTTAACCCGCTCGCCATCTGCGGCTGGTCCGACATCACGCCCTCGGGCAAAAAGATCATGCGTCCCAAGAAGTGCTGGATCCGCGCCGGCAAGGCCGTCTCGCTTTCCGACGCACCGGCCGGGCTTAAGCGCACGGAGCGCCTGGAATGGTTTGAGTCCGAGGCCATGAACCGCGTCTACGCTATGCGAGACGAGCTGTGCGCCGAGCATCCGGGCAGGTTCTAGCCATGGGCGAGGATGTCATGAATACCGTCGAGGCCGTTGCCGGCAAGTCAGACGCCCCCACCATCGAAATCGCCGCCCATGCCGGCACTTGCTACGGCGTGCAGCGCGCGCTCGACATGGCTCTGGCCGCCGCGCCGCAGGCAGGGGAGAGCGCTCAGGTCCACACCCTGGGGCCGCTCATCCATAACCCCATCGTGGTACGCGAGCTCGCTGAGGCAGGCGTTGGCTTGGCCGAGAACCTGGATAATGCCGCAACCGGCACCGTGATCATCCGCGCCCACGGCGTGGTGCCGCAGGTGATCAATGCCGCTCGCGAGCGTGGCCTTACCGTGGTCGACGCCACCTGCCCCTACGTGAAGAAGGTCCATGTGGCCGCCGAGCGACTGGTGCGCGAGGGCTACCGCGTGGTGGTCGTAGGCGAGCCAGGTCACCCCGAGGTCGAAGGTATTCTGGGCCACGCCGGCAATGATGCGCAGGTCGTGAGCTGTGCCGCCGACGCCAACGCCTTGTCGCTCAAGGGCAAGATAGGCCTGGTTGTGCAGACCACCCAGACCGCGCAGAACCTCGCCGAGGTCGTGGCCGCCATCACCCCGCGCGTGCAGGAGCTGCGTGTGATCAACACCATCTGCGCCGCCACGAGTGAGCGTCAACAGGCAGCAGCCACACTTGCCAACCGCTGCGACTGCATGGTCGTCGTGGGCGGCAAGAACTCGGGCAACACCCGCCGCCTGGCGCAAATTTGCGCAGACGCCTGCGAGCGCACGTATCACATCGAGGAAACTTCCGAGCTCCAGGCCGCGTGGTTTACCGACGCTCACCACATCGGCATCACCGCCGGAGCCTCCACCCCGCAAGAACACATCGAGCGCGCCGTCGAGCGCATCAAGGAGCTTTGCCGCTAACCATGGACCAGACCGTACCCGCATACGCCGCCGAGGTGGCCGATTACGGGCGCAGCCGCGACCCCGAGCCGGGTGAGGGCGCGCTCGTAAAGAACGTGCGTCCCGAATCGCCCGCGTGGGATGTGGGTATCGAGCCGGGCATGCGCGTGCTCACGGTCAACGGTGAGGCGCTCACCGACATGATCGTGTGGCTCTGGGAGGCCGACGATGATACCGTCGACCTCGAGGTTTTCGACCCGCGCGACGGCACCGTCACCCCCGTCGAGCTCGACCGCTTTCCCGGCGAGGATTGGGGTTTGGAGTTCGATGGCCCCATCTTCGACGGCATGCGTACCTGCGTCAACGCCTGCGTGTTCTGCTTTATGACCATGCTCCCCAAGGGCGGCCGCTCCACGCTCTATATTCGCGACGACGACTATCGCCTAAGCTTTTTGCAAGGCAACTTTGTCACGCTTACGAACCTCACCGACGAGGACGTGCAAAACGTCATCCAGCGCAACATGAGTCCCATGAACGTGTCGGTCCACGCTGTGAGCCCCGACGTCCGCCGTCGTATGATGGGCCGTAACGCCCAGCGAGGCATGGACGTACTCGAGACCATCATGGCCGCCGGCATCGAGATTCACGCGCAGATCGTGTTGTGCCCCGGCATGAACGACGGCGAGGAGCTGGAAAAGACCCTGCGCTTTTGCGAGGAGCACGAGCAAATCACAAGCCTGGGCATTGTGCCGCTCGGTTTTACCAAGCACCAAAACCGCTTTAGCTGGTCCTACAGCGACAAGCCCGAGCTGGCGCGCGAGACCATTGCCATGATCCGTCCCTACCAGGACCGTGCCTTCGAGCGCTTTGGCCGCCATACCTTCCAGATGAGCGACGAGTTCTATCTGGACGCCGGCATCGATCCTCCCGAGGCGGACTTTTACGACGGTTACCCGCAGTACTACGACGGCATCGGCATGATCCGCTCGTATCTGGACGAGACCGACGACGTGCTGGCTACCGATGCCGAGCGACTAACCCGCGTCCGCGCGGTCATCGCCGCCCGCAGCCAGCACCTGCTGTGCCTCTCCGGCGCCAGTGCACGCGACACGGTGGCCCGCTTTGTGGAGTCGCCCCGGGGACTCGCCGGTACCGTCACGGCCATCAAAAACCGCTACTTTGGCGGCAACGTGGACGTGACCGGCCTCATCGTCGCCTGCGACATCTTGGAGCAACTGCCGCAGGACCTGTCGGGGGTTATGCTCTTTGTGCCTAAGCTCATGTTCAACGCTGACGGCATGACGCTTGACGAGTATCATCGTGACGATTTACTCGCAAGCCTTACCAGTCGCGGCGCCGAGGTTCATGTGGTGTCGACCATGCCGCATGAGCTGCTCGATACCCTGGAGCATATCCTTGGCATTGTGCCTGCCGACTCTAACACTTCCACTGACCCTACCCATTAAAGGAGAGCAGATGAAACCTATCGTCGCCGTCGTCGGACGCCCCAACGTGGGCAAGTCCACGCTCGTTAACCGCCTGGCCCAGACCTCGGACGCCATCGTCCACGAGTCCCGCGGCGTCACGCGCGACCGCTCGTATCACACGGCCGATTGGAACGGCCGCGAGTTCACCATCGTCGACACGGGCGGCATCGAGCCGCTCAAGAGCGATGACGTCTTTGCAACGTCCATCCGCGACCAGGCGCTCGCCGCCGCCGAAGAAGCCGCCGTCATCCTGTTTGTGGTCGACGGCCGCACCGGCGTCACCGAGGAGGACGAATCGGTCGCCCGCATGCTCAAGCGCTGCGACAAGCCGGTCTTTCTGCTGGTGAACAAGCTCGACAACCCCGATCGCGAAAACGACAGCATCTGGGAGTTCTATTCGCTCGGCATCGGCGAGCCCACGCCGCTTTCGGCCCTGCATGGCCACGGCACGGGCGACCTGCTCGACGACATCGTGGCCCTGTTGCCCGAGGAGGAGGACGAGGTCGCCGATGAGTTCCCCGATGCGCTGAACGTGGCCATCATCGGCCGCCCCAACGCCGGTAAGTCCTCGCTGTTCAACCGCATCCTGGGCGCCGACCGCTCTATCGTGTCCAAATTTGCCGGCACGACGCGCGACGCCATCGACACCGTCGTGGAGCGCAACGGCAAACACTACCGCATGGTCGACACCGCGGGCATCCGCAAGAAGAGCACCGTGTACGAGAACATCGAGTACTACTCCATGGTCCGCGGCCTGCGCGCCATCGACCGCGCCGACGTGGCGCTGCTCGTCGTCGACGCCTCCGTGGGCGTCACCGAGCAGGATCAGAAGGTCATGGGCTTGGCCATCGAGCGTGGCTGCGCCATCGTGGTGCTGCTCAACAAGTGGGACCTGCTCGACGATGACCGCAAGCGCGAGGCCTGCATGGAGACCGTCGACCGCCGTCTGGGCGTCATGGCTCCCTGGGCCCAGTACCTGCGCATCTCAGCCCTGACCGGCCGCAGCGTCGAGAAGATCTGGGCGATGGTCGACGCGGCCGAGAAGACGCGCTCGCAAAAGATCAGTACCTCACGCCTCAACACGTTCCTCACCGACCTGCGCGAGTTCGGTCATACCGTGGTGGACGGCAAGCGCCGCCTGCGTATGCACTACGTGACCCAGACGGGCGTCAACCCGCCGACGTTCACGTTTTTCGTCAACCACAGCGACCTGGTCAACGACACCTACCAGCGCTATGTAGAGAACCGCATGCGCTCGACCTTCGACTTTGCCGGCACGCCCATTCGACTCTTCTTTAGGAAGAAGGAGCAAAAGGATGCATAATCCGATTCTGCTGACCGCCATCTGCGCCGTGGTCTCGTTCTTTATCGGAGCGATTCCGTTTGGCCTGATCCTGGGCCGCGTGTTCAACCACACCGACATTCGCAAGGCGGGCTCCGGCAACATCGGCACCACCAACGCTCTGCGTGTGGCCGGCCCCAAGGTGGCCGCGCTCACGCTGCTGCTCGACTGCCTTAAGGGCGCCATCTGCGTCCTTATCGCGCGTCCGCTCATCGCGAGCGTGGGCTATGGCTTTCCACCGAACATTATGGCGCCCGGTGCCCCCGGCGACTGGATGCTCGGCGTCATTTGCCTGGCAGCCGTGTGGGGCCATATCTTCTCGCCCTACCTCGACTTCCATGGCGGCAAGGGTATCGCCGTTGGTCTGGGCGTCATCCTCGCATGGTACTGGCCCATTGGCCTGTCGCTGCTAGGCATGTTTATCGTGGCCGTCGCCATCACCAAGTATGTGTCGGTGGGTTCGCTCGCCGCTGCCATCGGACTTCCCATCGCTGCTTGCGCGGTCTTTCCGTACAGCAGCCTGGGCCTCAAGTTCTGCATGGCGACAATCGGCATCACCGTGGTGTGGGCCCATCGCTCGAATATCCAAAAGCTCATGGCCGGTAAGGAGTCCAAGCTCTCGTTTACCAAGCGCGTCACCGAGCCCGACGATAAGTAGGAGAGAGTCATGAATGTTGCGCTGATTGGCTCCGGCTCCTGGGGAACCGCCGTCGCCGGCCTTGCCGCCGCGCGAGCCGAGCGCGTGACCATGTGGGCCCACAGCGAGCAGACGGCCGCCGGCATTAACGCCGAACACCGTAATCCTCGCTACCTAGTGGACTATGAACTGCCGACCAATGTTGTTGCCACGACGGATCTGACCCAGGCGCTCGACGGCGCCGAGGCCATCATCTTTGCCGTTCCTTCGACGCACCTTCGCAGCGTGTGCCAGCAGGCGGCGCCCTTTATCGCCGCCGATACCCCGGTCCTGTGCCTCACCACTGTCTCTTATACACATCTGACGCTGCCGACGATA
>UQTR01000076.1 GCA_900544065.1 uncultured Collinsella sp.
TTAGGGTCTCGTGGGCTCGGAGATGTGTATAAGAGACAGGAACACGCTGACGCTGGCCACCGGAAAGCTCATGCGGGTAGCTCTCGAGCGTACGCTTGGGGTCGAGGCCCACGAGCTCCAGGAGCTCCTCGGCGCTACGGGTGCCGCCACGCTTGGTGAGCTGCTTCATCTGGGCGGAAATGAGCATGGAGGGGTTAAGCGAGGACAGGGCGTCCTGGTAGACCATAGCGATATCGGTACCGCGCAGGCCGAACCACTCCTTCTTGCTCATCTTGAGCAGGTCGCGACCCTCCCAGAGAACCTCACCGGAAAGGTGCTCGTCCTCATCGGTCAGGCCCATGATGGCCAGCGTGGTGATGGACTTACCGCAACCGGACTCGCCCACCAGGCCCATGGTCTGACCAGGACGGACGTCAAAGTTGACATGGTCGACGACGTTGATATCGCCGTGATGCTCAAACTGAATGCAGAAGTCACGGACCGAGAGAATCGGTTCGACAGACTCGTCGGGCACATGGCGATCGTTACGCTTGAGCTCGACATCGCGCAGGGCGCCAAGGCGAGCGGAGAGGGACTGGGCCTGCTCCTTGTAGGCGCGAACGGGGTCGGAGACCAGCAGGTCGGCCTCGCGACGCTTGGAGGAATCGGTCGGATCCAGGGCGGCAGAGGGAGCAGCGGCCATGGCGTCGGTAATGCCCTCGGAGAGGATGTTGAGCGCCAGGCAGGTGATCATGATGGCCAGGCCCGGGAACAGCGCCTGCCACCAACGACCGGCGAGCACGCCGCCGCGGGCGTCGGCGAGGATGTTGCCCCAGGTAGCGGTGGGCTCCTGGATACCAGCGCCGATGAAGGTCAGCGAGGCCTCGAAGATGATGGCGTCGGCGACCAGGGTAACGGTGAAGACCATGATCGGGGCGATGCAGTTACGCAGAACATGCTTGATCAAAATCCACGGAGCCTTGGCGCCGGAGACGATGACCGCGCGGACATAGTCCTCGCCGTACTCGGACACGATGTTGGCGCGCACGATACGGGCAATCTGCGGAGTGTACATAAAGCCGATGGCGAAGATGATCGACGGCACGGAGTTGCCCAGGATGGAGACGAAGACGGCCGCGAGGGCGATGCCCGGGATAGACATGATGATGTCCAGGATACGCATGATCGTCTCGGAGACGGCCTTGCGCGAAACCGCTGCAAGGGCGCCCACGACCGAGCCGCAGACCAGAGCCATGGCAGTGGCGCCAAAGCCGATAATCAGCGAGTAACGACCGCCGTAGAGCATACGCGACAGAATGTCGCGACCCTTATCGTCGGTACCGAAGATAAATCCGTTGCCGGGAGCCTGGCGAGCCGTAAAGATCTCGACCGGGCTATAGGGGGCAAGAAGGGGCGCCAGAATCGCAGTCAGGGCGACCAGCACCAGCACGACGGCTGCGATCTTAGAAGACAGCGTCATCTTCTTCCAGCCACCGAGCTTGAGCCCCTTGGAGGCAGCCTTCTCGAGCTGCTCGGTTTGCTTCTCTCGAATCTTTACCATAATCTACACCGTCCTGATGCGCGGGTTGATGAGCAGGTAGAGCATGTCAACCACGATGTTGATGATGATGAAGGCAAGAGCAACGACGATAACGACGCCCTGAACCAGGTTCGCCTCGTTGCCCTGAACGCCCTGCAGAATCGCGGTGCCCATGCCGGGGAGGTTGAAGATAACCTCGATGACGACGGCGCCGCCCATGAGGTAACCGATCTTAAGACCGAGGGTGGTGACCGGGGTGATCAGCGCATTGCGAAGAACGTTGATGCCGACGACAACCTTCTCGGGAACGCCGGCGCCGCGAGCCATACGGACATAATCCTTATCGAGCTCCTCGACCATGGCGGTACGCACGATACGAGTCATCTGGCCCGTCAGCGGAAATGCCAAGGCGATAGCGGGCATGATCATACGTCCCAGATAGCCAACCGGATTCGTGGTGAAGTGAGGTAGAGCACCCGATGCCGGAAGCACCTTAAGGTAGGAAGAGAACAGCAGGATCAACAGAACGGCAAGCCAGAACGACGGGGTTGCCAAGCCGGCGATGGAAAAGACGCGGATCACTTGGTCCGGCCATTTGTCGCGATACAGTGCCGCGATGACGCCGAGCAAAAACGAAACGACCGCACCGATGGCAAGACCGATGAAGGTCAGCTGCATCGTGACGGGCAGGGCCGTGGAGATGCGCTTGGCAACGGAGTTGCGAGCAGCACCATAGGTGCCCATGTCGCCATGGATCAGATCGCCCATATAGCGCACGTAGCGCACGGGCCAGGGGTCGTCCAGACCATACTTCTCATGGTACTCGGCAACCGCCTCGGGCGAGGCACCGTCACCCAACGCCGTGTAGGCGGGGTCGGTCTTGGAGAACGACATAAGGAAGAACACCAGGACGGTGACGCCCAATGCCATGATCGGCAGCGCCACAAGACGCCTTCCAATCAAACGTAGCAAGTTGTTCACGTTCTCTCCCCTTTCTTTTGTCGGTAGGACCAACTGGTATATGAGTACGGATACTCATTACAAGACCCGAGCGACATCGTTGCCGCCCGGGTCTTTGTTTCAACTATGAGGATACGGTCCCAACGACCGACATCCTGCATACAGACTCAAGCGAGTCTTACGCCTTGACGGTCGCAACGCCCCTGAAGGACATGCTCGTCGTGCCGATGCCCTTGAAGCCATCGAGGGCCTCGCCGTTGGGCGCAGTGGACGGATCGTCCCAGGAAGCGGAGACGGTCTTGACGTGGACAACGGGGTACAGAACGGCGTTGTCGGCAATGATGTCGAAGCACTCGTTCCACTTCTTCTGCTGCTCGTCGCCCTCGGCGGCAAGAGCCTCGTCCATGAGACCGTGGAGCTTCTGCCACTCAGCGGACTCCTTCCACGGGCAACGGGTCTGCATCCAGACGTTGTCGCCGTACCACCAGTTGAGCAGCAGGTCGGGGTCGGCGCCGAAGCAGGAAGGATCGCCAGGGGCAAGGAGGATATCGTAGGCCTCGCCGCCGTCGATGGCAGCGTAGGTGGCCGGCGAGGTATCGGTCTGGATGGTCACATCGAAGCCGAGAGCGTCGAGGTCGTTCTTGACCTGGGCGGCCATGCCCTTAATCTGCTCGTTGTCGGTGGTGCGCAGGGTGATGGCACCCGGGGTGATGCCAGACTCCTCGATGAGCTTCTTAGCCTTCTTGGCGTCGGTCTTGTACACCGTGGAAGCCTCATGATAGTTGGTGAAGCTCTTGGGCAGGTAGCAGCTGGCAGCGGTGGCAAGGCCGGCGAAGGTGTTGCTGACCATCTTCTCGGTGTCGAGCGCATACATGACAGCCTGACGGACCTTGACGTTGTTCCAAGGCTCCTTGGCGACGTTGAACATGATGAAGCGGGTGCCGAAACCCTGAACGTTATCGATCTTGCAGCCGGCGCTCTCGAGCTGGTCGACGGCGTCAGCGGTAACGAGCTCCATAACGAGCGTGGAGCCCTCCTGCTGAGCGGTAACGCGAGCGGTGGGGTCGGTCAGGATGCTGTACTGGATCTTCTTATCCTCGGCAGCGTACTCACCGTTGTACTCGGGGTTGGGAACCAGGGTGATCTCGGTATCGGAGATAGAGTCGTACATCCAGGGGCCGGAGCCGATCGGCTGCTTGGCGCGATCCTCCTCGGTCTGGGTGGCCGGGGTAACGCGGACGATGGCCAGACGATCCTTGAGCAGGGAGAAGTTGGGGACCTTGGTCTTGACCGTCACGGTGCTGGCGTCCTTGGCCTCGATGGACTCGAAGGGCTGGAAGAACGGAGCATAGGTAGCGGAAGCGGCACATGCGGTGTAGGAGGCAACGACATCGTCAGCGGTGACTTCGGTGCCATCGGAGAACTTGGCGCCCTTGCGGATGGTGACCTCGAAAGTGGTATCGTCCACAGACTTGGGATCGTCGGTGGCGAGCTCGTTGAAGGTGCTGTAGTCGTGGTAATCGATGCCGTAGAGGCCCTCGACGACGTGCCAGTTAGCACCCAGGCCCACAGCGGAGCCGGTGCTGGCGGGATCGAAGCTGGACGGAGCGTAAGCGGAACCAGCGGTGATCACGCCGCCGCCACGGTTGGCGGAATCGGTGGAACCGGAAGCGGAACCCTCGTCGCTGGAGCTGCCACCGCAGCCGGTGAGACCAAGCCCTGCGACAGCAGCGACGCTGCCGGTGAGGCCGAGGAACGAACGCCTGGACATACCCTTGTTGATGATGGCCATGTCTTCTCCTATCAATAGAGAATCTTACCCGGGAGCACCTAGACGTGCCCCCGCGCAACTTGCGGACGATATATACCTTACCTACCGACGAGCCCAACTGAGGTGCCGCGCTCGGCGACCGATACATACATACGCTTGAACGGTATTTACTACCGTTCACCGAATTCGTTGACAAACGATTCGTCAGACAGTATGTATCGGCGAGGTGAGATATCAGTCTTCGTCAACCCGCAGGATAGCAGGGTTTTCGCTTGGGTTAGTCAAACGTTTTAGCGTTAATAAAACCCGAAACCAGCGAGCAATCATGGCGAAATAAATGGTTGAAAATCGCGCAATCATGTATATCAGTTGTTTAGGCTCGTGTTTAGCTATCGGAATGGCCAGCCGCCGCCTCGGCGCGCTCGGCATTCCATGCAACGAGCGCCTCGTGGACCGCCTTGGCAACATCGGCAGGTATGCCGCGAACTTCCGCGATCTCTTGCTCGCTCGCCGCGCGCAAACGCTTCATCGAGCCAAAATGGCGCATAAGGGCACGTTTTCTGGTGGGTCCCACGCCTGGAACGTCATCGAGTACCGAAACCGTCATGGCCTTGTCGCGCAATTCGCGATGGAACGTGATGGCAAAACGGTGCGATTCATCGCGCACCTGTTTAATTAGATAGAGCGACGCGGACCCGGTCGGCAGCACGACGGGAGTCTCGTCCCAAGGCACGAAAACCTCCTCATCGGCCTTTGCCAAGCCACAAACTGGTATATCGAGCCCAAGAGCCTCAAGTTGCTTGATCGCAGCGGCCAATTGCGGCTTACCGCCATCGACAACGAGCAAATCGGGGCGCGAGCCAAAGCGCTCGTCAGCCATGCGCTCGGGAGCATAGCGTCGTCCCAAAACCTCGGACATCGACACGAAGTCGTTTGCCTCGTCCAATTCGGCCTGAATTTTAAAACGACGGTACTGGCTCTTGTCGGCGCGTCCGTTGGTAAATACCACCATCGAAGCGACCGTAAAGGTGCCATGCAGTGTAGAGATATCGAAGCACTCGATACGCAACGGCGGCGATGGCAGCGCCAACGCACTTTCGAGCTCCAAGAGTGCCCGATTGGTGCGGTCGTCAGCGTACCCCGTTCGCATCATGTAGCGCATGAGGGCATGGCGCGCATTTTTGGATGCCATATCGAGTAGACGGTGCTTTTCGCCACGCTGCGGCCTATGGAGATGGCAGGAACGCTCACGCTTGCCCGCAAGCCACTCCCCCAGCGCCTCCGCATCCTCAAGCTCGACGGAAAGGTTGACCTCAGCTGGAATATCAGCCGTCTCGTCGTAATAGCGCTTAAGAAAGCCCGACTGGAGCTCTTCCTCGTCAACATCAAGACCCTTGTCGAGAATGAACTCGCAGGTGCGAACTGTTCGGCCCTCGCGAACGACGAAGACGCAAGCGGCGGAGATGGTCTCCTCGCGATAGAAACCGATGACATCGATATCGACACTGGAGGGAAAAACGACTTGCTGACGGTCGTCCAGACCCCTGATGACCTCCAAACGACGTTTGACACGGGCGGCGCGCTCAAAATCGAGCGCCTCGGCGGCCTCCGTCATCTCGGATGTCAGCTCGTCGACGACGTCCTTGCGATGGCCCGACAAAAAACGTTCGACACGTTTGACGTTCTTGGCATAGTCTGCCGGGGAAATCGCGCCGACACACGCACCCGGGCCGCGCCCGACATGATAGTCGAAGCAGGGGCGCCCGTTTTGCGCGCAAATCATATTGACGATGTCTTCCTCGCCCTTGTGGGACTCGACGATACGGCGACAACGACGCCACTCCGCACAGGATGCGGAGCAGATGGGGATAACCTTGCGCAGCGTATCTATCGTCTCACGTGCGGCGCGGCTATCGGTATAAGGTCCAAAATAGCGCGTTCCCGGCTTATGACGCTCACGCGTGTATTTGATAGCGGGATACAGGTCGCCCTTTGTAATGGCGATAAAGGGGTAGCTCTTGTCATCCTTGAGGTCGACGTTAAAGTACGGATGGTACTGACCAATCAAATTGCGCTCGAGCACCAACGCCTCGTGCTCGGTCTCCACCACGATATAGTCAAAGCTCGCCACCAGTTGCATCATCAGCGGGATCTTCTGGCGCTCGTCCTGCAGCGTCACGTACTGACGCATACGGGCGCGCAGGTTTTTCGCCTTGCCCACGTAGATGACATCGCCCTTGGCGTCTTTCCAAAGGTAGCAGCCGGGCTGCGTGGGAACGCGCGAAACCTGCTCGGCAAGCGTTGGAATGTTGTCGTGACCGGCCACGCGAACCTACTTGCGACGAATCAGCGCCGAGACCTCGGGCATCTTAAGGACGACGGCAAGGCCAAAGGTAACAGCAAGCGAGACGACACCCGCAACGCAAACGTAGCCAAGAGTAATCAGAATCGAGCCGCCAAGTGCCCCGACAAAGTGCTCAAGCGCCCACATGACGCCGGCGCCTGCGGCAGCACCCAGGCCACCGAGCAAAAGGCCAAAGAAACCGCCATGCAGGATGGATTTGACCTGAAGACCACGCAGACGACGACGCAGCCACCACAGCGAGCAACCGACCAAGATCACGTAGTCGACGACATACGAAAGCGCGATTGCCGGCATACCGAAGCCCAGCACAACGCCAAACAGCAGAACCGAGCCGGCCTGGCCGATGGCAGAATACAGGCAATAGCGGCTATAGGGCTTCATGTCGAGCAAGGCAGAGAAGCTCTTCTGCATCAACACGACCACGCCGTAGAGCGGCAGCGAGAACGCCAGGTAAACAAGGAACTCGGACACCAGCGCCACGCCGGACTCATCAAACTTGCCTGCACAGTAAATCATGTTGAGCGGACGCGCGAAGACAATCAGGTACAGCGCGAACGGAATCAGGAAGAACAGCATCTGGGCGACGCCACGCGAAATGCCCGTGCGGACGCTGTCGTAATCCTTCTCCTGTGCGTCGTGAGAGAGCTCGGTATAGAGTGCCGTCGAAAGCGAGGCGGCAATCAGCGCGTAGGGCAGCGTATACCACAGGCGCGCATAGGCGATGACGGAAGGACCAGTCTCGGGCTGGACCACCAGCGCAGCAGCGTTGGTGATAGAAGTCGAGACAAACATGCACACCGTGGCGAGCAGCGTCGGGATACCGAGCGCAATCGTCTGGCGCAGTGCGGGGTCCTTAAAGTCGATATGGATATGGGGGTGCACGCCGTGCTTGCCAAGCGCGGGGATCTGACATGCCATCTGAACAAAGACACCGAGGGTCGTACCGGCCGCAATCAAGATGATGCCGGCACGTTCGCCAAACTGTGCGGACACGGGCGCAAAGCCCATAAAGCTCGCAATGACGATCACATTGTTGAGGACCGGGGCAAACGTCGACCAGAAGTAGTCGCGGTGTGCGTTGAGAACGCCCGAAAACACCGAGCCCAAACCATAAAACAGAATCTGGATGGCAAAGAAACGGAACATGAACGCAGCGGTATCCATGCTGCCGCCGTCACCCGAAAGGAACGATTGCGTCCAGATAAAGCCCGGGGCGAACACGGTCCCCAGCAACGAAATGCCACCCAGCACTAAAAGCAGAATGCCGAGCAGGTTGCCCACGTACTCGTTCGAGGCCTCGCGACCCTGCTCACGCCTCACGCCCATGTACACGGGCAAAAACGCCGTCACGAGCATGCCGCCCATCACGAGTTCGTAGAGCATATTGGGCAGGTTGTTGGCGACCTGATAGGAGGACGAGAGTAGCGACATGCCGATAGCGGCCGCCATTGCCCACGTGCGGATAAAACCGGTGACGCGAGACACGATGGTCAGGATGGTCATAAGCCCGGCGGAACGACCAACCGTGGAGTAGTCCGACGAGCCCATGTCGTCAGTGTCATCTCGCGACGAAGAAGCCTCGGATGAGGGTGTCTGAGGCGCAGATTCTTTTGCAAAATGAGCTCCGCACTTCAATTCTTCCTGCGGCATCGCTCAGTCCTCTCTCGTAATCGCGGCAACCGTCGCCCCGCAAAATGCAATTAAATCATCGGGTGCAAGCTCGAGCTGATAACCACGCTTGCCTCCCGAAATAAAAATGGTATCCCAAAGGACACATGTCTCATCAATGAGCGTCCGGTAGCGTTTTTTCATACCGACCGGGCTGCAGCCGCCGCGAACGTAGCCAGTCGCCGCAAGCAAATCCTTCACATGCATCATGGCCAAGGACTTCTCCCCCGCGGCACGCGCGGCGGACTTTAGATCGAGCTCGTCGGCAACAGGGATACAGCACACGACATAGTCGTTGGACGGCGCCACGCAGACCAAGGTCTTAAATCCTTGACCGGGCTCCTCGCCAAGCTGCTCCGAAATCGCAACCCCCAGGCCCACCGACTCATCACCATCGTCTTCGTACGTATGTAGAACATAGGAAATGCCGGCGCTTTCCAGCTCGCGCATCGCATTGGTTTTTGGCGTCTTTACAGCCTTTGCCATGACATATCCTTTCCCTCGCATTCGGACGCAAGGATTAAGTATATGTCCAATTCGGCTGCATACGTCACTTCGGCACAGCAAGCGCCATCGAATCACAAGGAGTCGATGGCGCCCATAAACTGAATCGCCTATTTATTGAGCATCAAGTTGAGCCTGACGCTCCCGGTCGCGCCTGAGCAACGGCGCCAAAAACTTGCCCGTATAACTCTGCGGACAGTCCGCAACCTGCTCCGGTGTGCCCGAAACCACGACGGTTCCGCCGCCGTTACCGCCCTCGGGGCCCATATCGATCAGGCGGTCGGCAACCTTGATGACATCAAGGTTGTGTTCAATCACCAGCACCGTGTTGCCCGCATCGACCAAGCGCTGCAGCACATCGAGCAGCTGGCGGACGTCCTCAAAATGAAGGCCGGTCGTCGGCTCGTCCAAAATATAGAACGTCTTACCCGTCTGGCGTCGATGAAGCTCCTTGGCGAGCTTCACACGCTGCGCCTCGCCGCCCGAGAGCGTCGTGGCGGGCTGGCCCAGGCTCACGTAGCCCAAGCCTACATCGTACAGCGTCTGGAGCTTGCGCTTAATCTGCGGGATATTCCCAAAGAAGGCCAGTGCCTCGGTGACGCTCATGTCGAGCACGTCCGAGATGGTCTTACCACGGTAGGTGACCTCAAGCGTCTCGCGGTTATAGCGTTTGCCGCCGCAGACCTCACAGGGGACATAGATATCGGGAAGGAAGTGCATCTCGATCTTAATTTGTCCGTCGCCCTTGCATGCTTCGCAGCGACCGCCGCTCACGTTAAAGGAGAAACGTCCCGGCGAGTAGCCACGCGCCTTCGACTCCGGCGTACTCGCAAACAGCGCGCGAAGATCATCCCACAGGCCAATGTACGTAGCAGGGTTGGAACGCGGCGTGCGGCCAATCGGCGACTGGTCGATGTCGATCACCTTATCGATGCACTCGATACCCTCGAGCTTTTTGTACGGGCCCACAGGACGCGTCGAACGGTGAATGGCATTCGTAAGCGCAGGCGCAATGGTGTCGGTAACCAGGGAGCTCTTGCCCGATCCCGACACGCCGGTAACAACCGTAAGCGTACCAAACTCGATCTTGGCGGTAACGTTTTTGAGGTTGTTGGCGCGGGCGCCCGTGATCTTAAGGCAGCCGCGACCGGGCTTGCGGCGTTCATCGGGAACCCGAATCATTCGCTTGCCGGTTAGGTAGGCACCCGTCATCGAATCGGGGCCTGTCTCTTATACACATCTGACGCTGCCGACGATAAGGC
>UQTR01000077.1 GCA_900544065.1 uncultured Collinsella sp.
GTCAGCACCGCCGACTACTACGGCGGCGCCGAGGGACCCGTCGCCCCGCGCCCGGTCCACTCCGCGTTCGACCTTTCCAGGCTCGAGTCGGTCGGGTTCCACATGCCCGACTGGGAGGAAGAGCTTGGGGAGTACCTCAAGACGCTCTAGCCGCTATCAACTTTTCGAGAGTAAAAGCCGCCGTTCTTTAACGGCGGCTTTTCTTGTTGATGGCTATCTGCGCAGTGGTGCCAATAGTATTTTGCGGAAGATCTTTCACTCGCTTGGCGTGGTGGCGGACCTGCCGGGCTGGTCATCGTAGGCGTATTTGCTGTACACGTTGACCTCCCACTGCTTTTTTTCGACCTTTGCCACGGAATCGAGGATGAAGCCGGTCGCAAGGCTCAGACCGCACAGGAACATAAACGACGCGGCGAGCATGGCGGTGGGGAAGCGCGGAACGAGGCCGGTCTGGAAATACTCGACAACGATGGGCGTGCCCAAGGCGAGGCCGATCACCGCAAACAGAAGCGCGACGAGGCTGAAGAACTTCAGAGGGCGGTAGTCCTTGAACAGCGTGCCAATCATCGCAACGACTTTAATGCCGTCGCTTACGGTATTGAGCTTGGACTCGGAACCTTCCGGACGGTCGCGGTACTCGATGGGCACATCCTTGATGCGCCAGCGGTGGTCGACGGCGTGGATCGAGAGCTCGGTTTCGATCTGGAAGCCCTCGGAAAGCACAGGGAAGGTTTTAACGAACGGGCGGCTCATGGCACGGTAGCCGGTCATGACATCATCGAAGCTGTAGCCATAGATCCACTTGATCATGGCACGGACCAGATTGTTGCCAAAGCCGTGGAAGGCACGCTTGTTCTCCTCGGCATAGGTGCCGTTGGAAAGGCGATCGCCTACGGTCATGTCGGCCGTGCCGCTGAGGATAGGCTCGCAGAGGGCTTTGGCCGCCTCGGCGGGGTAGGTGTCGTCGCCGTCGACCATCAGGTAGCAATCGGCGTCGATGTCGCGAAACATCTGGCGGCACACGTTGCCCTTTCCCTGACGGGGCTCAAAGCGGACCGTGGCGCCGTGCTCGGTGGCGATGCGTGAGGTATCGTCCGACGAGTTATTGTCATAGACATAAACCGTCGCCTGCGGAAGCTCGCGGTGGAAGTCGTCGATGACCTTACCGATCGTGAGGGCTTCGTTGTAGCAGGGGATAATGACGGCAATGGATTCAGAATTCACTCAATGCTCCTTTGAATTTCAATCTCTGAAAGTATAGCCGTTTACGCCTGGCATCCTAAGATGTGGGTTAGTTCTCCAGTTTTGTTGCGCGATTCGTTTGCCTGCCTGTCGGGTCTATACTGTTCGTTTGTCAACGATTACGAGTAAAGGAGTTGCATCCGTGTCGGATCAGACAAAGCAACAAGAAACTCGCAGTCTGCCTGCGACGTTTGCTAAGAACGAATTTGAGAAGGACGCGTTTATCCTTCGTCAGCTGGTTACCAAGGATTTTAAGATTAAGTATCGTCGCAGCGTGTTGGGCGTTGCGTGGTCGGTGCTCAACCCGTTGCTGATGATGATCGTCATGGCCATCGTGTTCTCGACGATTTTTGCCCAGGGTCGCAACGGCTCCATTACGCCCGAGATGTACCCGCTGTACTTGATCGTCGGTAACGTCACCTTTGCCGTTATGTCTGAGTCTACGAACCAGGCCCTGACGTCGATCGTGGGTGCGGCTCCGCTGCTCAAGAAGGTCAAGGTTCACCGCTGGGTCTTCCCGGTGCAGAAGGTGCTCTTCTCGCTGGTCAACTTTGCCTTCTCGCTGGTCGCCGTCGCCATCGTTATGCTGTGGTTCCGCGTTATGCCTTCGTGGCACCTCATTCTGCTGCCTGTTTGCTTGTTCTTGCTTATGTGCTTCTGCATGGGCCTGGGTATGATGCTTTCGGCGCTCACCGTCTTTTTCCGCGACGTTATGCATCTGTGGAGTGTCGTCATCACGGCGTGGACCTATATCACGCCCATCTTCTGGACGACCGACTTCGTTGCGCAAATGCCCCATATCGTGCGCATCCTGGTCTATGCGAACCCCATGTACAACTACCTGCAGTTTATGCGTGACATCTTCCTGTTCCAGACCACGCCTTCGCTTTTGACGTTTGGTATGTGCGTCGCTTGGGCGGTTCTTGCGCTTGCTATTGGCTACACCGTGTTCCATAAGTCCGAGCGCAAGTTCATCCTCTACATCTAAGGAGTGCTGTGATGACTGAATCTGTTGTTGATTACAGCGAGCAGCCTCTGGCTGTCGAGGTCGACGACGTCACCATGATCTTTAACATGGCGTCCGAGTCGCTGACCAACCTCAAGGAGTACTTCATTAAGCTTGCCAAGCACGAGCTGTTCTTTGAGGAGTTTAGGGCGCTTAAGCATATCTCGTTCGATATTCATCGCGGCGAAGTTGTCGGTCTGGTTGGCACCAATGGCTCCGGCAAGTCTACGATGCTCAAGATCATTGCTGGCGTGCTTGAGCCCAGTGAGGGCAGCGTTAAGGTGCACGGTAACATCGCGCCGCTGATTGAGCTTGGTGCCGGCTTTGACCCCGAGCTGACCGCCCGCGAGAACATCTATCTGAACGGCGCCCTGCTCGGATATACCAAGGAGTTCATCGATGCCAACTTTGACGGCATTATCGAATTCGCAGAGCTGCAGAACTTTGTCGATATGCCGCTTAAGAACTTCTCCTCGGGCATGGTGGCGCGTATCGCCTTTGCAATCGCGACGATTACCGAGCCCGATATTCTGATCGTTGACGAGACGCTGTCCGTCGGTGATGTGTTCTTCCAGCAGAAGTGCGAGGCCCGCATCCAGCACTTTATCCAGAGCGGCGACGTGACGGTTCTGTTCGTTTCGCACTCCATGGAGCAGGTTGAGCGCATCTGCCAGCGTGCCGTTTGGATTGAGAAGGGTGACCTTCGCATGGACGGCCCGGTCGATGAGGTCTGCAAGGCGTATCGCGAGCAGTTCAACTAGGTTATAATTACTTGCGCCTGACAGGCTTGCGCTTGCTTGGGCGTGCGGTTATTTGCTCCATTAGCTCAGTTGGATAGAGCAGGGGACTTCTAATCCCAAGGTCGACGGTTCGAATCCGCCATGGAGCACCATCGTTTATTAAGCCCGGACCGCTTGGTGGTCTGGGCTTTTTTCATCTTGTGTGCTGCTGGAGCCGAGCGCGAGCAAGCCGCTGCTGTTTGTTGGGGTTGGCATTTTACTTTTCGAGATACTCCCTCAGCAGCTCCAACGCGTGAGCGTAGCCTTGCAGGCCCTCGCCAGTGATGGTGGCGAAGCAGGCCAGGCGTGCATAGCTCACCTGGCGGAAGTCCTCGCGTGTCTCTACGGCGCTGATGTGTACCTCGACGGCAGGGATGGCGACGGCCTTGAGGGCGTCGAGGATCGCGACGCTCGTGTGCGTGTAAGCTGCCGGGTTGATGACGATGCCGTCGACCTTGCCGTAGGCCTCCTGGATCTTGTCGACGATGCTGCCCTCGTGGTTGGACTGGAAGACCTCGACCTCGTCGAAGCCCTGTGCAGCGCCCGCTTCCTGGCAAATCTGCACTAAGCGGTCGTAGTTGTCGCTGCCATAGATGCCCGGCTCGCGAATGCCGAGCATGTTGAGGTTGGGGCCGTTGATGACGAGTGCTTTCATGGCTGCTTCCTTTGCGGTTGGAAAACCACCACAAAAGTGCCTGTCCCCTTTGTGGTGGTTTTGATTAGAGAGCGGGTGGGAGGGTGTCGAGGAGGGCTTGGGCGGTGTTGGCGGCGCAGTCGCGTGAGTCGATGATGTAGTCGGCCCAGGCGCGGTAGCGCGGCATGCGCTGCTCGGCCAGCTTGTCGATGCCATCGCGGGCGGTGATGGGGCGACCCTTGTGGGCGAGTTCGTCGAGCTTACGGTTGAGCATCACGATCTGACTGTTCTGGTGCAGTAGCGGGTAGTTCTCGTCGCGCGTGACCACGCCGCCGCCCGTGGAAAGCACCAGGCTGCTGCGCTTGGAGATGCCGGCCAGCGCCGCCGTCTCCTGCTCGCGGAAGGCCGCCTCGCCGCGCTCGACGATAAAGTCGGCGCAGGGCATGCCCACGCGCTCCTCGAGGGCGCGGTCCAGGTCGATGTGGTCTCGCCCCGTGAGCAGGGCAATCTGCTCGCCCACGCGGGTCTTGCCCGAGCCCGGCATACCGATCAGCGCGATGTTCTGTTCGCGGCGTGACAGGCGCTCCGTTACGTCCAGAATGCGCTCACGCGGAGTGGCCTGGCCGGTGTAGCGCTCAACGGCTTGCGCCGCCTGGGCCACGAGCATCAGCAGGCCGCCGATGCAGGGGATGCCGCGGCGCTCGGCCTCGAGCATCAGGCCCGTGCGGGCGGGGTTGTAGACAATGTCGATGACGCCCTCGAGCGCATCGAGCCCCTCGAGCGTGCAGGGGGCATCGGGACAGTGGGGGAACATGCCGGCGGGCGTGCAGTTGACGAGCAGTGCGGCGTCGGACTGCTGCGCGATGTTGTCGTAGTTGACTTCGCTCGTGCGGCCGACCGGCACGACGATGGCGCCCAGGTCGCCAAGCACCATGCTGGCAGTGGTGCCGGCGCCACCGGTGGCACCGAGCACGAGGGCCTTCTTGCCGGCGACCTCAACGCCCAGCTCCTCGACTAGGCACTGAAAGCCGAAGTAGTCGGTGTTGTCGCCGCGTAGGCGGCCGTCGGGCAGGCGCGTGATGGTGTTGACGTTTCCCATACGCTCGGCGAGTGGACTCAGCTCGTCCAGGTATTCCATGACGGCGCGCTTGTAGGGGATGGTCACGTTGGTGCCCTCCCATTCGTCGCCCGTCATAAAAGCCTGGAGGTCCTCGGGCTCCCGCTCAAAACGCACATACTCTAGCCCCGCGAGCTCCTTGTAGATGGTCGGGGTGTAGCTGTGGCCCAGCACGCGGCCCAGCACGCCGTAGGGGCGGGTTGCGGCGACATCGGTCATCTAGAGCACCTCCGTGTAACTGCCAAAGTAGGTGAAGCTCTCGCACACGTCGTCGATGGAATCGAGCAGGTCATCGAGGGCCTTGCTGCCAAAGGGGCAGTCCAGGTCAAAGTAGAACATAAACTCAAAGTCGTGCCCGGGGATGGGGCGGCTCTCGAGCTTGATGAGGTTGATATTGAGCGCGTAGAAGCGCTCGAGTACGCGATAGAGTGCGCCCGGCTCGTTGGCCGTGGTAATCATGAGCGAGGTGCGGTTGGCGCCGGGGTAGACGCGTGGCTCGCGGCTGATGACGACAAAGCGCGTGTAGTTGTTGTCCGAGTCCTGGATGTTGGGCTCCAGTACCTCCAGGCCGTAGAGTGCCGCGCAGCTGCGCGATGCGATGGCGGCAACATCGGTGCGTTCGGAGCTGGCGACCATCTCGGCCGACATGGCCGTGTTGGGGTACTTGGTGGCGTGCAGGTCGTGCGCCTCGATAAAGCCGGCGCATTGGGCAATGGCCTGGCCGTGGCTGTAGACCTCGTGCACGTCCGCAAGCTTGGTGCCGGGCTTGACGAGCAAGTTGTGGTCGATTTTGAGGCGAAGCGAGCGCACGATGTGGAAGTCGAACTGGGCGAGCAGGTCGTAGACGGCGTTGACCGAGCCGGCGGTGGAGTTCTCGATGGGCAGCACGCCAAACTCGCAGAAGCCGTCGCGCACGGCGCACATGACGCCCTCGAAGGTCTCGAAGAATGCGATGTCGGGCACGTCGAAGAGCTTGCACGCGGCGATTTGGCTGTAAGCGCCCTCGACGCCCTGGCAGGCGACGGTGGCCGTTTGAGGGAAGGGCGTGTCGGAGGCTGCAGCCGTGGCGTGGGCCTTTTGCGAGACGGTGATGCCCTTGAGCTCGTTGATGTAGCGCTGCTGCTCGGCCTTGCTCATGCTCATGAGGAGACGGAACAGGGTGATGGTCTGCGCCTCGTAGCGCTCGGGCGCGCGGCTGGCGAGGCTGTTGAGCTTGGAGCGCTCACGGGCGGGGTCGAAGACGGCCTTGCCCATCTCGATTTTTGACTTGGCGACCTCGGTGGCAATGTCCATGCGTTCGACAAAGCTGTTGAGGAGCGTGGTGTCGATGCCATCGATGGCCTGGCGGATGTCAGCAAGGTCCATGGAGACCCCTTTCACGTGTCGGGGGATGTTGAGGGGTGGGTAGTTAGCGCTGGGCGGCGTCTTCGAGGAGGGCGTCCCAGATGGCAAGGGCGGCGGCTGCCTCGGCTACGGGGACAGCTCGGGGGACGATGCAGGGATCGTGGCGGCCGTGGACCGAGAGCTCGGCATTTTCCATAGCGTCCATGTCCACCGTCTGCTGCTCGCGGCCAATGGAGGGCGTCGGCTTTACGGCCATGCGCCACATGACGGGCGCGCCGGTCGAAATACCGCCCAGGATGCCGCCGGCGTTGTTGGACTCGACCTCGATCTCGCCGGTCTCGGCATCGATGCGATACGGATCGTTGTTCTCGCTGCCGCGCATGGCGGCCACGGCAAAGCCCATGCCAAACTCCATGCCCTTTACGGCGGGAATGCCAAACGCGATTTGCGCGATGCGGTTCTCGATGCCGTCGAACATGGGGTCGCCGATGCCCGCGGGAAGCCCATAAATGCCGCACTCCACGATGCCGCCGATGCTGTCGAGTTCGTCGCGTGCGGCTAGGATCTCCTCGCGCATGCGGCCGGCTGCGGCGGCGTCAATGCACGGCAGATCGTTCGTTAGGATCGCTTTGCGGTCGGCCTCGCGATAGACCATATCGTCCATCGGCAGGTCGGAGATGCCGCCGATCTGCGCGACGTGCGCCATTACTTTAATGCCGCGGGCCTCGAGCGCCTGCAGCGCAATGCCGCCGGCGATGCACAGGGGTGCCGTTAGGCGGCCGGAGAAATGCCCGCCACCGGCGACATCGTGCATGTTGTGATACTTCACGCGCGCAGGGAAGTCCGCATGTCCGGGGCGGGGCTTGCGGCGCAGCTCGGAGTAATCCTTGGAGCGCGTGTTGGTGTTTTCGATAATCGCGGCGATGGGCGCGCCGGTGGTATGTCCATCGACCACACCGGCGATGATGTGGGCGGCGTCGGCCTCGCGGCGTTTGGTCGCGGTCTCGTCGCGACCGGGGGCACGACGGTCGAGGAAGGCCTGCAGCTGCCCCTGGTCAACAGCGATGCCCGCCGGAATGCCATCGAGGGAGCAGCCGATGGCGGGGGAGTGCGACTGGCCGAAGATGCTTAAGTGCAAGACGTTGCCAAAGGTCGAGGACATGCTATTCCTCCTCGAGTGTGACCTTGCCGCCCAGCAGGCGGTAGTGGTCGAAGAAATCGGGATAGGACTTGTTGACCGCCTCGGCGCCGTGGATCACGACCTCGCCGGTGGCGCGGCTCGCGGCGATAGCGGCCATCATGGCGATGCGATGGTCGTTGTGCGAATCGACCTCGCCGCCGGTGAAGGCATCGACACCCTTGATGATGAGGTCATCGCCGGCAATGCGCACCTGCGCGCCCAGCGCGGTGAGCTCGCGGGTGGTCGTGACCAGGCGGTCGGATTCCTTGATGCGCAGACGGGCGCAATCGCGGATAAAGGTGCGGCCCTGCGCCAGCGAGGCTACGGCCGAGATGACGGGCACCAGGTCGGGAATGTCGTGGGCGCTCATCTCAAAGCCGGCGAGCTTGTCGGACTGCACGGTGGCGGCGTTGGTGGAGCGCACGATGCGAGCGCCAAAGCGCGAAAGCGCGGCGAGCACGTTTCGGTCGCCCTGCGCGGAGCTCAGGGATACGCCCTCCACGGTGATGGGGTCGGCGCCGATAGCGCCGGCGCACAGCCAAAAGGCGGCGTTGGACCAGTCGCCCTCGACAGCAACGCTGCCGGGCGTGCGGTACGAGCCGCTGCTCACGCGGAAGTTCGTGACCTCGGGCTGGCCGTCCTTGGCCGGAATACGCTCGACGTTGACCTCGACGCCAAAGGCCTTCATGGCCTGTATCGTCAGGTTGATGTAGGGGCGGCTCTCGATGAGGCCGGTTACCTGCACGCAGGAGGGCTGGGCCAGCAGCGGGGCTGCCAGCAGCAGGCCCGAGATGTACTGCGAGCTCACGTTGCCCGGAAGCACAAAGGTGCCCGGGCGCATGCGGCCGCTCGTCTTGAGCGGAAAACCGCCCAGACCCTGTAGATCGCAGCCGGCGGCGATGATCTCGTCCGAGAGCGGGGAGAGCGGGCGGGCGCCCAGGCGGCCTTGGCCCACGAAGGTGGCATCCGCACCCAGCGCGCAGGCGACAGGCAGCATAAAGCGGAGCGTGGATCCACTTTCGCCGCAGTCAAGCGTGCCGCCGGCAAGGGCCTTGAGCAGGCCAAACTCAACACTCTTCATGGTGGGGTGGACCTGGAAGCCGTCCTCGACGGTCTCGATGCGAGCACCCAGGGCCGTAAGGCAACGCACCGTAGCCTCGATGTCGGCGCAGGTGGTATTGCAGGTGACGTGTGTCTCGCCGTTGGCAAGCGCAGCGCAGATGATGAGGCGATGCGCCATCGACTTGGACGCGATGGCGGGAACGGTGCCCTTAAGCGGGGACGGGGTGATGCGGGCTAGCATGCGGTTGCGTCTCCCTTCTGGCCGAGGCCCTCGGCAATGAGTTCGTGGAAAGTGGAAAGCGGCGTGCGGTCGATACTGCAGCGGCCAATGCCGTGCGGAATCACCAGGTCGATAGTGTCGCCCGCGCGCTTCTTGTCGTGGAGCGCCTCGGCAAAGACGGCATCGGCATCTAGGTCGCAGCGGGTCTTGAGGCCATGGCGGGCGCAGAGTTCCTCAATACGATCGGGCAGTGCAGCATCGCAAATGCCGTGCAGGGCCGCGGCGCGCGTGATGATACCCATGCCGATCGACACGCAGTTGCCGTGTCCGAGTTCAAAGTGCTCGCAGGCCTCGACGGCGTGTCCGGCGCTGTGTCCAAAGTTGAGGAGCTTGCGCTGGTTGGTTTCGCGCTCGTCGGCGACGACCACGGCGCGCTTGATGTCGATATTGCGGGCGATGATGAGCGCTACGCGGGCCACATCGCGGTTGAGCAGCTCCAGCGTGAGCGGGGTCTTCTCCAGCTCGGCGAAAAGCTCCGGGTCGGCGATTACGGCGTGCTTGACGACCTCGCCGCAGCCGTCGGCGAACTGCTCGGGCGTGAGGGTGGCCAGGCACCCCACGTCGGCGATAACCACGCTCGGCTGCCAAAAGGCGCCGGCCAAGTTCTTGCCGGCAGCCAGGTCTATGGCGGTCTTGCCTCCCACCGACGAATCCACCATGGCGAGCAGGCTCGTGGGGATCTGCACAAACTTGCAGCCGCGCATGTAGGTGGCGGCCACAAAGCCCGCCACGTCGCCCACGACGCCGCCGCCGACGGCGATGACGAGGTCGCCGCGGCCCATATTGAACTCCAGCATCTGGCGCAGGACGCTTTCGAGGATCTTCATGCTCTTGCTGGCCTCGCCCTGCGGGACAGTAATAATTTTTGCGTCGCGGCACTGGTCGGCCACACGCTGTGCGTACTCGGCGGGAACGCCTGCGTCCGTCACCACCGCCACCCGGCGGTCGAGGCGGGCAAACTGGTACAGATTTTCCAGTGCGCCGTTTTTCAGGATGATGTCATAGCTGCGCTCACCCAGATTCATGGTGAGCTTGGTGCCGATAAATCCACTCATTTTGTATACACTCCTAACAGCCGCACCGTGCGGCAGGTATGGTCCAGCTCACGCAGCAGCGCGGCGGTCTCGTCGGCGGAGGGGTCGCCCACCAGCTCGACGTAAAAATAATAATCAAAGGGGACATGGGGCAGCGGACGGCTCTTGATGGACTCCATGTCGTAGCCGAAGCGGCCAATGACCTGGATGACCTCAGCCAGCTTGCCGGGTTTGTTGTCCAGTGTGAACAGCAGCTGTCTCTTATACACATCTCCGAGCCCACGAGACCCTAAGA